>JBGATZ010000095.1:0-12328 GCA_044228905.1 Cyclobacteriaceae bacterium | reverse complement strand
AGAACTTCAGTGGAATTATGCCACTGGAAATGGAAGTAGATATTCAAACGAAAAAGAAACGTCCGTTGCTGGATGTGAAGAACATTGAGACGATCAACAATTTTGAGGCTTCGCTGGATTCTATCACTGTCACTTCGAGACCGATCTCTATTATCAGCTTTGTGAAAGCATCAAAGCAGGCATTTTATAATAACAATCCGGATCGTTACGATTTGCCTACCAAACAGGAAGCGGGATTTATTTTTCGGTACATGAAAGGGCAGAGTGATAACAGCGGTTTGTTCAAAGCGTTCGTGGACTCTTCTTTTAGTAAGATGCGCATCTCACTGCAAATGGCTGACATTGGTTCGAAGAGAATGGATTCATTGGTTCAAAAAGTGATTGAACCGAAAACTCAGCAATTGATTGCTGATCTGAAGAAAAACCTGAAGTCGGATAAAGACTCAGTGAGCGTAACTATTACCGGTTCGTCCAAGATCTTCATTAAGGGAAATAACTTTTTGATTGAAAACCTTACTGAAAGCCTGATCCTGGCATGTATCCTCATCACTCTTTCGATGGTGATGTTGTTTGCCAATGCCCGCATGATTGTGATTTCATTGATCCCTAACCTAATTGCATTGATGATCACGGCCGGGTTGATGGGTTATTTCAATATCCCATTGAAAGCAAGTACCGCATTGATCTTCAGTATCACGTTTGGTATTTCGGTTGATAACTCCATTCGTTTCCTGGCAAAGTATCGTCAGGAGTTATTGTCAACCGGATTCTTCGTTCCGAAAGCAGTGAGTGAAAGTATCCTGGAAACAGGAAAGAGTATTGTTTACACTTCAGTAGTATTGTTTGCCGGCTTCATCATTTTTGCCTTCTCCGATTTCGGTGGAACGGTTGCGTTAGGTTTACTCACGTCAACCACATTGGTGATCTCGATGTTCACCAACCTGATCCTGCTTCCCGCATTGATCATGACCTTCGATAAACCGAAGAAGAAAAAAGATCACCAGCTTATCGATGAGGTAGAGCCTAACTTCTACATTGAAGGTGATGACGAGGCCATTGATTTGGGTAAGATCAAGATTCACGATCGCGCTGGTCAAGGCGAATAGTTTTCATATCAATTATTGTATGTCTTACGGTATGGGAGTTCTGAATCAATTGCCACGGGCTTAAACCCGTGGCAATTGAGCTTACAGCAGGCAGAGCTTTAGCCCAATAGAGTTATCAGAATTCATAGCTTTCTAATTATCAAAATCCCAACCTGGCTTTAGCCAAAAAGCCCCTTCTAATGCCCAAATTATTCCTAAATTGCGGCCTTATTTTTTCTACAGGTGAGCAAGTACAAGGAACACAAAGACGTCAATTTTGCTAAGGTTGCGGAGGAAATCCTCGAATTCTGGAAGAATGAAAAGATTTTCGAGAAATCGGTAAGCAACCGCGAGGGGTCTCCCTCTTTTACCTTTTACGAGGGCCCTCCTTCGGCCAACGGAACGCCCGGCATTCACCACGTGATGGGCCGTACCGTGAAAGACATTTTCTGCCGCTTCAAAACATTGCAGGGATTTCAGGTAAACCGCAAAGGCGGATGGGATACTCATGGCTTGCCAGTTGAGCTCCAGGTTGAAAAACAACTGGGCATCACCAAAGACGATATCGGAAAGAAAATTTCCATCGAAGAATACAACCAAAAGTGCCGTGAAACGGTGATGATGTATAAAGATCAGTGGGACGACCTGACTCGAAAGATGGGTTATTGGGTTGATCTTGAAAGTCCGTACATCACTTATGAGAAAGAATATATCGAATCACTGTGGTGGATCTTAAAACAATTCTATGACAAAGGATTGTTGTATAAAGGGTATACAATTCAACCTTACTCTCCTTCCGATGGAACGGGATTGAGCTCACACGAATTGAACCAGCCCGGTTGCTACAAAGAAGTGAAAGACACTTCGATTGTAGCGCAGTTCAAAGTAAAAAAAGAAGGCAAGTCAGATTTCTTATTTAAGAACGTAACAGGTGATGTTTACATTCTTGCATGGACCACAACACCCTGGACACTTCCATCAAATACAGCACTTGCTGTTGGAGATAAGATCAAATACGTTCAGATCAATACATTCAATCCATATACGTTCAAACCAATTAGCGTTGTATTGGCTAAGGATCTTGTTGGGAAATATTTTCCTGAGAAAAATAAAGATCTGAAGATTGAAGAATACAAGACTGGTGATAAAGCCCTTCCTTTTCAAATCGTTCAGGAATTTACTGGCAAAGACTTGGTTGGCGTTCGTTACGAGCAGCTCATGCCTTATCTGCAGCCCTTCTATGATGCAGACAAGGCGTTCCAGGTGATCGCTGGCGACTTCGTTACTACTGAAGATGGAACTGGCGTGGTGCACACTTCACCAACATTTGGTGCGGATGACTTCCGGGTGGCGAAGCAAAACGGAATTCCAGCGCTGACATTGAAAGATGAAGCAGGCAATGAACTTCCTACTGTGGACAAGAAGGGAAAATTTGTTTCCATCATCGGAGAGAAATTAAAAGAAGGTGTAGCGAAGTATAAAATCAAAACGCATAAGCCACTCAATGCCGATGATTTTTATGTGAAGAACTATACCGATGAAGATGAAAGCAATCCGGATTACAAAAACACGGATGTCATCATCTCCATCATTCTGAAAGAAGAAAACAAAGCATTTGATGTTCGTAAATACGAACACACCTATCCGCACTCCTGGCGCACAGATAAGCCGGTGTTGTATTATCCGCTCGATGCATGGTTCATCAAGACCACTGCATTGAAAGATAAAATGGTAGCGCTGAACAAAACCATCAACTGGAAACCAGAGTCAACCGGGATCGGTCGCTTTGGTAACTGGTTAGAAAATTTAGTGGATTGGAATTTATCGCGTTCACGTTATTGGGGAACGCCTCTTCCGATCTGGAGAACAAAAGATGGTAAAGAAGAAATTTGTATTGGCTCTATTCAACAGTTAAAAGATGAGATCGCTAAAGCGGAGAAGGCAGGAATTCAGAACTCAACCTCGAAAATCAAAAATCTTGAAGATCTTCATCGCCCTTATGTGGACGAGATTACTCTGGTAAGTTCTAATGGTCAACCGATGTTCCGTGAACCGGATCTGATTGACGTGTGGTTTGATTCCGGTGCCATGCCGTATGCGCAATGGCATTATCCGTTTGAGAATAAAGACATCTTTGAAAAGAATTACCCAGCTGATTTCATTGCGGAAGGTGTGGATCAGACCCGTGGCTGGTTCTTTACGCTTCACGCAATCGCTACCATGTTGAGTGAGTCAAGCGATGACATCAAAGCAGTAAATAAGAAAGTTGGAAACGGTGGCGTTTCATTCAAGAACGTAATCTCCAATGGCCTGGTGCTCGACAAAGACGGAAACAAAATGTCGAAGCGCAAGGGCAACGTGGTGAATCCATTTGAGACCCTTGCGAAATACGGACCGGATGTTGTGCGCTGGTACATGATTGAAAATGCACCGCCTTGGGATAACCTGAAGTTTGACTTTGACGGAATCACTGAAACGCAACGCAGGTTCTTTGGTACATTGATCAATACGTATTCGTTCTTCGTAATGTATGCCAACATTGATGGCTTCGTGAAGGATGAAATGAATAATGTTCCTTTTGAGAAATTATCTTCACTGGATAAGTGGATCATCACGAAAGAGCAGTCGTTGATTGAAGAAGTGACGGCTGCATATAATGAATATGATCCTACGAAAGCAGCCCGTGCTATCCAGGATTTTGTGAACGATCATTTGTCGAACTGGTATGTTCGTTTGAATCGTAAACGTTTCTGGCAGCCTTCTGCGAAAGCAGCAAACGGAAATGCGACACTTTCAGAAGACAAAAAAGCAGCTTACGAAACATTGTATGAATGCCTGATGGTGACCGCACAATTGATGTCACCTATTGCACCGTTCTTTAGTGAGTGGTTATACAAAAATCTGACTGACAACATTCGCACAAGAGCGAAAGAGAATAATACTCCGCTTCAGTACGAATCAATTCACCATACGCTGATCATCAAAGCGGACAGCAGACGCAAAGATGAAGAGCTGGAGAAATCTATGGATTATGCCCAACGCATTTGTTCATTGGTTCACTCGATCCGTAAGGATAAGAACGTAATGATCAAGGTACGTACTCCTCTTCAGAAGATTTTACTTCCCGTATTGGATGAAAAGTTTGCTCAACGCGTGAAAAGCGTGGAGGCAATTATCAAATCGGAAGTGAACGTGAAAGAAATTCAGTACATCGATGATACCTCTGGCATCTTAGTGAAGAAAGTGAAGCCGAACCTGCCAAAGTTGGGTAAACAGTTTGGTCCGAAGATGAAGGAAGTATCTGCGGTGATCAATGCATTCACGAAAGAAGATATCAGTGCAATCGAGAAACAAGGCAAACTTTCAAAAGGTGGCTTTGACCTGGTGGTAGAGGATGTATTGATTTCATCGGAAGATATTCCGGGATGGTCAGTCGCTTCAGAAGGCGGAGTGACCGTTGCGTTGGATATTAAGTTAACGGATGAATTGAAACGCGAAGGAATCGCCCGTGACTTTGTAAACCGTGTTCAGAACCTGCGCAAAGATCTAGGTATGGAAGTATTGGACAAGATTGCTATCGAGGTAGAGAAAAACGGAGAAGTTGCATCAACGGCATTGAATGAATTCAAAGAATACATCAGCACTGAAACTCAGGCGTTGAGTCTGGAGTTTAAGGATAAAGTCGCTGGTGCTACCGAAGTAGACATGGATGATTTTGTGTTGAAAGTAAGCATCAAAAAACAATAGACGTTCGGGATAGATGAAGGCATACAAATATTTTCTGATTGCGTTAGTTGTTATCCTGATTGACCAGGCCAGTAAATTGCTTGTACATAAATATATGTATCTGCATGAGGAGGTGAATGTTATTGGCGAGTGGTTCAGATTACATTACCTGTTGAATCCGGGGATGGCGTTTGGTATTCGCTGGCAAAGTGAGTTCGGTAAACTGGCATTAACTGTTTTCAGAATTGGCGCCATGTTTGGGATTACCTATTATTTGTGGAAAATGACAAAGAAGAACGCGCATGGTGGTTTTCTGGTTTGCATGGCATTGATTCTGGGTGGTGCGATTGGTAATGTAATTGATAGTACGTTTTATGGAGTGTTTTTAAATAACGCTCCATTGGGATCGCCAACAAAATGGTTTCATGGTCAGGTGATCGACATGCTGTATTTTCCTTTGTTTCATTTTTATATTCCGGAGTGGTCACCGATCAGACCCGGAGAATATTTTGAGTTTTTCAGCCCGGTATTCAACATAGCAGACTCTTCGATTTTCGTGGGAGTTCTTTCGATTCTGATCCTTCAAAAACGATTCTTCAAGGAGAAAGAAGAAGGATCAATCGAAGTAGTTTCCCGGGTTACTGTAACTCATGAGCCGGAATTGAATCATTCCTCTGCACAAAACGTTGAAGAGAATAATTCAACAGAAGGAACCACGGAGGTGAAGCCTACTGATTCCTGATTACTTAAATTTATTCTCATGGCCGAACAACTGATCATTGCTGCTTCTACAGATAAAGAAGAACGTTACAAAACACTGGTTCCTCAAATCGAGGCATTGATTGGTGAGGAGAAAGACGTGGTGGCCAATCTTTCCAACATTGCTGCCGCATTGAAGCAGACCATGAATTTCTTCTGGGTTGGATTTTACATTGTGAGAAATGAGCAGTTAGTATTGGGACCTTTCCAGGGACCCATCGCTTGTACACGAATCAACTTTGGTAAGGGCGTATGTGGTACCAGCTGGAAAGAGAAGAAAGTAATTCTCGTTCCTGATGTGGAAGAATTCCCTGGTCACATCGCGTGTAGCTCTGATTCAAAATCAGAGATTGTGTTGCCTGCATTTAAAAACGGTGAAGTGGCATTGGTTCTTGATGTGGATAGTGATCAACTCAACGACTTTGATACAACCGATGAAAAATACCTGAACCAGGTAATGCGCTTCATCGAAAAATTCCTTTAATATTTTTAATTCCGCCCATGGCTACTATCGAATTCTATCAGCAACGGGCGAAGCAATTTCAATCAGAAGCTGAACAGGTAGAGAAAGTCATTCGCCAATATGCATGGACGCGCATTGCATTGATGCTACTGGCAGCAGGACTCGTCTATCTGGGTTTTGGTAACTCCATGTATTTCTATTTTGCCGGAGCATTAGTCTTGATCTTCTTCTTCCTGGTGAAGAAACAAACCGCACAAGAGGAAAAAAAAAGAATTCTGGACAACCTGATTAAGTTAAATCTTGCGGAAGCGAAGTGTACACAATTTGATTTTTCCGAATTTCCCAATGGACAACGTTTTGCAGATCCACATCATCCGTTTGGATATGATCTGGATTTGTTTGGTGATGGATCGCTTTATCAATATTTAAATAGATCTGCAACCCAGTTAGGTCAGGAACGATTAGCTCATGATCTTGCTCAGTTAGGATTTGATAAAGAAAAGATTCAGCAACGGCAGGATGCTGTTCGTGACTTAGGTTCAAAGATTGATTTCAGGCAACAAGCCTGGGCGATTGGTCGTGAGATCAATGATGTGACATTTGATCGCAGACCATTGGAGCAATGGCTTACTGAAGAATCACTTATATATAAAAAAAGTTTATATACTTTTTTAAAGTGGGTTCTTCCGGGAATTACATTATCATTGATTCCATTGGTGATTTTTACAAGCGCACCCTTCACTCTGATTTTCGGAATGATGGTTGTGCAGAGTACACTGGCTGGATTTCACTTCAAGAATACTTCGCGCATTCAGAAAATATTAGCAGACGGCCGATCCATCATGGCGAACTATGCAAAGCTTTTTGAATTGCTTCATCGCCAGCAATTCACTTCTGTATTAATGCAGCGCCACCATTCATTGGCAGAGGAAGCGGGAAGAGAAGTACAAAAATTTTCTGCTTTAGTTAATTCACTCGAGTCACGGATGAATCCCATTGCCATGATGTTCGGTAACGGTTTATTCCTTCATGATTTTCATGCAGTGAGCAACCTGGAAGAATGGCGGGAAAAGAATTCTACTGCGTTGCCAATGTGGCTGAAGTCATTAGCGGAATGGGATGCGTTGCTGTCACTAGCTAATCTTAACTATAATTATCCTGATTATGCCTTCGGGGAAGTGACGGATGAATTGCTCATCGAAGGCAAATCAGTTGGACATCCGTTGATCTCTTCAACGATCCGTGTTTCGAATGATGTAACGATTGGCAATCCGCAAGGCGTGATGCTCATCACCGGAGCGAATATGGCAGGGAAGAGTACATTTCTTCGTACAATCGGAGTGAATTTTGTTCTGGCTCAGATTGGATCACCAGTGTGTGCCGCACAATGGAAGAGCCCGATCATTGTAATGCGATCAGGCATGCGTACGTCTGACTCTTTGCAGGATCATCAATCGTATTTTTATGCAGAGTTGTATCGCCTTCAATCAATCATGGAGGAATTACGTTCGGGTAAACGAATGCTGATTCTGCTGGATGAGATTTTGAAGGGAACGAATTCAACGGATAAACAACTGGGATCGCGTGAGCTGTTGAAGCAATTGAAAGACTGTAACGCATTGGTGTTATTGGCTACACATGATATTGCTTTGGGTGATTTGCAGGATCAGTTTCCGAAAGAAATTTTTAACACCTGCTTCGAAGGAAAAATTGAAGATGGTCAATTGTCATTTGATTATAAACTTCATCAAGGCGTGGCGGAAAAAGCCAACGCCACTTTCCTTATGCGCAAAATGGGCATTATTCCCTCATAACTTACCTGCAATCTTATTGCCGGGATTTCGTTAACTTCACAGGGACAATCCCAATGCCTATGAAAAATTTCATTTTCGCTTTATTGCTCATTCCGTTTGGATTGACTGCTCAGATCGGAGCTAAAGTGCAGAAGCAGGATAAAATTTTCGGTGTGTGGCAGAATAATCAGTTCGGCTACCAGATGACGCTCATGCTTGACGCAAAAGGAACAGGTGAGTTTGACGGAGATCCAGTCACCTTTACCACACAAGCAAATAATCTGGTTATTACACAGAATGGTACAACAACTGATTATATCTATGAACTAAAAAACGGATCACTGACATTAAGCGGAGGCGACCTCGATGAGCCTGTGATCTTTTCACGCTATGTGAATCCAAATGCAAAGACAAATACTCCCAATACGTTAAAGAAGAGTGACACCCCCACAACTCCTGAAACCGATAGTAATCTCATTGGCGTGTGGTCGGGTAGTGGTGAATCAATTGAATTCAAGACGGACGGTAACTGTATTTATTTAGGAAACACTTTTCCTTATGAGATCTCTCAAGGGCATGTGGTGTTAACAACCAGTCAGGGGAAAATCATGTTTGCTTATTCGATTCAGGGGGATGAGCTGGTGATCTCGGCCAACGGTAAACAAGTATTATACAATCGTGGGAATGGCAATGCAGGAAATAATTCAGTCGCAAACAATAATGCAGGAGGAGTGGCTATGGAACTTGTCGGAAAGTGGTGTTATGTGAATGTAACCTCAACCTATTCCGGAGGATCAAGTGCAGATGAGTGCATCGTACTCAATGCGGATGGCACGTACATTTATTCTTCTGAACGTTCCATGAGTGTAAATACCGATGCGTATGCAGGCGGAACGAACTCACAAAGCGGTGATCGCGGCACCTGGTACGTGCAAGGCGATCGCATCTATTACAATTCTCAATCGCAGGGGCAAGGCTCCTATCGATTAGAGAAAAGAAATCATCCTAAAAATGTAAACGATCCGATGATCGTGCTCGATGGTAAAGCGTTCGTTACTCAGACTTCTCGCCAGCCATGGCGGTAGACAACCGCTTTGTCACTTCTGACAAGATACTCTTGCGGCCATAGCCACCATTATTAGTGAGAATAATGATGCTGTGGTTCTTATCAATGAAGCGTTTGATGTACGTTCCATAGCCTGGCCAGCCACCGCTATGCTGCACTACTTTTCCAAGCGTAGAGTCTTGTGCGATGAACCATCCGAATCCATATTGATACGTGCTGTCATTGTTCAGTTTCACGGGAGAGAATTCTTCATCGAGCGTAGCTTTCTTCACCAGCTTCTCGGTGTACAACGCCTGATCCCACTTGAATAAATCCCCGGTAGTGGAATTCACTACGCCATCACCTTGTATTCCATCCAGTGTAATCACATAATAATATTCTTTCAAACTATCTGGCAGCATGAATCTTTTCAGACTATCAGAATAAACAAATCCGAACGCATAGTTAGGAATGATTTCTTTTTTCGATCTGCGTGTGTTGTACACACGGCTGCGTGTCATATCCAGAGGAACAAAAATATTTTCTTTCAAAAACTCTCCGTATGTTTTTCCTGAAACACGTTCAATGATTGTGGCCAGCAATGCATAAGCCGTATTACTGTATTCCCATTTCTCACCGGGCTTGAAAAGAACCAGAGGTTTTACTTTAGCCAGTTGTTTCAGGATATCATCATTATAAATGGTTTTCTTTGGATCCCACCCCTGGAAGAATTTTTCATCTTCGTAATAGGGAATACCTGAAGTGTGCGTCAGAAAATGACGAATCGTCATTCCCTGATAGGGAACTTCCGGAAGATACTTCCGCACATCATCCTCATAACTGAGCTTGCCCTGCTCTTTCAGAATCATGATCCCCATCGCAGTAAACTCTTTGGACACAGAAGCCAGCTCGAAAAGCGAAGAGTCATTTAGCAGCTCCTTCGTATCGTAATTAGCATAACCGAAACTCTTTTGATAGACGATTTTTCCATGCTCAGAGATCAGCACGTTGCCATTGAATTTTGCCGTGTCAGCATGCGATTGAAATACCGAATCAAAATCGGCAGTCGGATTATCGGCAACTTTATTGTCTTTGGTGGCGCAGCCAATCAGTAATAACAAAAAGAACACGGGCAGGCAGTATTTCATAGGTTCGGATTTGAATTCCAATATATCAAATAAACCGTTTTGAATTAATTGAATTTTTGTACTTTCAATCTCTTCAACCCAAACTTATGAGCACATCACTATCACGCAGAAACTGGTTTAAGTCAGTTGGTGGATTGACCACCGGTTTAGTAGCAACTTCTTTCATGGCCGAACAGCTGATGGCTGCGCCCGTGAGCCAGGCGGAACGCGAATTTTTCAGCATGCCGAAGGCAAACGGCAAAAAGGTGCGGCTCAATTCCAATGAAAATCCGTACGGCCCTTCCGAAAAAGCGAAACAGGCCATGATCAAAATATTTTCCGAAGGCAACCGCTATGCGTTTACTGAGTTGGAAGATTTTAAAAAGCTGGTGGCCAAAAGTGTGGGTGTTGATCCTTCCTATGTGCTCATGGGAGCCGGTTCCGGAGAATTACTTTGCCAGACCGGTATTGCCATGGGGCTCGAAGGTGGTCGGGTGCTTTCTGCATTTCCGACTTTTGGTTTGCTGATGGAGTATGCCATGAAGATGAATGCAAGCTGGGATAAGGTTGACCTGAACGATAAACTCGAGCACGATTACAAAGCATTGCTTTCGGCAATCAAGAGCGATACGAAGCTAGTGTTCTCCTGCAATCCCAACAATCCGACAGGTACCATGGTGAATGCAGACATCGTGAAATCATTCTGCGAAGAAGCTTCGAAGAAAACAGTAGTGTATGCGGATGAAGCATACATCGAGTTCCTGGAACCCGCACAGCAAAAAACAATGATTCCTCTGATCGATAAAAATCCGAATGTGATTGTATCGAGGACGTTCTCTAAAGTTTACGGATTGGCTGGTTTACGTATTGGTTACATCGTGGGACATCCTGATCAGTTGAAGAAGATTGGAAAATACGGAGACACGATCTCTCCGAGCCAGACTGCACTGGCTGCAGCAACGGCAGTATTGGGTGACGAAGAATTCATGAAACTGACCCGCGACAAAAATGCAGCTGCACGTAAAGTGCTGACGGACTACCTCGCAAAGAAAAATTTATTCTGTGGCAATCCACAAACCAACGTAGTGCTGTTCCCCGCACCAAAAGACGGCAAGACCATCTTATCCAAGCTCGATGAAAAAGGATTCCTCATCCGCGTGTGGGAATACCAGGGAAAAGAATGGTGCCGTGTAAGCATCGGTACCAAAGATGAGATGACTGCTTTTGTGAAAGCGTTTGATGAGGTGATTGCTTAGAGTTTATTTATTGAGTCAACGAACATTGGAATTGCAATGGAACTCAAAGAATTTGTTTCGCAAAGTATCAAACAAATTACTGATGGCCTAACTTGAAGGCAATCAACATATAATTGATAAGGCTCCCGGTTCTGAAGGAATTAGCTCTGACTATAAAAGAGTTAATTTTGATGTGGCAGTGATAACAAATGAAGGGGAGAAGGATAAGGTTGGGGGAAATATTTCTGTTGTGGAAATATTTAAAGTGGGTGGATCGGCAGAAACCTCAAATGCGAAATCAAATTCAACAAGAATTCAATTTGAAATTTTAATTCATATTAAAACTAATATTGGATATTAGATTAAAAAGAACTCCGCTTTTGTTGGTGTTCCAAGTCGTCTTGATATTTTGTAATTGTTTGGAAGGCTTAGCGCATTTGGGCACTAACATACGGACCAGTCAAGAATATCTTCATTAAAAAATCGTGAGACTCTTTTTATTTGCATTTTTCCTGTTGGTGATCTGTAGTTGCAATGAAAAACCCGATTATAGAAAGAATATCGAGGTTCTGTCTCGGAAAAGTTTTTTTAAGGTAATGAGTAATGATGGGGTGGACCCAATCCATCTTACTGTAAAGGTTCAAACAGTTAATAATGAATTGTTTGATTTCAATGTAATAGATAGTTTATCATATGGCAGTTATAAACTTAGCCATAATCCAAATGATTTGATTTTTTTACATAAAATACAAGACCAAAAGAACTTAGATACAATAATTATCCAATTCAATTCACGATTGAAATGAAAACTTCTGAAAAATTTGTTTCAGGGAGAGAATGGTAATTTTTTAACCAACCCTTTACGGTATCCATTACCAGACAAAATTTTAGTTCTTTATTCATCCCTTGCCAATATTAAGTCTCTGCCATCAAGCAACGAGTGAAAGAGATTTTTCTATTTAGTGACTATTTGCCCGATGTTGAATTATAATTCAAATCACACTAAAGATTTATTGGTATGGCAGAAATCACCAACTCCTCGGGAAATAAAAGCGGCAAAACCAGAAGCTCAAAAATGTCTACCCGAATCGATAT
>JBGATZ010000094.1:5917-13450 GCA_044228905.1 Cyclobacteriaceae bacterium | reverse complement strand
CGCATTTGGCATCTCTTTCTTGTTATCCTGCAGGTGATAATTCTCCACTTTTTGCAGAATGTTCTTCATGCCGGGCTCACTCAGTGTTTTAATGAGTGGTTTGTATTTAGGCATTGCACGATGTGCACGGAATAAAGCAAGACCACCGTCTTTTTCATTGCCATCAGCAATTAGTTTCTTTGCATCGTTCAGGTATTGGTTGATTGCTTTTTTCTGTGCTTCAACCACTTTATTGATGCGGGGTTTCAGATCATAGAATTCGTGCTGATCACCACGAGGAACCGGACCGGAGATAATCAAAGGTGTACGCGCTTCATCGATCAACACAGAGTCGACCTCATCAACCATTGCGAAATGATGCCCACGTTGTACCAGTTCTTCCGGATCGCGTGCCATGTTATCGCGCAGGTAATCGAAACCAAATTCATTGTTCGTTCCATAAACGATGTCTGCCCGGTACGCTTTTCTGCGTTCAGGAGAGTTGGGTTCATGTTTATCAATACAATCTACAGTAAGCCCGTGAAACTGGAATAGCGGAGCCATCCACTCACTATCACGTGTTGCTAGGTAATTGTTTACAGTTACCAGGTGAACACCTCTTTTTGCCAATGCATTCAAGAACGAAGGGAAGGTAGATACCAACGTTTTTCCTTCACCCGTTGCCATCTCAGCAATCTTACCCTGGTGCAGTGCGATACCACCGATAATCTGCACATCGTAGTGCACCATATCCCACTTGATCATGTTACCTGCTGCCATCCACTGGTTAGCCCACTGTGCTTTATCACCAACAATTTTGACATTAGGTTGCTTCGCAGCTAATGTTCTGTCAAAATCCTGTGCAGTAACTTCCAGGTATTCGTTTTCTTTAAATCTTCTGGCAGTTTCACGTACAATGGCAAATGCCATTGGAAGTACTTTGATTAAAACTTTTTCAAGTTCAGTATTACGTTCCTTTTCAATTTTATCGATTTGAGAGAAGATGAATTCTTTCTCGTTAAGATCCAGATCGGGCTGGTCAGCGATGCGCTTGTGCAACTCTGCTAACTGATCATCGATGTTTTTGAGTTGCTCATTGATGTAGTTCTGAATGTCTATCGTTTTTTGACGCAATTCGTCATTAAAAAGAGACTTCAGTTTTTCACCTTCGGCTTTGGTGTCTTCCACCAGAGGCATCATGCCTTTGATATCTTTTTCTGATTTCGTTCCGAAAAGTTTGGCGATAAATTTTAGCATAAAAAATATAGTCGATGGTCAATAAGTCCACATTAGACCCAAAAGGGCCGAAAGTTAAGGATTTCAGGGGTGCAATTATAGTTCCATTTCGCCCTCAAATACCATTTTGGCAGGGCCGATCAGGAAAATATCCGAGAATGTGCCGGACTGCACGACAGACTGGCTTGAATGCGGGGTAAATTCGATGGAAAGTTCCCCGCCCATCGCTTTTATTTTGACAGGAGAGGTATAACCTTTTAAGGATGCTGCTAAAGCAGATGCAGTTACGCCTGTTCCGCAGGAAAGTGTTTCGTCTTCCACTCCACGTTCATACGTGCGAACGAAGATGGTGTTGTCTTCTTGAAGCTCAACAAAGTTGACATTGGTTCCTTTGGGTGCAAATGCTTCACTGAAACGGATTTTTCTGCCTTCTTCGAAGACAGGGTAATCTTTCAGATTCTCTACAAACCGAATAAAGTGAGGAGAACCGGTATTGATAAAGATATCTTTTTCACCTATTGTCTTCACTTCATTCACATTACCCATCTTCAGACGAACGATTTCGTTGGGAAGCAATTTAGCTTCATGAAGTCCATCGTAGGCGTTAAATGAAGTGCTTCCATTTACCATTCCTAAAGCGGAAGCCATTTTTACAGCCGCCCGGCTGCCATTGCCGCAAAGGCTTTGCGATCCATCACTATTGTAATAGACCATATTAAAATCAACTGAAGCATGTTTCTCGATGAGGATTACACCATCTGCGCCCACGCCAAATCTGCGGTCGCAGATCTTTTTGATCTGATCACTGGAAAATGAATGCTGCCCTGACCGGTTATCGATCATGACAAAGTCATTTCCTGTAGCCTGATACTTATAAAAGTGAATAGAACTCACCTTGAGATGCTTTACTTAATTCAATTGATCGATTTCTGAACCCAGAGCGGAAGACTACTTCACTTCTTCATAATCCACATATTCGCCACCATTGATCTTTCCCTTACGCTTATCCTTATTCGGATTGGGGTCTGCGTTTTGGCGAGGTGGCGGATTACGAAACTGTTGTGAAGCAGCACCCGCACGAAAGAACATGCCTCCGATTTTATAAATCGAATACATGATCAGCGAAATGACAAGCAGAAATTTGAACATACTTCTTTTACCAGAACCTAAAGTTACTGGTTTTTGCTAATTAACGGCTCAAGTAGAGATTTCGTTCGGAGTAGATGTTGAGGAAATAATCATCCATCAGATCATCGATAAAATAAATCGCTTCTCCGGTTGATTTCATTTCCGGACCAAGCTCCTTATTTACTTCGGGGAATTTGCTATACGAAAACACAGGCACCTTGATTGCATATCCTTTTTTAGTAGGATTGAAATTAAAGTCCTTCACTTTCTTATCTCCCAACATCACCTTGGTAGCATAGTTTACATACGGCTCATCATATGCTTTGCAAATGAACGGCACAGTACGTGAAGCGCGGGGATTAGCTTCAATGATGTAAACTTTATCATCTTTGATAGCAAACTGAATATTAATCAGACCTACCGTCTTTAGTGCTACCGCAATTCGCTTGGTGTAATTTTCAATTTGCTTGATCACAAAGTCTCCCAAATTGTACGGAGGAAGTACCGCATACGAGTCTCCCGAGTGAATACCTGCGGGTTCAATATGCTGCATAATTCCAATGATGTACACATCTTCACCATCGCAGATCGCATCTGCCTCTGCTTCAATGGCTCCTTCAAGGAAGTGATCTAAAAGAACTTTGTTTTCAGGTAAATGTTTCCAGATATCGAGAATGTGGTTCTCCAGTTCTTTCTCGTTGATCACAATCTTCATGCTCTGACCACCCAATACGTAAGAAGGTCTTACCAGTAATGGGAACCCGATTGTCTTGGAAGCTTCCAATGCTTCGTCTGCATCGGTGGCTACACCAAATTCAGGATATGGAATGTTTAACTCTTTCAATAATGAAGAGAAACTTCCGCGATCTTCCGCAAGGTCAAGTGCTTCGAAGGAAGTACCCATGATTTTTACTCCGTACTTCTCCAGTTTTTCGGCCAGCTTCAATGCGGTTTGTCCGCCAAGCTGAACGACTACGCCTTCTGGTTTTTCATGTTGGATAATATCCCAAAGGTGTTCCCAGAATACCGGTTCGAAGTAGTATAATTTATCTGCGATATCAAAGTCGGTAGAAACAGTTTCCGGATTACAGTTGATCATGATGGCTTCGTAGCCTGCTTCTTTTGCAGCCAGAATTCCATGTACACATGAGTAATCAAACTCGATACCCTGACCGATACGGTTAGGACCTGAACCTAATACAATTACTTTCTTCTTAGTGGAAGAAACGGATTCGTTCTCTTTGTCGAAAGTGGAGTAATAATAAGGAGTCTTGGCTTCAAACTCAGCAGCGCACGTGTCTACTAATTTGTAAACGCGGTTGATACCCATTTCTCTGCGCTTGTTATGCACTTCGCTTTCCTTGCAGCTCATTAAGTGAGCAAGCTGGCGATCTGCATAGCCTTTTTCTTTCGCTGTGCGCATGAGAGAAGCCGGAATAGTATCCAGTTTATATTTTCCAATTTCCTGCTCCAGTTCAATCAATCCCCAGATTTGTTCCAGGAACCATTTATCGATCTTCGTCAGATTTTGAATGGTCTTCATGGAGATCCCCAGCTTCATGGCATCATACACATGGAACAACCTGTTCCAGCTTGGATGCTCGAGACTATATAATAAGTCAGCTTGCTTGGTTAACTCTTTTCCATCGGCACCTAAACCGTTTCTTCTGATCTCCAATGATTGACAAGCCTTTTGTAATGCTTCCTGGAAGTTTCTTCCAATTCCCATTACTTCGCCCACCGATTTCATTTGTAATCCCAGCTTTCGATCAGCGCCAGGGAATTTGTCAAAGTTCCAGCGAGGGATTTTTACAATCACATAATCCAGCGCTGGCTCGAAGTAGGCCGTAGTTGTTCCGGTAATGGCGTTGCTCAATTCATCGAGGTTATAGCCGATGGCCAGCTTGGCAGCAATTTTGGCAATCGGATAACCGGTTGCTTTTGATGCCAAAGCAGAAGAGCGTGATACACGTGGATTGATTTCAATACCGATGATGTCATCGTTATCTGGATTGACAGAGAACTGAACGTTACATCCACCTGCGAATGTGCCGATTCCATTCATCATCTTGATTGCCAGATCGCGCATCTTCTGATAAACCGTATCGGGCAGGGTCATGGCTGGAGCTACTGTAATGGAATCTCCTGTGTGAATACCCATCGGATCGAAATTTTCAATCGAGCAAATGATAATCACATTGCCGGAACCATCCCGGAGTAATTCCAATTCATATTCTTTCCAACCCATGATACTTTGCTCCACCAACACTTCGTGAATGGGTGAAGCATGAAGTCCGCGATTCAGAGCTGCATCGAAATCTTCCGGTTTGTTTACAAAACCCCCGCCTGTTCCGCCTAATGTAAATGAAGGACGGATTACCAACGGGAAGCCAATTTCCTGGGCAATTTCTTTTCCTTCCAGGAAGGAAGTTGCAGTTGAACCTTTGCAGACACCCACGTTCAATTCAAGCATTTTCAGCCTGAATTTTTCGCGGTCTTCTGTCGTTTCAATGGCAGCGATATCTACACCAATAATTTTTACGCCATAATGTTCCCAGATGCCGGCCTTATCGCAATCGATGCAGAGGTTCAATGCGGTCTGTCCACCCATGGTTGGGAGAACCGCATCGATATGATGCTTTTCTAATATTTGCTTGATCGATTTTTTCTCCAGTGGCAGAAGGTACACGTGATCAGCGGTCACCTTGTCGGTCATAATGGTGGCCGGGTTGGAATTGATCAGCACCACTTCAATCCCCTCCTCACGCAGTGAACGCGAAGCTTGTGAGCCTGCATAGTCAAATTCACACGCTTGACCTATAATAATAGGGCCGCTACCGATGATTAGTACGGATCGAATACTTCTGTCTCTTGGCATTTCTGATTTGGGATTGGATAAATTGGCGCAAAAATAAACAGAGATTAAAAACTATCACGCAAAAACGGAGATTATTACTTGAAATTTTCTGCTTAGATTTTTTGTTGTGAATACACCAAACCGACTATCCTTTTTTGAGGAGAAAAATGCTTTTCGTTTGAGTTTTTTTGAGTTTAGATTTTTTAACCCACCATAACAAAAAAATAATGTCTCGATTTAATGTCCCCACTGCTGACCAGGTAGCACCTGAAGCACAAGTCACTTTTGAAAACCTGAAGAAATCAATAGGTAAAGTTCCAAATCTTTACGCTGCCATAGGTAATTCGGCCAATGCATTGAATTCATATCTGGCGTTTGTGCAGGCTCAGGCAAAAGGAACCGTTCGTGCCAAAGACAGAGAAGCGATTTATTTGATTGTGTCACAACTTAACGGGTGTGAATATTGTCTTGCTTCACATACGCTTAGCGCAATAAGAAACGGATGGACTGAAGAGCAAACGCTACTTCTGAGAGCAGGAAAACTGGAAGAGGGTCATTGGCCCGTTTTATATAAACTGATTCAATCGGTGATTGAAAACAAAGGGGAAGTGGCTGATAAAATCCTGGATGAATATTTTGCCGCTGGAAACACCGAAAGAAATCTGATGGATGTAATGACGTTGATCAATGTGATGACATACACGAATTACATGTTTCGGTTAATGAAGGTTCCGGTTGATTTTCCTGAAGCAAAAAAGATTTAAAATAAGGCCGTCACTTCACCCTGATTTTGTGAGTTGTTGTTTTTCCTTCGTTTTCTATTTTAAGAAGATAAAGTCCGCTGCTCCAGTTAACATTGTATTCTTTTTTGAAGGATGAAGAACCTGACTGAACCTGATCAGTCGACAGCAAACGACCCTGACTATCGAAGAAAGTTAAAACGAAGGGTTGAGTTGACTTAGTTAGCTCAATGAAGAAATTGCCATTATCGACCGGGTTAGGGAAAACAACAACTGACTTTCTCTCCTCCTCAATTCCTGTGACGGTACCTTGAACACTTAAATTATCAATAGCCCATCCCCATCCTGAGTTAACAGCATTTGTAAATAAACGAAACCGGATGAGGATCTGATCACCAGCCTTAAATATGCCACTCGAAAGCAGATTAATAGATCTGGTTTTTAGCAGAGAAGAAGAACCGTCTTTTTTATTTGAAAAAGCAGATTGCCAGTCTTGATTTGAATTGGCATCGTACTTGTCGGCAACGGGTTGCCAATTTGCTCCATTGTCTTTAGAAGCTTCTACAATAACGTAATCCGAGGAAACAGAACCCGTAGATTCTATAATCACTACTTCGTCAAAACGAATGAAAGGATTTGACCCATCAATTATAACTGGAGTTTTTAGAAAGCTGATGAGATTAGAGGTTTGGTTGAATCCGAATCCTGTTGGGTAGGGATTAGAAGTATGGAGTATTCCATCAGGGAAGCCCGGGGCCTGCGATACACTGAAAAAGTTACCAACAAAGTCTGTGTTCGTGGTGTTAAAGTTTGATGCATATTGAGTGGCAGGCAGGCCGATCTCTATGACCGGAACAATGAAATAGCCGGATGAAGGTAGAACGGTTTCATTACCGGATGCATCCGTTGCACGAATGCGATAATTGTAAATGTCACCCGATGTTATTCCTTCTACAGTTTGTTCTAATGTATATTCATCCTGTTCATCAGATAGTGGAAAAGAAAATGCTTCTGCTGGTTGATCATTAATTTTATATTCGACAATCAGACTCTTTAGTTCATCATTATCTGTTGCTTTGGCTGTAATGTTGAAAATGGAGTTGCCTTTTAATTGATAATTTAAATGATTATGCAATACTACCGGGGCGATCTCATCAGATTGAATGCGAAGATTATCTATTGCCCATCCCCATCCGTGAACCAACTGATCGGCAAAAAGACGAAATCGTATCACCACTTCATCTCCAGCTGCAAAGTTTCCTGCTCCGAGCAAATTGATTTCTCTTAATTTATATAAAGTTGAATCACCTTTTGCTGTGGAGTTGGCCTGGGAAGCATTGTCTTTTGCACTATTGAACCGCGTAAGCCAATCTGATTGACTCGTGCTATTGTATCCATCCAGTAAAGGTTTCCATGTTGCTCCTCTGTCTTTCGACCCTTCTACTATAACGTAATCGAAGAATCCTTCTCCGCCAAAAATTGATCCGTCATCAGACGGTTCGATTAAAACAACTTCATCAAACCGAAGAAAGGAATCTGACGATCTGAGTTTTATCGGGACCTTTAATTGATATACAAAATTACTTTGATCAT
>JBGATZ010000094.1:0-5882 GCA_044228905.1 Cyclobacteriaceae bacterium | reverse complement strand
TCGCCAAAAAAATCAGTAGTTGTTGAATTGAATTTATTTGCATACGAATTTTGAGTGGGAAGGAGACCAGCAACCGGCACTTCATAGAAATCAGAAGGGGAAGGTGTAACCATTTGATTTTGTGCTACTGAATTGTCTATAGCCTGGATTTGATACTTGATGACATCACCGGAACGCAACAATGGAGAGAAATTTATTGTGGCTTCATACACAGAGTCTTCTTTCGGATCAACCAATGTCATTGTCAGGTCGGGTTGAGCTACTTCATTAATCCGGTATCTTACCTTCACACTTTCAATTCCGATATTATCGGACACAACAGCCTTGAGTTCTAATGATGCATCGGTATCAAGAATAAACTGTTTTGCATCATGAACAATTTTTGGTGCGCGATGATCAGGTCCGGCTTCAAACTGAAAAGTTTGTTGGGTAGAATCCTGACCTTGTACGAAGAGTTTTCCAGGTCTGAAGAAATTTCTTGAGCTATTGTCTGTTGCCGAAAAGAAATAATTGTATTTCACTGCACTTCCGGTACGAGGCAAACTGGCAACATACTCATCAGGTATGCCGGTAGAGGTCATGGGAATGGATGTAAATGTTTGCCCATCTGCCGCATAATGTAATTTGACAGAATTGGTTGCATATCCGTTGTCGCTATCGATCAGACATTTAACCGTGTAATTGGTATTGATATCTTCTGTATTGGACAACGCAGTGTGCTGAATTAATGTGCTTTTCCATCCCAGATCATTTAATACGCCTAACGCAATCGGACCTGGATCGTGGATCGTTTCAGCAAATCCGATTTGTGGAGTCATTAATGAATTGATATCTCCGGCACCGTAGGTCGTCTCATCCAAATGGGCAATACTTGATCCGGCACTATATGTAGAGGGAGCATAGAGTTTTGCTTTTGTATTCGCGTTGGCTGCAAGAACCAAGGGAGAATTAAAAAAGAGATTTTCACTTGTGAGCTGTGTCTTCAATAAAGGAGAAGGTGTTGTAAAATCAGTTACAATATTCTGTCCCGAAATATTTTCGATATAAGTCGCGTAGGTGAATACAAAATCATTATCCGCCACAAGGCCGTTTGCGCCACTAACAGTATAATTATGGTTGATACCTAGCCCATGGCCAATCTCGTGTAAAACGATTGACATCAGGTCATACTTGCCGGGAGGCGTTCCTCCGGAAATCCCGTAGAACCATGAGCTGCTGCTGCTATTGAAAGAGGCTTCAATGTCAGGTTGGGTTCCATTAAATTCCTGGCCGGAAATCTTTTCGGCAAGCGCTACAGGATACCATACTTGCTGACGTTGTGCTCCCGGAAAATTGCGAATGAAACTGCCTGAACTTGCACTGCCAAGCACTCCTGTTTCAAGTGGCTCCCATCTTGCTGTGATGTGTATCGTCGAAGAGGAAGAAATAACGGTTGACCAGATATCTACTGCTGCCTGAAAGGCTGTTTTTGCCTGGGCGGAGAATCCCACATAAGTGACTTCAAAATTAGCCGTCTTTATTCTTCCCAGAGGATTAGTGAAAGAACGCGGTGGAGGAACAAATGTGTTTTCATTTGTATTCTTGGCGTAACAAACGGTTACATCCTGTTTACCTGATTTTCTTATTTCCTGCGCAACAAGTGTGAAGCTGAGAAATAACAATACCAACGCCCCTGCTGATTTCATCTTATTAGAATTTCCTACTTTGTTTAGGTAAATAGCAAGGAATGAAAAATACCTTAGTAATTAAAATTGTTGTGCTGCTTTTAATTGCATCAGCAAGCCTGAAGGCACAGAACCAACCCGTTGTTATGTTTGAACAGACGCCTTGTTTCGGGAGTTGTGCGGTTTTTCAATTAAGGATATTTAACGACAGGAGGATGACCCTTCATGCTATCAAGTACGTGAAGGAGGGCGAAGGTAATCTGAAATCGCGTATGAAAAAACGTGATTATAGGAAATTGATTGAACTGTTTAATGAAAAGGAATTCTTCAATTTGAAAGACGAATACACTTCGCGGTCTACCGATCTGCCTACCCGTTATGTTACGTTTAATAATAAAGGTCAGTCAAAAAAGATTCTTGATTATGCCAATACTCCTGCGGAGTTGAAGGAAATAGAAAATGTGCTGTTCGAAATAATAAGTGAATCGAAGTGGAAGAAATCAGATTAGATTCCGTGCCTTCAGCTCCAGGTACTTGTTGATCGTATTGATCGTAAGCTTTTCTGGTGTAGTAAGAATGGATTGAATTCCATGCTTTTGTAATTCTTTTACGATCAGTTTTTTCTCATAGCTGAATCGTTCCGCTACTGCTTTGTAGTAAATCTGTTTCAGATCTTCTGCAGGGTTGTCGATCAATTCCTTCAATTCTGTGTTTTCGAAGAAAATCACCACGAGTAAGTGCATCTTCGCCAGGTTGATAAGGTATGGTAGCTGACGTTGCAAAGAATAGATTGACTCAAAGTTAGTGAACAGTAAAAGCAAACTTCGATGAGAGATGACTCTCCTCACGCTTCCATACAGAGCAGAGAAATCAGTTTCAAGAAAAGCTGTTTTCTGGTTGTAAAGCACGTCCTGAATTCGCGCCATCTGATTGTTTGTTCTTCCCGCAGGAAGAATTGACCCAGTCTTATCCTGAAAGGTAATTAGACCTGCTTTATCTGATTTTTTAATTGCGATGTTGGAAATGACCAGGCTTGCATTGATCGCATAGTCAAGTAAACTCATGCCTTTAAACGGCATTTGCATCACGCGACCTTTGTCGATCAACGAGTAGACCTGCTGTGATCGTTCATCCTGAAACTGGTTCACCATCAGTCGTGATCTTCGGGCAGTAGCTTTCCAGTTCACAGTACGAAAATCATCACCATTTACATAGTCTTTGATTAGTTCAAATTCCTGATTTTGTCCGATGCGCCTGATTTTTTTGATCCCCGTTTCAAGTAGACGATTATGGATGGCCAGCAATTCATACTTGCGCATTTGAAGGTACGAAGGGTAAACCGGAACAAGTTTATCTGCTGAGAAGCTGAATCTTCTGGAAACGATTTTCAACGGAGAACTAACTAAGACATTTACGGCTCCGAAAGAATATTCGCCACGTTTGACTGGTCTGAGAAAATATTGAATAATCTTTGTTTCTCCCGGAGGAAGTTGAGCATTAAATTCAAGATCTCTTCGCTGAAACTGGTGTGGCAATTCATCAAAGATTCTAAGTGAAACAGGGAAGGTGTAGTAGCTCTCGAGAAAAATTTTTATTTCATTCTCATCCCCATTGGATAATCGGTCCGCTACTATTCGTTCTCCGTGCAATCCCCGCTGTACTCTATATAAGAGAAGTAAGTCGGTAAGAATTACTCCCAGCAAAAGGAAAAAGAGAATTTTTGGAACTATGATATAATCTCCAAGAATAAAGCAGATAATAAACAAAACAACCAGAGATCCGGCTGCCCAGAACAGTCTATTGTTGAGATATAAACTTCGAAGCAATTTCACTTAGCGGGGCACTTCTATTTTATCAATAATCTGCTTTATAATTTCGTCCGCAGAAACTCCCTCCATTTCTTTTTCCGGGCTTAGTATGATTCGATGGCGTAGCACAGGGTAAGCAACGGTCTTGATGTCTTCCGGACTTACAAAATCACGACCGTGAATTAGTGCATATGACTTTGCACTTACCAGAATGGCAATGGACGCGCGTGGAGAGGCTCCTAAAAACAGAAGAGGATTACTTCTTGTCTCATTCGTGATCCGGGCGATGTACGTGATCAGATTTGCTTCTACGTGAACCTGTTGAGCAAAGCTGCGGAATGCGGTAATCTGTTCAGCGCTTAAGATAGAAGCAACTTCAGATACTGGTTGTATTCCCCTGCGCTCATGATGTCGCGCAAGAATATCCACTTCATGATCCAATTCAGGATAGTGAACAACGATCTTGAATAAAAAACGATCCAACTGAGCCTCTGGCAAACGATAGGTTCCCTCCTGTTCAATTGGATTTTGTGTTGCTACTACTATGTATGGAGTCTTCATTTTGTGGGTTGTTCCATCAATGGTGACCTGACGTTCCTCCATTACTTCAAAGAGAGCAGCTTGTGTTTTTGCCGGTGCCCGGTTGATCTCATCAATCAAGACAATATTTGAGAAAACAGGACCTGATTTGAATTCAAACTCAGAAGTTTTCAGGTTATAGATTGATGTACCCAATACATCAGAGGACATGAGGTCAGGAGTGAACTGAACCCTCGAAAAATCCACAGAAATCACTTTGGCCAATAGTTTGGCTGTAAGTGTTTTTGCTACTCCTGGCACGCCTTCTATGAGGACGTGCCCATCGGCAAGAATGGCTGTGATTAGCAAATCGATCATATTTTCCTGACCGATGATTACTTTACCAATCTCCTCACGGATTTTTTTTACCTGATCATTTAAGGCAGTGAGGTCTACTCTGCTTTGAAAAACATTTTCTTCCATAATTTTTTATTCACGCGGAACTTAAGGTCTGATACAGTTACAAGTTTTATTGTTACTTCTGTTTTGTTTGTCGTATGCACTTCAAATTTAAACTTCTTACAATCATCATTGTCTTTTTGTGAAACTTTCCATTCGTTCATTCAAATCAGTCAGCATCTCTTCACTAATGTGATTGCTGGATAAGATGTGGTTAATAAGTTTTATTAAAAATCGTGTTTTCTCCTCTGAATTTCCCGACTTCTTTGCAAGGCTGGCAACAAATGCCTCATTACGGTTTGCTGTGGGCAGGAAATAATTCGTTCTCACTTGCTCAAAGAAGAATTGTATTTTCTTTTCAGCAATATTCTTATGATCACGCTTTTGATAATATAAATTACCAATGATAGAGACAAACTCCAACGTGGTATTTGCCAATGGGGAAATGACAGGAATGATTCGTTGTTTGCGCTTGGCTTCGAAAATCATAAAAAGTACGATTGATAGAAAAGTGATGTAATACGCCCACTTCAGGGGTTCTGTAGTAAGGATAAACCGCAAGGGCGTCTCCATTTCCATCCGGCCCAGGTGATAATATTCGGTACGATAGATGTCGCCCTGAGGTAAATAAGAGAGTGTGTTTGAAATGAACTCATTATTATCTTCAGACAACAGATAGATATTAGTGAATGCCATTGGTGTACAATTTAAAATGAATTGACCTTTGCCCACAGCAAACCTAAGTGTCACAGGCAGGTGCTGATCATTTTTAGCAATCACAGCAGCTTTTACTGAATCAACTTTTGAAAAATAGTTATGAATGTTATCCCGCTTGTATGAATATATCTTGGTTGTGTCGAAACGTAAGTTGGAAAAGTGAAGTGAAGCGCTATCTCCATGATTAAATACATTTCCTGTTTTGAAAAGGTAATCCCGCGTACCCAGCCCAAGTGTATCAGCAAAGTGGTCATTGAAGTAATGCGCAGAGATAAATACAGTTCCTCCATTATTGGCATAGTCCAGCAACGCTTCTGTATCTTCCTTGCCTGCACCAAATCCGGTGGCCAGTATGAGAACGCTGCCGTTTTCCTGAATTGAGTCTTTTAGTTCATAGATTGTTTTATATGAATTTTTGATTGCCACATTTTTGAATAGCGAAGGCAGAAGTTCGTTTAAGGCGTACGTACCATAGGGTTCTTTATCGCCATGAGCAAGTGTTACATTCCAGTTATTCTGTTTTGTTTCGGAAAGTTTGAGGACCACGTAGATCCCGATGACTACACTCAGATAGATAATGTATTTCCAATCCTTCTTCATGTCAGTTTATTTTTTCTTTCCATGATTTGAAGGTGCCTTCTACTTTTGAGAAGATAGCTTTGTCGATAGAGAATCCGCCATACCAGGCATAATCAAAATAGAAGCTTAGTTCATT
>JBGATZ010000093.1:0-12478 GCA_044228905.1 Cyclobacteriaceae bacterium | reverse complement strand
ATATGCTGAAACAGTAAAGGGGGCAGGTAAGAAGAAGGAAGTAGATGACGCATGGAGGAAAGAATCTGTTGAGGAAAGATTGAAGCACGCCCTGGTTAGAGGAATCATTGACTTTATCGATGTCGATACGGAAGAAGCGAGGCAGAAATATGGTAAGCCCTTGCATGTAATTGAAGGCCCGCTCATGGCAGGAATGAATGTGGTAGGTGATTTGTTTGGTGCAGGAAAAATGTTTCTTCCGCAGGTTGTAAAGAGTGCCCGTGTAATGAAAAAATCGGTAGCCTATCTTACACCTTTTCTGGAAGAAGAAAAGAGACTAAGTGGTACTACAGGCAAACAGGCACCCAAAGTACTGATGGCAACAGTAAAAGGTGATGTACATGATATCGGAAAAAATATCGTTGGAATTGTATTGTCATGCAACAACTATGAGATCATTGATCTTGGTGTAATGGTGCCAACTGACAAAATTATCGAAGCAGCCATAAAAGAAAAAGTTGATATCGTTGGCTTAAGCGGATTGATTACTCCATCCCTGGATGAGATGGTGCACGTGGCTAAGGAAATGCAACACGCGAAAATGGAATTACCATTGCTGATCGGTGGAGCCACCACCTCACGAATCCATACGGCTGTAAAGATTGATCCGGTATATGACGGACCAGTAGTGCATGTGTTGGATGCGTCACGTTCAGTTCCAGTAGCGAGTGAATTGATCAGAACAGATACCCGTGCTTCCTTTAAAGCTAAAATGAAGGACGAGTACGTCAGAATGCGAAAAGATCACGAGGGGCGTCAACAGGCAAAGAATTATATATCATTGGCAGACGCCAGAAAGAATAAAGTAAACATTGACTGGAATACTACTTCAATAGCTAAGCCAAAGTTTATAGGAAAGAAAGTCTTTTTGAAATACCCATTGGAAGAAATCAGGGATTATATTGATTGGACTCCGTTCTTCCAGACGTGGATGCTGTATGGACGTTATCCTGGAATCTTCCAGGATGAAAAAGTAGGTGCGGAAGCTAAAAAGCTTTTTGCTGATGCTCAGAAAATGCTGGATGAAGTCATAAAGAACAAGTCAATTGAAGCCAATGGGGTGATCGCCTTTTATCCGGCAGCAGCAACGGATACAGATGACGTTATTCTTTATACGGATGAAAGCCGCACGAAGGAATTAACCACGATGCACTTTCTGCGTCAGCAGAATAAGAAAGCGCAGAACCTTCCTAATTTCTGTCTTGCTGATTTTATCGCTCCTAAAGAGACAGGAAAGAAGGACTATGTGGGAATGTTTGCAGTAACTGCAGGTGGAGAGTTAGATAAACTGGTGGAGAAGTATAAGGCAGACCAGGATGACTATTCGGAGATAATGGTGAAGGCCGTAGCAGACCGTTTGGCTGAAGCATTTGCTGAGTTTATGCACGCGAAAGTTCGGAAAGAATTCTGGGGCTATGCTCCTGAGGAGAAGCTGGATTACGAAGAGTTAATTAAAGAAGAATATATAGGAATCCGTCCGGCTCCGGGATATCCTGCCTGTCCGGATCATACAGAAAAGAGAATCATTTTTGATTTGCTTGATGCTGAGAAAGAAGCAGGTATTCAGCTCACAGAATCTTTTGCGATGTATCCGGCCTCTTCTGTTAGTGGATATTATTTCTCTCATCCGGAGTCGAAATATTATGGACTTGGAAAAATTGAAAAGGACCAGGTTGTGGAGTATTCGAAACGTAAAGAGATGCCATTAGCTGAAATTGAAAAATGGCTTTCTCCGAACTTGTCCTATGATATTTAATTGCCCCGTTTAATCAACTAATTTTGCTCAATTCTTAACCCGTATATGAAAGTTGTTGATCATTTGAAAAATGCCAATGGCAAAACATTATTCACAATTGAAATCCTTCCTCCGTTAAAAGGCGAGAATATAAAGACGTTATTCGGGAACATTGATCCGTTAATGGAATTCAAACCTCCCTTTATTGACGTTACTTATCATCGTGAAGAATACGTGTATCGCAAGAAGGACGGAGGGCTATTGGAAAAGATCTCTACACGTAAACGTCCTGGTACTGTTGGTATTTGTGCAGCCATTCAGAATCATTATAAAGTGGACACCGTTCCTCATATTATATGCGGAGGATTCAATAGGGAAGAAACTGAAAATGCGTTAATCGATTTGCATTTTCTTGGGGTAGATAACGTTCTGGTTCTTCAGGGTGATGCAATTAAAAGCGAATCCAAGTTTGTGCCTGAACCCGATGGTCATAAGTACGCCTCTGAGTTATTGGATCAGGTGGCAAAAATGAACAGGGGATTATACCTTGATGAGGAACTGGAAGGCGCAGCGCCTACCAACTTTTGTATTGGAGTAGCTGGCTATCCGGAAAAACATTTCAATGCACCAAATCTTAAAACGGATCTGAAGTATCTCAAATTGAAAATCGACATGGGTGCACAATACATTGTGACACAAATGTTTTTTGATAATAACAAATATTTTGAATTTGTTGATAAGTGCCGTGAGGCCGGAATCCATGTTCCAATCATTCCGGGAATAAAACCGTTGACAGGAAAAGCGCAGCTTACTGTACTGCCAAAAACATTTAATATTGATATTCCTGAAGAATTATCTGAAGAAGCTGAAAAGTGTAAGGATAATGCAGCTTTAAAAGAGTTAGGTATTCAATGGACTATTCAGCAATCCAGGGAATTGATTAAAAAAGGTGTTCCAACTTTACATTTTTATTCGATGGGTAAATCTGATCCGATTTACAGGATTGCAAAGGAGCTATTTTAGATCTTCTTAGAACGGCAAAAAATGCGCGTTTAACGATTTGGTATGCAGCGCATACGATTTAATTGGCTAAAAATGGCCTTTTTTGCTCTGCGTGCATACCATTTCTTCAATATTTTGCCTAATATTGAAGAAACTAAATCAAACTTTTACCATGACTAAGAACACTTTTTCAATACTTCGCTATACGGCAGTTTTGATGCTCGTAGGAAGTTTATTCATCCTTGGAGGATGTAGTGATGACGATGAAGCTAAGCCAACAAAAACAGTTTACGAACTGATTAGTGAAAACCCGGAGTTATCCAGCGTTAAGGAACAGATTGATCTGGATGTTAATGCCTCTTTAAAGGCATCGCTTCAGGGCTCAACAGATGTTACATTTTTTGCTCCTAGCAATACAGCAATGAATAACCTGTTGACTACTTTAGGCCTAACCAACTTTGCTTCGATTTCACCAACAACTGTACAGGCAGTTTTAAACTATCACCTGGTAGAGTCATTGAAACTTTCAAGTGATTTAACCAATGGTGCAGAACTGACCACTAAAGAAACAGAAAAAATCAAAATCATTGTTACTTCAACCGGTGAGAAAAAGCTGGATACCGGTGCTACCAGTGATGCGGCAATTACAACTGCTGACACAAGAGCAACTAATGGTGCATTACATATTGTGGATGTAGTATTGGTTCCTCCAACAATTGGTGCATTGATTGTTCAGACTCTTGGTAAAGTAGCTCAGCCTATTTTGTTAAGCAGCAGCTTCTCTATCCTGGCTTCTGCAATTTTGAAAGCAGATGCTGGCAAAGCAGCAGCGGAAACAATTGTAGGTGCCATGATTGCATCACCAGCGCTTACTGTTTTCGCACCAGTAAATGATGTGTTCAAAGCAGCAAATATTACTGTAGATACCTACAGTGCAGCCCAATGGAATGCTATCATCAGAGGACATGTGATTGCTAAGACACTCACAACGCTTCCTTCCGGGGAAGAAACAACAATTAATGGTAAAGTAGTAACGCTGACATCTTCTACTGTTAAAGGTCTTGGAAATACTGCTGCTGTAAACGTAGTGGTAACTTCTAAAGTGTCTGCGAGCAATGGTATCGTTTATCCGATTGCCGGAGTGATCCTGAATCCATAAGATTCTTTTAATACTTGACTTAATAAAAAAGGTCTGCTCTTATGGGCAGACCTTTTTATTTGATCTTCGCATTACTTAAGACTACTGACTTTCCCAACCAGATCAATCAGGTAGGGGGTCACTCCACTCGAATGAGTGGCAAAGGGCAGAGTTGTAAATGTTACATTCTGATTGGACGCTCCGCTGGCAATAAACTTATTATAAACATCTACTGAATTTTGATAGGGTACGGTGATATCCAAATCTCCGTGATACATGTACATCTTCGTTTTAGGAGTCCAGTCAGTGAGGCTGTTTTCATTAAATGCGTCCACGATGTATTTGTATTTAGAGCTTGTGTCGATTGTAGCCAGAATGTCTGCACTTAACAATACGCTGATCTGGTTGGTGAGCTGTACATTGATCTGACTGCCCGTTAACTGCCCGTTGAATAGGGAAGGTATTTTACTGTCGAAAGGTGCCTGAAAAAAATCACTCAACGGGGAAGTCCAGCCATAATGGATCTGATAAGCACGAGCCACATAGGCGATATAGAAAGGTTGGTCATAGGTGGTTTGAGCAAAGAAATAATTCTGGACACCTTTTACATCATACCCACCTGAAGCAGGGAAAGAGGCAATTAAGGTAAAATTCTCTAAACCATCTGTCTCAATGGCTTTGTGTGCGGCCATCGTTGCATACCCGCCCTGAGAATACCCGGCTAAAAATAATCTGCTATTAAACGAGTTTTCCTTGATCAGCGCGAGTTCACGTGCTGCTTTTATGTTATCAAGAACAGCATCAGCGGTTGGCTTTTCTACATAATAAGGATGGAGGATGTTCTTTGAACTTCCAAAACCAATCAGGTCAGGAATTACACCGATTAATCCGGTTGTTGCCAGGGCTGCATAGAATGTCATGGTAGAGCTTGAAGCAGAAGTTTCACTGGGCGCCTCCCCATGTGCACTGATTGTGCCATGTTGAAAGCTGATCATCCCCACAGGGTCTGAAGTTTTGGGAAGAAGAATTAATCCGGAAGCGGTTACCTCGCTGCCTTTCAATGCAGTCAGGTACGTTACCTTGTAAATATCAACATCATATTTTATTTCACTCTCCGGCACAGGCAATCCAGTGCCTTTAACAAAACTCAAAATTTCAGTATGACTTTTTGTTGCAACTAATTCATAATCCTTCAATACGACAGGATCAATCTGTTTTTTAGGATTATCATCCTGGCATCGGATAAACAGAAATGCAAAACCAATGAAAATAAATAGAGATTTTTTTGTTTGCTTTTTCATAGCAGGATAGTTTGTAATAAGAAAGGCCGGTCGACCCGGCCTTTACTAATTTAAAAAACTCGAATTTATCTTAATAGTTCATCAAATGTCAATGAGATGTAGTACAAGGCTCCTATAGTGGGGCCACCCAGGCTCTGGATGTAACGTTGATTTAATACATTCGAGCCTCCCAGTTTAACGATTGATTTAATGCTTGAAACTTTATAAGATACCTGAGCATCTAAAGTACCGTAAGCGGGAACCATTCCATTGGCAGGTGCAGTAAATGAAGATTGCCATTCAAATTCAGTCTGCCAGCGGTAATTCAGATTGAAGCCTAAATTTTCAGTCAGCTTACGATTTCCAAAACTCAGATTGAATTTGTGCTCTGGAGTGTTGAATTCAGCAAGAAACTGATTAGGGTCTGGCGCTTTTTGTAATACATTCCAGTTGTAATTACCTCCCACAATGTAGCCCTTAGGCAAGTGATATGTTAAACCAAGGACAGCTCCCTGCGAAGTAACCTGTTTATTGAAATTAGTGTAAATCTGATAGGTGTTGTCGGAGGTACCATTAAGTATTGTTGCGTAATTCGGAGTTCCGACCATAGCAGGTGATGGAGCATCTGCTGCAGTGAATTCTTTGGCAATGCGTACTCTGGTCTGGGTAATGAAATCATTATAGATATTAAAGTAATAAGCGAAGTCAATCAGTAAACGGTTGTCAACTATGCTCTTATAACCAAATTCTACAGATTGAATTTGTTCAGGCTTTACAGGCGTCCACGTAAAAGGTTGTAACTGGCTTATGTTTGCCGGGTTGAAAATAGCGGCAGTGCTTGCACCCGCATTAAAGACTTCTCTGCGTATTGAGGAAGACCACCCAAAAGGCGAGCAGAGATAATGTTAAGATCAATGTATTGTCCTTGGGTAGATGGGATACGGAATCCGGTCTGGTAAGATAAACGGATATTATTGTTTTCATTGATCTTCCACAATCCGGAGATGCGTGGATTGAATCTTCCTTTGAAGTTTTGGTTTTTATCATAGCGACCCGATGCAGATAGTTTTACTCTTCGGTCACCAAGCCATTTTCCCGCTTGTACGTATGCACCGTATTCTTTTATCAGGATATCCTGCGTGGCATCATCAAAGATGGTTCCATTTGAATTAAGATCGAAGAGACGATAACTTCCGCCTGCCTGAAGCTCCATGCTTTTGATTTGGTTTTTGAAATCATACTGTCCTTCTACATGGTAAAGGTTTGTGGCATCCTTGAACTTCGGCCCATCTGGCACTACACCATTCAATGCCTGGGCTTTTACTCTCTCGAATTCAGCTGTTCCGGGTACAAGCGGGAACCGGTTGTCTGTTTGAGTTCTTGCGAACTGATGGGCGAGTTGCTGCGTGGCAACAGGCACTGATGCAGGATTAGCAGTGGGGTCGGTGAATCCCTGATCGTACAGGTAGCGGAGATAATAGATTCCATATGTTCCTAACCACGATGAAACGTTCCCTCCGCTTCGAATATCATTCATACGTTTGGCAAGAAATTCAGCGATGTAAGAGTCACCGGAATTCTCTCTCGTAGTATAGGCGCGTACATAAAAATTATCTCCTTTGATCTGTAAACGATGTTGTTGTATGCCAAAGTTTTTCAGCGAGTAACGTTGTGCTCCGGTGTAGATACTTGTTCCAAAACCGCCATTGTACAAATAGCTGATTTCAATTTTATCAGTAGGGCGATAATATAATCCTCCATTGAGTTTCATATTCTTGGCACTATAGTCGATTACATCTTTTTCCTGGAAAGGAGTTACGGAGACCACATGACCAGGCAGCCATCCGTTTTGCGCATAGTTCCATGCGGTTAGCCCGGGTTCAAATACACCTATACCGCTGCTTGACAGTGCTTCCCATCCCGGGCCAGCAGGAGTATTTCTGCTCAAGCGGAAAATAGAAAGTGGGATAGAGGCTTCATCTCCCATGTAATGCAGACGGTCACTGCCAGGATTAAAATCAAATCCGGATGGTGTTCTTGCACTTTCCCGATCGGTTGCATCCGTGCCATGCCAATCTTCAGCTTTCATAAATGCACCACTTATTTTAAATGCAAACTTGTTTTTGAAAGCTTTCGCATACCGCAACGCACCTTCCCAGACAGGAGATGGAGAATGATCTGCGTCAGGCCCAACGTGGTTAACGCCTGCTTTTGCAAAAGCACTCAATCCCTGATACTCAAATGGGTTTTTGCTGTTCACTAAAAGAATACCATTAAAGGCATTCGGACCGTACAATGCAGAGGAGGCCCCAGGTATTAATTCAGCACTTTCAACATCCAGTTCAGAAGGACCATTCAGGTTCCCGATGGGGAAATTCAAAGCCGGAGCTTGCGTATCCATTCCATCTGTAAGTTGTACGAAGCGTGTATTACCAGTAGAACCAAAGCCACGCGTATTGATGATCTGAAAATTAATACTGCTGGTAGTGACATCTACACCCTTCAGATTAGCGAGTCCCTTATAGTAGTTATCAGCAGGTGTAGTCTGCACGGCAAGAATATCCATCTTCTCAATGGAGACGGGCGACTCCATAATTTTTTCTTCCACCCGTGAGGCTGAGATCACTACTTCCTGGCCGAGCAATGTTTGCTCTTCCATCTTGATATCAAGTGCAGCCGAAGAGCTGGTAACCTGAATTTCCTGCGTGGTATAACCCACAAATGATACCACAATGATCATTGGAGGATTATCATTCACTGACAGGTTGAAATTTCCATTGATATCCGTAACGGTACCAATTACTTTGCCTTTGATGACCAGGTTTACACCGGCCAGTCCTTCCCCTTTTTCATCCTTCACAACACCAGAGATTTTCGTCTGGGCTAAAGCGGGTAATGTGGCAGCACAAAAAAATAGAAGTGTGCTGAAAACAGATACGTAGAGTCTCCTCATAGAATTTTTAGATTTGTTTAAATCTACGAGAAATTAGGCAAAAGCAAACGATTGAATTCCCGTTTTTTACCAGCGGAAACTCACTAAAAAAGATTAAAAACGTATTAGGATTTCTTGATGTGCTCTACTAACCGATCACATAGCGCACGCATTTCTTTCGCCATGAATTCGTCACCCGTTGCGGTGAGTACACTTTGGGAAAGACCGCCAATACAGTCAATGTAAAAACGCTTCATGTCATCTACCGGCATGTCTTTGGTCCACAGATCGATACGCATAGTATTTTTTTGCAAGTGATCCCACAGGGCAATGCTGATGGTTTTGGTTTCATCGGTATCGTCAGTCGGTTTATCTGTAGCGTTCCAGAGGATTTTCTCAGGGATATTATTAGGATCCAGTTCTACGGTGAATTGAATAGTTGATTTTTTCATCAGTGATCTAAACTAAGCTGCAAAGTTAACCGATTTTCATTTCAGGTATTTCGCCCTCAACAATTAGTTTGCCCTCCGTAGCGTTTTTTATTTGCTCTAGGGAGATGCCCGGAGCTCTCTCTAATAACCGAAATCCACCTTCCGGCAGCACATCCAAAACGGCCATATCAGAAACAATTTTTTTGACACACTTTAATCCTGTTAGCGGGAGAGAACATTGCTTCAGCAGCTTGGAAGCTCCGTCTTTGCTGGTGTGCTGCATGGCCACGATAATATTTTTGGCAGAAGCAACAAGATCCATTGCGCCACCCATTCCCTTTACCATTTTGCCAGGTATTTTCCAGTTGGCAATGTCTCCGTTTTCTGAAACTTCCATCGCTCCCAGAATGGTGAGATCCACTTTTCCGCTACGGATCATTCCAAAACTTTCTGCTGAACTGAAAAGTGCGGAGCCCGGCATCATAGTAATTGTTTGCTTACCTGCGTTAATGAGATCAGGGTCTACTTTATCATCAGTAGGGAAGGGACCTATGCCAAGTAATCCATTTTCAGATTGAAGGACTACATTAATATTTTGAGGAATGTAGTTCGCAACCAACGTTGGAATACCAATTCCAAGATTGATGTACATGTTGTTGCGCACTTCCTGTGCGATGCGTTTGGCGATGCCTATTTTATCTAACATAATTCAATTTGAAATCAGGTGATTTGAAAATTTGAAGTGTAACCAGCTACAAATGTCACTGATTAACACAGATGTCTTTCTAAGAAAAAATCTGCGTAATCTGTGGCCAATATTTCAAATTTTAGTAATCGTTCGTTGCTCAATTCTCTTCTCATAATTTTTCCCCTCGAAGATGCGGTGAACAAAAATTCCAGGTGTATGAATTTCGTTCGGATCGAGTTGTCCTGTCGGAACTAATTCTTCCACTTCCGCAATGGTAATGTTTCCGGCAGTAGCCATCATGGGATTAAAGTTTCGTGCTGTGCCTTTGAAAATCAAATTGCCAGACGTGTCACCTTTCCATGCTTTTACCAATGAGAAATCAGCACGCAACCAGTGCTCCATCAGGTATTTCTTTCCTTCAAATTCACGCACTTCTTTTCCTTCTGCAATCTCTGTTCCGAATCCGGCCGGAGTAAAAAACGCGGGAATGCCGGCACCACCTGCACGCACACGTTCGGCCAATGTTCCTTGTGGAATGAGTTCTACTTCCAGTTCGCCTGATAATAGCTGTCGTTCAAATTCTGCGTTCTCTCCCACGTAAGAAGAGATCATCTTTTTTACCTGACGTGATTTTAACATTAACCCGATTCCAAAATCATCCACTCCTGCGTTATTGGAAATGCAAGTCAATCCATTAATTCCTTTTTTGAGGAGTGCCGTAATACAGTTTTCCGGAATTCCGCAAAGGCCAAAACCTCCGAGCATGAGCACTGCATTATCAGGAATGTCTTTTATGGCTTCGTCAGCATTTTTAACTTCTTTATTGATCATAGGTAAATGAAGTAATGATAAAGCAAGTTGCCAAAAAGCAATTGACTTGTAAAATAAAAAGTGACTTGATTATTTTGGAGACAGGGCTTTTAAAGCGAGCTCTTTGTCCCTATGGAGTTGCTGGATTAAGCCATCCAGATTATCAAACTTAGCATCACCCCGGATGAAACTGATCAGATTAACCTTTAATGTTTCACCGTAGATTGTTTCATTGAAATCGAAAAGATTCACTTCGATCACTCGCTTTGATCCGTCTACTGTTGGGCGAGTTCCAATGTAGAGCATTCCTTTCAACTCGCGTGTTCCGTAGTTCACCGTCACTGCGTAAATTCCTTCGGCAGGAATCAGTTTGTGATGTGAATCAATGTCGATGTTTGCAGTTGGAAAACCAAGCTGTCGACCCAGCTGATCTCCTTTTACCACAGCTCCGGAAATCGAGTAGGGCATCCCTAAAAAATGATTGGCGGTATCGATATCACCTTCTTCCAGCGCCTTTCTGATTTTTGATGAGTCTACACCCACGTCCTCAACGTCCTGTCTTGGAATTTCTTCCACTTCAAAGCCATAGGTGGGGCCATTGATTTTTAATTGCTCAAAACTTCCTTCACGGTTTCGGCCAAAGCGATGATCATAACCAATTACTAGTTTGCGCGTACCAATCTTATCAACGAGGATGTTGGATACAAATTCCTGTGAAGTGATCTGTGAAAATTCCTTGGTGAATGGAATGCGAAGCAGGTGATGGATGCCTTGTGCTTTTAAGAGCTCAGCCTTTTCTTCGAATGTATTTAGTAATTTGAGTGATTCTTCTTCTGGTTTTAGAATCAAACGTGGATGAGGCCAGAAAGTGATTACTACTGTTTCTCCATTGTTTTTTCCGGCAATCTCTTTTAACCTTTTTAAAATCGTTTGATGACCAAGGTGCACACCATCAAATGTGCCACTGGTGACTACTGCGTAGTTCAGTCGCTGAAAATCATCGATGGAGTGATAAATTTTCATTGGTCGGATGATTCAGGAATCAGTTCAACGTCAATTTCGTCAAGTGTCTTGGCATCTTCTAATTTGAATTCTCCGATGCGAGTGCGGCAAAGTTCACCCAGGTAGGCGCCCACACCTAATGCTTCTCCAAAGTCGCGCGCAAGGCTCCGGATATATGTTCCTTTGCTGCAAACTATTCTGAAATAAATGTCTTGTTTGTCGATTCGTGTAATGTCGAATGCACTTACAGTCACCAGTCGTCCTTTCAATTCTACTTCTTTACCTTTTCTCACCAGGTCGTACGAACGTTTCCCGTTCACCCAGATGGCAGAGTGCGCAGGGGGAATTTGTTCGATCTCTCCAGTCAGATTTTTTGCTGCAGCATAGATTGCTTCTTCCGTTACATGAGATATGTCTTTAGCCTCAGTAGGCTCTGTTTCCAGATCAAAGGATGGAGTGGTCTGGCCAATGATAAACTTGCCGGTATATTCTTTTTCCTGACCCTGAAATTCTTCGATGCGTTTGGTCATTTTACCTGTGCACAGAATCAATAATCCTGTAGCGAGCGGATCGAGTGTTCCTGCATGACCAATTTTTTTGATCTTCAGTTTATAACGGAGTTTATTGACTGCCTGAAAGGAAGTCCACTTGAATGGTTTGTTCACCAGCAGGATTCGATCCTGATTCCGTTCCATCAGATTATGGATAATTCGATTCCTAAAAAGTAAAGGAGCAGAATGATTACACCCACCGCAATACGGTAGTAACCGAATACTTTAAAACCGTGCTTTGTCAGAAATGTAATGAATGACTTGATTGCCAGTAACGCAACAATGAAAGCGACAACATTGCCTATTGCAAGCAGGGTGATTTCATTACTTCCGAATGTATTTCCTTCTTTGTAAAACTTCAGCAATTTATAGCCAGTAGCAGCAAACATAGTGGGCACTGCCAGAAAGAAGGAAAATTCAGCTGCTGTTTTCTTATTAAGCTTCTGAGTCAACCCGCCAATGATGGTAGCTGCTGAGCGTGATACTCCTGGGATCATGGCAATGCATTGAAAGAATCCGATCTTCAATGCAGAAGGGTAGGTGACTTCGGAGTCGCCTGTAGCTTCTGTTTTTTCGAAGAGCTTATCGATATAAAGAAATACAATACCTCCGATGATAAGCATGAGCGCAACTACCTCAACCCGTTCAAGGAGCATATCGATGTAATCGTTAAATAGAAGACCTATGACAGCCGCAGGAAGAAATGCGACCAGTAATTTGAAATAGAAATCAAAAGATTGAAAGAAACGTTTCCAATACAATACGATTACGGCAAGTATAGCTCCTAATTGAATCGCAACGGTAAATGTTTTTGTGAATGGATCTTCAGCTATTCCTAAGATGGAAGAGGTAATGATCATGTGACCCGTG
>JBGATZ010000092.1:0-12453 GCA_044228905.1 Cyclobacteriaceae bacterium | reverse complement strand
ATTCTCTTCAAGTTTATGAGAGAATTAACAGGCAGCTACATAACAGGTGGCTGGATCACGGGAGCAATACTCTTCGCCATTGCTATTCCCGCAGCCATACTGACCAAAGAAACATTTGGAAAGGATTTGGATTTCGTAGAGAGATAAACTTTCAGGAGTATCGTTTTCTTATTATATCTTAGATTAGTAATTCAAGATGAATGTCAAATCACTTTCTCTACCTTTTATTTTTTCTGTTCATATCATTGAGTTCATTCGCACAATCCGATCCACGGATCAAATTTTCAATTGACTCAAGTTCTGTAAAACCCGGCTATACAGCCTGGAGGTTTAATCTTAAGTTGACCAATGGCAGTGATAAGGCCGTCTCTGTTCTTAAACCCGAATGGTATCTTGTTGATGCCCGATGGACCAGACCGTCAAATACAGCACTTGGTATTGTATCGAGTCCTTACGTATTGACTATAAAAAGCGAAAGTGATTGCAAAGATTCTTCTTTTGTGGCACGAGTTGATAATCCCTATTTTAAAATACCCGAACAGGTGGTTATCACTGTTTTGCCAGGCGAGACTAAAATATTGGGAGAGATTTACATCAATGACCATGAATCATGTTACAAACGCGATCGTGCTCATGGACTGTTTGTCTCTGTTCATTATCGCCCCGTTATCAATAAAAATGTACTCAGTCAAGCTACCGAACAAAAGATAAAATCAATTTCCGATCGCTTGTGGAATGTTTATATTCAAATGAATAAATTAAAGATGAATGACGCATGGCATCTTCAAAATATGCTCCGCACAGAAATTCCACTTTATCTGAACTACGAGAAAAACGTTCTTACACGAATTACCGATCTTAACCTGCAATCCAATACGGTATTCATTAGTCAGTGATTTCATGAAAGCATTATTTATTGTCACCGTACTACTCCATTGCTCCTTCATGGTATCCAGTCAAAATGTGATCCTTCAGATCGAGGAAGCTACATTTGATACCAGGAATAGTTCGCTCAAAATCAAGGCATCCATAACAAATAACTCCAAAGACACCCTTCGTCTCCTTGACGCTTACTCTGATCTTTTTAATTTGACGGATCTGCCCATTAAAAAATGTGGATTTTTAAAACGGCCTTACTCCATCATAAGTAAAACAATAGGGATATGTAAGACCAGTCCAAATGCAATTTCACTTTATGAGGAGCCTAAACGAGGACTGCTCCTTAAACACTATTTTATAGAGATTTCACCTGGTGAGAAGAAAATGTTATATGCCGGTAATTTAAGTGACAAACTCTGCATTCCAGAAAAACCTATAAAAGCATTCCCTATTGCACTAAGTTACGAGGTAGTCACCGGAGGAAATTGTTTTTCACCTGAAGAACAAGCAGTGCTCGATTCGTTAACCAGCGAACTGATCTCTATCAACACAGAAGTAAGTACGATCTCACCCCAGGTAAAAATTGATAGTAAAAGCTATCTCGATGAGGTCCTGTTTCATGCATCGTATAGCAAAAAAATACAACGACTTTATAGGCAAAAACTGATCTCTAAAGAAATACTGGTGACCATGAATTGATTTTTAATTATCTGACGATTCTCAGGGGGATTGCCTACGACTATAAACACCCCTACCTACCCTTCCTGCCGGCAGGGCCATGATCAAAGCTTATGATACGCTCCATTTTCCATACGTTGTCTCTCAACAACCACACGTGTGTAAATTTTGCAAGGCCATCCAGTTGTTCAGGTTTTCCTTTTGCCAAAATATAGAAGACGTGTTCTCCGGATATAACTGCTCCGTAAATCACTCCAGCCTTCTTCAGTGGATATACCTCTACCGTTCCTTTCACTGCTTCTCTCCTCAGTTTAAAATCAGGATTGCTGCATAGATTCTTTTTAATGTCATGATTCAAATTCTCTTTTCCAAGAGTCAATCCACCCATATCGTGATAAAACTCTACTTGGTCGGCCATAAATTTATCCATGCTGGCTACATCACAACTATTGTAAGCTCCCCAGAAAATGCTGTCATTCTTAAGAATGGTCTTACGCAGATTTTCTGCTTCAGTTGTCTGAGCCAGACTTTTCGTATGTACAGGTAGTATGAGCAATAAAGCAGCAGCCCATTGAATGAATGTTTTCATAACCAGAATTAAAATTTAACAGTGGAAGCGGAAAGCTTATTTATTGAGCTTGCGGACAATAATAAAATTCAAAATCAGGCTGATGCCTCCAAACAGAAAAGTCATTGAAAAAAAAGCCACTTCTTCGTCCAGGATATTCGTTTGCCTTTATTATTAAAAACCGAAGGATCTACCCCACGTTCCAGCATAGCCATACGCTCGCGATAACGTGTCATGAAAAACACATAGAACATTCCAAAAATACCCGCAAAAGCGGCTAATGATACGAGCAGATCTCTGGTTACTTCATGCATATTGATTCTGTTTTAAATTTCCCCGGTCTTGCGACTTACACCTATAAGACCTGAATTGCCACTATCCGGATACAACTTTAGCCAAAAATTTTTACCTGAAAGATTTCAACTTAATTTGTAACCAGCGCTGGCTAATTTCGCTCTTACCTTAAATGAGCCCTACCGAAGAACAGGATTACATCGATAGAGTAAAAAACGGGGATTCTGCTTCGTATGCTTTCATAGTCGATTCCAATAAGCACATGGCCTATATGATCGCACTCAAAATTGTTCGCAATCCTGAAGAGGCTGAAGACATTGCACAGGAAAGTTTTATCAAAGCATTCCAGCAACTTCATCAGTTTCAGGGAAAAGCAAAATTTTCAACCTGGCTGTACACCATCGTCTACCGGACCGCTGTTTCGCGATTGAAAGAAAACCGAATTGAAACTCTGTCAATTAGTGCAACCATTACTGAAAACTATCACGAAGACGATCGCTCGCCACAGGAAGATCAAATGAGAATGAAGGACGAACAGCGTTATGTGAAGCAGGCAATCGAAAAGCTACCTCGAACCGAAGCGTTGCTTGTGACATTATATTATCTTAACGAAAATTCAGTAAAAGAAATTCAACAAATCACCGGATTATCACTACCGAATATCAAAATCAATTTATTTCGCGCACGAAAGCGTTTAGAAAAAGAGCTTCAGTTTTTATTAAATAATGAGTCATGAAAGGAAACGAAAAAGAAAATCGGCTCAAAGTGCTTATCCAAAAATCGGGAATAAACAAACCTTCCCCTGATTTCACAGCCACCGTCATGCAGGAAGTAATGGCTAAAGAAGAAGCTGCAATTAACCCTGCTTTAAAATCGCTGCTGAAACAAAATGCAGATCTAACTATTTCACCTGAATTCACCGATCAGGTAATGATGAAAATCGAAGCACACGAATTAAAATCAGCACAACCGATCATTAGCAAAAGCGCCTGGTATATTGCTGCAGCTGCAATGATGATACTTGTTCTTTACATTGGACTTAGCGAACAATCCACAAAAGATTCAGGAAATCTCACTCCTTATCTTAACATAATGGGCCAATCAGTCACTTCACTCTTTTCTGCTGTATCTTCCATTTCACCATTGTACGGCATCGTGCTTATCTCGATAGGCGGGCTTATTCTTCTGGATTACCTATTGAAAGTGAAAGCTCCGGATCACAAAAAAGAAATTACAAACCAGCTTTCCAATTAGAGATTCTCTTCCACCAATTCCCTCTTCCGCAGCTTGGATATCCGGCACGCAGATAACTCTGCTAAAAGTTTAACAAAATCCCTGAATTCTATAAACTAATTTATAAACGTTGTGGTTTAATTTGAGCAACAAACACAATAACCAATGGATTTAAAACTTAAAGATAAAACAGCATTTGTAAGCGGATCGACCGCTGGAATTGGCTTCGCTATCGCTCATCGTTTCCTCACTGAAGGCGCAAAAGTAATTATCAATGGAAGAACAAAGGAAAGCATAGATAAAGCTGTTAGCGAGCTAAAATCACAAATACCCGGTGCAAATGTTTATGGCATTGCTGCCGATTTCTCAAAGATAAATGAGGTCAATAAGCTTATCACTGAATTGCCGGAGGTTGACATCTTGATAAATAATACCGGTATTTTCGAACCGAAACCCTTTGCCGAAATACCTGACGAAGACTGGTTCCGGTTCTTTGAAGTAAATGTCATGAGTGGCATCCGCTTGTCAAGGACCTATTTCCCAAAGATGCTTAAAAAGAACTGGGGACGCATCATATTTATCTCCAGTGAATCAGGTGTATTTATTCCTGACGAAATGATCCATTATGGGATGACCAAGACTGCACAAATTGCCGTGAGCAGAGGTCTGGCTGAATTAACCAAAGGAACAAACGTGACAGTCAACTCTATTTTACCGGGACCCACCAAATCAAAAGGCGTGGGTACTTTTATTGAAGACTTATCGAAGGCTGGAAATACATCTACTGATCAGGTCGAAAAGGATTTCTTCAAAAATATGAGACCCACTTCATTGTTACAACGTTTTGCGTCAGTAGAAGAAGTAGCAGATACAGTGGTTTATATTTCCAGTCCGCTGGCATCAGCTACCAACGGTGCAGCGATTCGTGTAGATGGTGGATTAGTCCGATCCATTCTTTAATCACTTTAATTTCCGCAAGTCCATCTGAATGGAATCACGGTTATAGAAGCCAGTCAAGGTCAATAGCGAATCGGAAGTAAAGTAATATTGCAACAATAAACTATCACCTTTTGACTGATCAGGTGATGTGGGGTAAAGATTGATCTTAAGTGCAGTATTCTTTTCTTCCAGTGCATATTGTCCTTGCTTGCCACTCAATGGGCAATCATGACTTGCATCCAGTTTGAAGACACATCCATATCTCCATTCAAAATACACTTTTGATAAAGCAAATTTCTGATCAGGTGCGATGACATCCTTCCCTCCCATTCTTATCTTTTCCATCTGCCATACTCCGTTGATCTTTGTCTTGGGCTGAAACGATGCTTTCAAAGAATAAATACGATTAAAGGCAAGAAGTACAACTAGGAGTCTGATTCCATTCAAAGTCCAGAATTTCCAATTGGTATATTTCAATGAATTCTCTGTACCGAAGAAAAGTGCAATGAGCTTCGGAGCATCAAGAGAAAGAATGAAACACAGCAGGAATGTATAATGCAATGCATTAAAATAAGCTAATGGCGAAATGCTATAGAAATGATCGATCAGACAGATATTCACCATTACCGGAATGAGAACAAATGTTCCCAGCAATCTCGTTTTGCGGAAGAGCAACAAAACACATCCCAGAATTTGTGTCCAGCCAAGAATGTAGGCAAAGGTTTGAGAGAATCCAAAATAAGTCCATGTGAGCCAGAAGCCATTGAGCTCTCCAATTGGTGTGTCTAACACATAGTTGGGAGCCTGAAATTGGGTTTTCAAAAGTTTCGCAAACGCGTAACCAAAAATCATATAGGCTACATAAAATGCAATGAACGTTTCAAGAAAGCGATGAACCTGGCTCTCTCTATTGGGATCCTTCATGTGCCATACGCCACCTGCAATGATACTGAATGTCAGGATCACACTAATGAACCAAAACGTTCCGGACCAACTATTGAATAATCCGTACTGCCATCCGCTGATATTATCGGAGAACTGGCTAAGTCCAAAAAGCACAAGCAGCGTAGACAATACTTCAAAAAAAGTGTAGACAAAATTTAACTTTCGATTCATAAGATCAGATCAGGAAAATTTCAAGGTGCGTTATATGAAGTCTTCGTTCAAAATATGCTTAGTTCCAAGTAATCAGTAAATTACTCCAAAGAAGCAAAGAATGCCAGGACTACCACCTGAACATTCTTTGCAAAATCCCACTGCATAGGCTTCTATTTTAAATTATCCCAATTGATTAATGTATTCCACACCAGGACAGCATCGTGAAGATTTTGATAACGATGTAACGGGTCGAATGTGAATGCAACCACTCGCCCTGCCCCTGCCGGCACACTGAAAACCGCACCATGACCAATGATAGTCTGTTCATTGCGAACCATTCCTGATAAAACGTAAGGTGATTCTTTCTTTACTTCTTTCTTCACCCCATCGTCTTTCTTCGCTTCTTTTTCAGAAGACATTCCTAATATTGGTCCTTTGTATTCTTCTTCGTCTTTTAAAGGTTTCGATCCATACTGCACCAACATGTAGTCACGGCTTTGCTTATCCGTTTGTAATAGCGGTGCAATGCCTCTGAACAAATGAAACTCTTCAGGGAATCCATATAAAATCGGATGGTTGGGTTTTCTTGCTTTCACGCTCACTACAGATCCGGGGTGAAACAGACCAGCTGAGTTTACTTCATCCAACTCTCTCGTGATCCCCGCTTCGGCCACCAGCTTCGCAGAATTATCCAGCGCAATGATTACTCCTCCTGCATCGGCAAATTGCTTCAGTTGACCAATGCCTTCGAAACCAGGGCCACCCGTCATATCAGCTGTTGCATCTGGTGTTCCATGAGACGGAAATTCTGCCGTTTTCGTAAATGGCATTGGACCATACTTTTTATCAATCTCATGAATGAAGTCACTCACTTGTCCGCGCATCCGCGGAATCATGATCACATCAAACTTTGCTTTCAATCCTCCCGCCTTCAACTCATCTTTATCAATATAGGTATAAGGAATGCCCCGTTGATCCAGCGTGAAGCGTGTCCAACCCTCATCCTGTGTATTATACCAGCTGTGATAAATAGCAATGCGAGGCAATTTCACTTCACGCTGCTGCGAAGCAGTTGTTGCTTTCGTTGCCTTTAGATCCAGACCAAACTGCGAACCTATGGTCTTTGCCTGGTCAGTCGTAATTCCCTGAAATAAAATGGATCCTGCATTCAGTGTATCCTTCACTCCTTCCATGTTGGTCTTTACATTGATCACAAACGCTTTTGATTTTGAATTCTTTGACTTCAGCCAATACAAAGCAGAAAGCACTGTATTTTGTGCTTTGTAATTCAAAACATAATTAGATCCCTCTCCTTCTACTTTACCTTCATACTTAGCAACGCCTTCAACCAATTTCAGATTCGCTTTATTATACTTTACACTATCCACGGGCTTTACATCTACACCATACAGGTAACCTAACGTCCAGGCGATATCATCATATGGAGGGAACTTCGCTTCTTTCGGATAATTCTGTTTTGTCAATAACGAAACAGCAAAGTTGCGATAAGGCTGATCAAGCAGTACTACAAAATCTCCATCCGCTCCATCCTGATGCACTTCAATGCCCTGTGTCCTTAATTGATTCACCAGATGCACAGTCATATATGGATCATGTTGCCCCTTCGGAATCACAAACGCACGGGGGCTTTCTTCTGCTCCTTTGCGAATACTGTTTTGTCCTTTCTTATAAAAATTATTCAACAATAATTTTGCATTATCTGAAGTGTAGCTCAACGAAGCCAATACTCCACCCTCCATGTAGTTCACATTGTTGCGTGCAGACCATACTACTTTTTCTGTAGCCGGATCAGGACGATACCACTCTCTTCGGGTTACCGGATCACCGGCAAATGAAGTATTTGATAAATCTCTTAAGTAAGTATCAGCTCCTGCATTACCGAACGTTTCATAAAAACGTCCAATGGCATTATGGTTGTTTGCAATCCAGAAAACATATCCAGGATTCCATCCATCATAGAAAGCCCACGTGAATGTACCGGGTAATCCTTGTCCACCCAGAGTAGTCACATCATGATTGGCAAACAGCTGCCACTCCCCGATGGTAATCGGATCGATCGTTTCATTATAAGGACCTGTGCCCGTAGACACATATAATAACGGCAACGACTCGTGAAGATCGTGAATGATGGTCGGATGCCAGTCGTAATACATTTTATAAATCGCCTTCGTGAGTTGTTGTGAATTCTGAAGACCATCACGATTGTTGTCATGAAATACATACTTGCCCCAATATGGAGGTGAATGAGGAAATCCGTCTTCAAAATCTTTTCTTCCTTTTGTATAGCGATAATACCAATCTACCTGCTTATCGCGACCATCTGCTTCGGAAGCGGGGTTAATCAGGATGATCACATTATCAAGAATCTTTTTTGTTTCAGGTGATGGATCAGTAATCAAACGATAAGCCAGTTCCATCACTACTTCTGGAGAACCCATTTCAGGTGAATGCAATCCGGCATTGAAATAATAAACCGGTTTTGAATCGTTGATAATTGCATTCACATCCTGTGATCCTACTTTGCGCGGATCGGCCAGCAAAGCCAATTGCTTCTTATAGTGATCGAGACGTTTCATGTTCGCCTCACTCGTAATGGTTACCAATTGAATAGGTCTGCCTTCTTCCGTTGTTCCTATCTGTTCCATTTTTACTAATGGAGAAGTTTCTGTTAACTTTTTGAAGTAGCCATACACTTCATGCGAACGGTGCATTACACCAGGGGCACCGATAATTTGCCCAAAGTGTTTGAGTGGAGAGGGAATTTTAGCATCGTCCACGATACCCAGCACGGAAGCAGGAAGAAAACGAGGATCGGTAGTATATTCCCTAATTTTCTGATTGTACGTTTCATCGATCTTCTGTGCGTGAAGTGACTGGGAAGCGATGATCATACATGCACCGATAAGTGACGAATGAAATCGTTTGAGAATTGACATAGGAGTTTAGGTTAACAGTAGGTAAAGTGGAAATTACGTACCTATGCCTTAGTCTGCACTCCCATTTTGATGAACGCAGTAAAAACGATTCAAAGGGAATTGATCCTGTTAGAAACAAACAGGATCAATGACATTTTAAAAATCTGATGATTAGTGCTGCACAATCTCTTTGAGAATCGTCATCCGGCCGTCAAGTACCACTTTCAGTAAATACATACCTGGTTCAAGATCTGATGCATTGATCGTAATTCTTGAATCATCCGTTTGCACCGGCACATTCTGAACAGCACCCACAGCATTCACAATGGAGAGTCCACCATACATTCTTCCATCCAAATCAATGCTGATAGTAGACGAAGCGGGATTAGGGTAAGCGGTGATGACTACTTCCGAGGAAGTCTTCTCAACTGACCTCACTTCAGAATAAGAAGTTTTTCCATCGAGGTCTGTTTGCTTAAGTCTGTAATATGTTTTACCAACCGGAACAGTATTATCTTCAGCAAGGTAAGTATGCTTCTCATTGCTTGTACCCGCTCCTTCGATACGATCTCCAATGGACAGAAAATCATTTCCATTTACTGATCGCTCCACTTCAAAGTAATTGTTATTCAATTCACTTAGAGTAGTCCAGTTCAATTCGGCAATGCCCACACTATTCAATGTAGCGGTAAATTCGCTCAATGAAATCGGCAATGGATTATTTGTATTCCCAGATCCCAACGTAAATGCGATGAAAGTAGAAACAAGAGGAGATGCCTGACTGATAATCGTGCCTGCCGAGTTATTTCCCGTTGTACCTCCATTACCTAAATCTTTCCAGGATGAACCGTTCCATCCCGCTACTTTCAAACTGGTCAGGTCATTCACACCACCGGTGGTTGTGTCCCAGCTAAGTGTAACACGAGCAGTTGTACCTGAAGCTCTGCTCAGCGTCCAGTATTCTCCCGCACCAACTTTGGTGAGTGAAGGATCTTTGGAAGAACGTGAGTAAGTAGGGTTTGGATCAGACAGAAAATATTGTGCGGTGTAACTATCTGTTGCTGCTGCCAGCGAGGAAATGGAGATTGGTCGATAATAGCCGCCTTTTCCTACTGGAAAATCAAACGAGTTGCTGCCGATTTTGGTAACCGCTCCCTGCACATAACTCGCGTGCTTTGCTCCTGTTGCAGTTGATCCATCAAGAAAAGTCAATGTTGCAGTGGGGATAACTACTCCGCTCGTAAATGTCATGTTATTACTGATGCGTTGAGCACCTGAAGACAAAGTAAGTGTTGCCGAAGAAGTTTTGTTTACAATCAACTTATAGAATGTTTGAGTTGCACTACTTGTAATCGAAGTTGAAGTTGTTCCTGCAAAGGTAATTGAACCACTGTTTGGAGTATAGGTTCCGTTGTTTACCCAGTTACCATATACATCCAGGTTATTAGAACCGGAAGTAGTGAGCGAAGCCGCTGCATAAGCTTGAGAATAAGTACCACCCGCTGAACCCGCATTGATGGTAATGTTTCTCACTACTGCTCCGGTGTTTGCAATGACGGGCATAAATTTCGGTCCTGCCGCAGGAATCAATGCATCAATGGTCGAAGTAGGAACTCCACCACACCAGTTAGCAGAGTTAAACCAATCATTGCTCACATTTCCTATCCAGGTAGATTGTGAAGCTGGTTGAGAGATGGCTGTGAATACAACTTTCAAATAAGACAATCCATTACCTTGTTTCAACTGCCATTCTACCTGTGAATTGCCATCCAGGACGCCTGTCCACACATTGGTGTGACTATCACAACAGCCCGCGTGTTGAGCAATTTGAGTTCCATTTATAAATAAAAGAAAGTCATCATCGTGAGCAGGAACATCCAATTGATACATTCCACAGGCAAAACCCGTACGCTTGAAACTCAAGCTGATATCAGTAGAGTTCATTGTGCACCCCACCCATGCATTTCCATTTGATGCTGTGGTGGTAGATGGAGATCCTCCACTAGCCCATCGATCACGGGTATCAAAGCTATAGGTATTGGGCGCTGTGGACGAACCGTTTTCTGTATAATAACCAACGTAGTTCGTTCCGATAGTTTGTGAATTGAATCCGTACACATTCCACGTATTACTTGGATAAGTATTTACAGGTGCCGCATTTATGGTGATCGTTACGGATTGCCCTTTAGTGTTACATCCGGTATTACCAGTCACCGTATAAGTGGTTGTTTGTTGAGGATTAGCCGTAACCTGGTAACCCGTTGTTGCGCTTAATCCACCTGCTGCTCCGGTATCTGCAACCCATGTATAGGAAGCTGCGCCTGATGCAGTTAATGTATATTGTGTTCCAGGACAGTTTGTAGTGGTTGTACCTGGCGACACGCTCAACGTGGTGTTAGCTGTAGCATTTACAGTTACAGGAATAGAATTGGTAATTGTACAGCCCGTTGCCGGATCGGTCAGTGTTACGATATAATTCCCTGAAGCATCAGGTTTCACGGTAACAGAAGCTGCATTTGAAGCCGAAGTGATTGTTGCTGCTGTATTATTTGAATCTGGTGCCCAGTTGTACGTTGCTCCGGAAATTGAAGAAGAAGCAATCAATGTAGCTGAACTTCCGGAACAAACTGTTACGGGTGTGCTTACTGTAATTGGATTAGTCGCAGACGCTGCGATGTTCACTCTCAATTCGCCAGGGCCGGCAGAGTTCATCACCCTTGCTTCCACAGTAGATGAAGCACCAAGGAAACCTGTCCATGAATTGGTGTGCGCATCTCCCCATCCCACGTGCTGAAATACCTGTGTTCCGTTAATAAATAAAGTAACATCATCATCATGATAAGGAATATCGATCTGATAATACCCGCAGGTAAAATTGGTTCTTCTGTAACTAACTACATAATTCGTTGTACTGGATCCTGCACAACCATTGAATGCCGAACCGGAAGAAGTATTCGCGGTAGCCGGCCCGCTGGCAGGAGCCCATCTTGACCCCGTAGTAAAACTTAAATTGTTTTCTGTATAGTAACCATAATAATTTGTTCCATAGGTAGTGGAATTAAATACGTAAGCATTCCAAACGCTATTGCCATATACAGTCGGGTTGCCCGGAGGTGTATTGGTCACCACTGCCAAAATATTAGAGTAAATGGTAATCGTTCCGTTTGTTGCCGCTCTTCTGAAATACTTTGTTCCCAAAGTAGAATAAGCAGGAGCGTCATAGGTTGCGGATGTTGCACCGGCAATAGGTGTCCATGTAAACTGATTGGTAGACTCCTGCCATTGGTAAGAAGGCGAGCCTGTGCAAAATGAAGCTGCCGTTGTACTTGTAAATAATGCAGGATCAAAAGGAGCCGCCTGGCAAAAAGATTGACTTGCTGCTATTACACCAGGTCCGGTTGTATTGCCATTTGCAGTGGTATAAGTAAAGGAAACCTGGTTGGCACCTCCATTTTCATAAAATTCAAGTATCAAATCATGACTTCCTTCTGTTAGTGTTACTGTTGCCGCAGAGGTACGATACCCGTGATCGGTGTAATCATTTATTCTGAGAGCTCCATCAATATAAAGTCTTACACCATCATCACCACCTATCGTAAAAGTATAATCACCGCAGGTGAAGGCAGCTCTCATTTTGAAACGTACACTAAAATTTTCCGTAGTGATGGCACAGCCATTTATCGGAAAGCTGCAATTGTCACCGCAGAAACTTTCGTTGAACGTTGCCAGCTCGTTGAAATATCCGGAATACTTAGCTGTGGTGAAGTTATCTTTAGCTGAATACGCATATCCGATCCAGTAATTGTCACCGAATGAAGTTTCATTTCC
>JBGATZ010000091.1:0-12871 GCA_044228905.1 Cyclobacteriaceae bacterium | reverse complement strand
ACCACCGGTAGATACATAACTTACGTCATCATTGAATCCAAATTGCGCAACTGCAGCAGCCGAATCGCCACCTCCTATTAAAGAGAATGCACCTTTCTTCGTAGCTCTTACCACAGCTTCCGCAATAGATTTTGTGCCCTTTTCAAACTTAGGCATTTCAAATACGCCCATCGGTCCATTCCATAACAGTGTTTTAGAGCTTTCAACAGCTTTGGAAAATACTTCGATGGCCTGCGGACCGATATCAAGTCCCATCAGACCATCAGGGATAGATGTGTTTAAAGCTAATCCGGTATTTGCATCAGCAGCAAACTTGTCTGCTGTAATGGAGTCAATCGGTAGCAACAAGTCTACACCTTTTGCTTTTGCTTTTTGAATCAATTCTTTAGCAAGATCAATCTTGTCAGCTTCCACCAATGAATTTCCGATAGCGCCTCCCATTGCTTTGAAGAATGTATATGACATTCCGCCACCAATAATTAACGTGTCAACTTTGTCAAGCAGATTTTCTATGATTAAAATCTTATCTGAAATTTTTGCTCCACCCATGATGGCGGTGAATGGCTTTGCAGCTTTCTCAATCACTTTCTTTGCATTTTCAAGTTCTGCCGCCATTACCAGCCCGGCAGCTTTCTCTTTAAAGAATTGAGCAACAATAGTTGTTGAAGCATGTGCACGGTGTGCAGTGCCGAATGCATCATTTACATAGATGTCACCATGCTTCGAAAGTTTTTCAGCGAAAGCAACATCACCCTTCTCTTCTTCTTTGTAAAATCGCAAGTTTTCCAATAAGAGCACTTCGCCTGGTTTTAGTGCTGCCGAAAGTTTATAAGCTTCCTCCCCGATACAATCACCTCCAAACTTTACTGTCGTACCCAACAGCTCTTCCGTTTTTTTGATAGTATGCTTTAATGAATATTTGTCTTCAGGTCCATCCTTGGGACGACCCAAATGTGACATCAGTATGCAACTTCCACCATCACTCAATATTTTTTTTAGCGTAGGAATTGTAGCACGAATGCGATTGTCATCCGTTACGTTAAAGCTTTTGTCGAGGGGTACGTTGAAGTCTACCCTGATAAGAGCTTTTTTGCCTTTGAAGTTGATGTCGTTGATCGTTTTCATGAGAATGTATAATGTTAAAAGCGCAGCGAATTTAATTATTCCTTTTGGATGAGGATGTGGATAACAGTACTATTTCAGCAATCGTTTGTTTAACCCTTTAATCCCCGAAAGTGATTCCTAAACCTTTGGCGGCCTGCACAATGTACGAGTCTTTTTTTACGAAACTGTACTCTCTTACTGCCTCCTCAAGAGAGACAGAGTCGATTGTATTGTTTTTAAAAACAACCATTTTTCCAAACTCCTTCTTTGCAGCCAGTTCAAAGGCCTTCACGCCAAACAGAGAAGCGAGAATACGATCAAAGGCTACGGGTGTTCCGCCACGTTGCACGTGTCCTAATACTGTTTCACGGATTTCAGCTTTGCACCCTGCGTCTTTCAATTGTTTTGAAAGTTGATAGGCTACACCTCCGAGTCGTACGTGTTCTGATCCCTTGTCATTTTTCGAATAGGTCACGGTTCCCTCTTTTGGTCTGGCTCCTTCAGCAATAACAATGTTTGCAAAGCCTCTGCCTTTCTTATACCGAAGTTCGAGCCGTCTGACCAGCTTATTGATGTCATATGGAATCTCGGGGATCAAACAGATTTCAGCGCCTCCGGCAATTGCGGTATGTAAGGCAATCCACCCGGCATCACGGCCCATCACCTCCATGATCATTACACGGTGATGACTTTCTGCGGTGGTTACCAGTTTATCAAAACTGTCTGTAGCAATCTGCACGGCTGTTTGAAAACCAAACGTGACATCCGTAGAGCATAAATCGTTGTCTATTGTTTTAGGAACACCTATGATGGGTATGCCTTTTTCAAAAAGTACTTTGGATATTTTTTGTGAACCATCACCACCAATATTAATTACTGCATCAAATTTCAATGCTTTGATTTTCTTAACCAGTTCATCCGTACGGTCTGTAAATGTAGTTGTGCCATTGGAATGGTGAACAGGAAACTTAAGCGGATTTGATTTGTTGGTCGTCTTTAATATGGTGCCCCCTTTTACATGTATTCCCTTTGTCTTTTGACTCGTCAATTTGATGAGCTCTTGTGGTTCATTCAGTACACCGTTGAACGCTTCTACGCTTCCATATACTTCCCAGCCTTTTTCTTTTCGGGCCCGCTTGGCTACACCGCGGATTACAGCATTAAGTCCGGGACAATCACCACCGCCAGTTAAGATTAGGATCTTTTTAGTTTTTTCCATTGAATACGTGTTGTACAGATGTACAATTACGGAAAAAACATTGAGAATAATTTATTCGGAAGCTGCTCTCCGTAAGCGATCGTTGATCGCCCTGCCTATTCCAGTATCCGGCACGAGTTCAGTAAGGATAACATCAACCGGAAGTTTATCGAATGCCCGTAGCGCTGAGAATAGATGTTGAGCTGCTTCTTCCGGATTACCTGATGGAGACAAAATAAACTGATTAGGCAACTCAAAATCGCTTTGAAAGGAGAGTATGCCTATACGTTGATTGGAGTGGCGTTTTACCAGTGAGCTGATATTACCTAGAATTACTTTTTTTGTGGGAGCATAATGGCTTTTTAATTGTCCGGGTGCTTTTGGATTAGAAGTGGAGTGTGTTTGAACCTGAACTTTCCCAATCACCTCTTCGATAGCTTCTACACTTAATCCTCCGAGCCGATACACGATAGATTGACCACCTTCAAAACCAATAATCGTTGATTCAATGCCCACGGAACAAACTCCTCCATCAAGAATGTATTTTATTCGTTCTCCTAGTTGTTCGTTTACATGAGCAGGTTCCGTAGGGCTTACATAGCCAAACGGATTGGCACTGGGAGCGGCAAGAGGAAAATCCAAAGAAGAAAGTAATTCTCGTGTCAGTTTATGATCGGGACAACGAACACCCACAGTATCCAGTCCGGAGGTCACCAGATCAGGAATGAGATTCTTCTTTCGTAATAGAAGTGTAAGAGGCCCGGGCCAGAATTTTTCAGCAAGCATTTGTGCATTATCCGGAATTCCTGTGACATAATCGCTTGCTTTATCAAGTGAGGGAACGTGTACAATGAGAGGATCGAACTGTGGCCTGTTTTTCGTTGAGAAAATTTTAGCGACTGACAGCGCATCTAATGCATTTCCAGCCAGACCATAAACGGTTTCCGTTGGAATAGCAACGAGGTCACCATTTTCAAGAAGTTGTTTTGCAAATGATATATCTCTGCCGATATCAGCCATAGCGCAAAGATAGTGATAATGATTTGCCCTGAAGGAATAAAGGCACTAAGTTGCAATGTGTAATTTCAAAATTATGAGCAATAAGACGCGTTCAATACTAAAAGCAATTGCAGTAGTCATTGTCCTGTTGGCAGTGGCCATGCAGCTTCAATGGGTGATCATCCCGTCAATTAGTATATATCGCTTTTGGCTGGTGGTAATTGCCTTTGGGGTAATGCTGATCAGTTCGAAATAAGCTTTTGGCGCAGCCGCAATATAGAAGGTTCGTCATTGTAGGCAGCGAGATCCTTAAGTGGAATCCACTTCACATCATGTGATTCCTCACTTACAATAACTTTATCCTGATCGCTTGCTTCAATTAAAAAGCGAATATCATAATGCTCGTGCTGAGGAAAATCTTTTCGGGCAGGAATGGTGTGGATATCGAGATCAAAAATTGTTTTCTGAAGTACTTTGAAATCTTTTACACCCGTTTCTTCATCTGATTCACGGAGAGCAACATTTAAAACATTTTCTTCTCCATCGGCATGACCGCCTGGTTGAAGCCAGCGGTTAAGCTTGGCATGATGAACGAGCAATACTTTTGTACGCTCTTCATTGACGATCCACGCGGAGCCGGTAATATGCCCCGGAAGGTGATCACGATGAAAGCACCGACCCTGGCTTAATAATTCCAGAAACGGTGCGATGAATTTTGCTTCTTCCGGGAAACGCGTTTGATAAGATGTTATTTCCTTAACGAGGCTGCTGCGATCCATGAATTACTGAATAACGACAGTAGCTTTATTGAATTTGCCTTCTTCCAGTTTGCCGATTTGCTCACCACCGCCTGCATTATCTTTATCTCCTTTACGAACCAATACGAAGTATGGAATTGCTTTCAAATCTTTGAATTTTACTACACCTTTTTCATCTGTATCACCTTCTGCTACGGCATTTTGTTCTTTTGTATAATCTTCTTCCTTCTCGTACAGCTTCACATTCGCTTTTTCAACAGTATTGCCCACTTCATCTCTCACAATTAATGTAAGAGAAGTTTTAAATAAACGTGTTTCAACAGGAGTGAATGCCATCAGACCCAGGCCAACAATGCCAAGTATAAAGAGTAAGCGTTTCATTTGAGTTGTAGTTTAATGTTTATGTAAAGATAACTGACAAAATTTACATGCCAGCAATTATCTCAACAATGCTACACCACCTCGTTGCTCCTGTTTACCGAGATCAGGTCGGAAAGCGCTGACATAGCGAATGACATATGCATAGGTTCCTCCAGGCAAAGTAGTTCCACTGCCATTGTAAGCACCATTCCACTTGAAGAAGCGATCATTGGATTGATAAACTAATTCACCCCAGCGATTGTAAATGAATACTTCGAAGTCGTCAGTGATGAAGAAACTCAATACATGGAAATCTTTATTCTCTGCCACAAGGCTGGTGGGGCGGAATGCATTCGGTGCGATGATCTTAGGGATACATTGATTAAGCACCTGTGTCTTATCACTGGCCTGACATCCAAAGTCATTAGTCAGATTAACCTGGTAAATTCCTTCACTTGTGGCGGTATAAACCCGATCGGTATAGTTTATTACCCGATCATTAATTAACCACTCGTACATGGCAAAAGATCCAGGATCAAGGTCAACATGATTGGTCGACTCGTCTTTATTCTCATCGTCATTACAAATTACTACCCTGTCAGGAAGCAATCCTTCCGGAATAGGTTGTTTAATGATTGAAATTTGTGCGGTGGTTTTGCATGATGCTTTCGAAATCTCTACCGTGTATCTTCCATTTCTTGTTTGATGGGTCGTATCTTTTGTGGCACCAGGTATTACAACCCCGTCACGTGACCACACGTAAGTAACTCCAGTAGCATTGGTCGTAGCTGTTAGCGTAAACGGCTGTCCATCTTCGCAAGGAGGGGTGGAGGTGAGCGCAGCCGATACAGGTCCGGTAACCTGAACAGCTTTGACTAGTGACTGATAAATACATCCATTGATCGTATTAACGATATCTACCCGATAAGAGGCTCCGTTGTCAGTAAGTCCTACTGTCACCTGGCTTCCACCAAGTGCAGATTGATAAACGCCATTTCTGAACCAACGATAGTTGTAGTTTCCGGTAGGAGTGGCCGTGAGGATTACAGTTTCCTGACACGCATCACTTTGGGTAAAGTTGGGTGATGATGCGTTGTCATATAAGATATCAATAGTCTGTGTAATCGGGCAGCTATCAATGGTTACCGCAACACTGTATGTTCCGCTTGCATTCACTGTGATAGACGGGCCTGTGGTGCTTCCCGCGATACTGCCACCATTCGAACTCGTCCATGCGTAAGCGGTAGGGGTTCCACTGCTTACGGTTGCACTTAGTGTGGAGTTACTGCAGAGATCATCGGAGTTAATCGTCACAGTTGGTAATGTTGGTGCAATATTTAAAGGGAATGTAGATGTACATGCGCCTGCTGCGCCATTTTTGTCCTTTACTTCCACCGTATAATTCCCCATAGGAAGAGAAGCTGTATTACTTGTCTGCGGACCGATCACTGTTCCCGTTCCTGAATTGGTGAACGTGTATAACAAAGGAGGAATACCAGGCGTACCGGATACAAATGAAACGGTTACGTTAGAAGGATCGCAATTAGTCTGAGTGGCAGAGTAAGTAACATTAACATCAGATAAACCAAAAGAAGTGGATAATGTACAACCGGAAATCTGATCGCTCACTACGGCCGAATAAGTGCCGGCACCTCTTCCTGTAATTGGGCCAATCGTTACGGGGGCGTTTTGATCGAGCCCTTGTTGATTAAAACCATTCGGGCCGGTTAAGAAATAGGAGTATGGACCTGTTGGTGGAGTAGTGGTGCTGATTTGGAGCGTAATGCTTCCGTCAGTGCCTCCGCAAGTGGTGGCATTGGTTCCTGTTAAAGTAAATGATGGTGAGGTATTAATAGTATACACTTTCTCTTCATCAACAAAGCAGGTTGTTACATTATCAGTTACACGTACAGCATAAGTAAATACGCCACCCGTTGTAGTGGATACGGGTTGAAATTGTGTAGTATTTGAATTCACGCCATTAATTGTCCACTGATAATCCAGGCCTGGATTCAGCGCATTGAGGGCAGGTGTACTCGTGTTCTGACAAAGAGTGAGGTCAGGACCGAGATCCAGTTTAGGTCGGTTGTCAATTACCGTGAACGTGCCATGAGATGCACAACCTGTTACTGTATTTGTTACATCTACCGTTATAATTCCTTGTCGGTTTACTACAATCGTCTCCGTGGTTTCGCCTGTCGACCACAGGTAAGTCAAATCAGGAGCGTCAGCGGTGTTAGCGTCAAGAGTAGCGCTTCCCGTGCAAAGAGGCACAGCAGCTCCAGGTGCTGTCGGAGGATTGAAGATGGTGACTGTTCTGGTTAACGTAGTGTCTGCAGCACAACGATTATGAAGTCGTAATGAGACCACATAGTTACCCGCTGAAGGAAAAAGAAATTTGAAAGACTGTTCCTGTGAGGTAGCCATCACTGTACTTCCCTGTCTTACCTGCCAGTTGAACTCGTCAATCTGATCGCGTGATGATCCGCTGATGGTGGTAGAATCCCCAACACAAATTCCGGATATTGTGATTGAAGGTCCGCCCAGCGCATTTGAGTTTACTTGTATGAAGTTGGGTAAACCCAGATTGCTGTTGGTTCCGCTAGCGAGGTTAAATCCGGATGGAGTAAAAGAACTGAGGCGTGTGGTGTCATCATTGGCTGCAATAGTTCCGAGCACACCACTTCCATTAATAGCCATATAAATTTGTCCGTCAGGACCAAGCGCCATTGCTCCAAACTCACCGGTACCTTGTATTTGCTGTTTGAAGTGTGGCTTCTCAAGAGAGTCGATTGAATATTCAAATAGCTTTGAAGGAGAAGGTGTTCCTTTCACCGTAGCAAAAACTTTGTTTCCTCCCGGAGAGAATTCAACCCCATACACCTGACCATTTGGTTCCTTCAGATCAATCTTCCTGTAATTACCAATAACACCGGTGGTGTCGTTCAATTGGAACAGCTCAATCAAATTGCTAACGCCCGGTGTGGATAAAGCCACAGCAAGATTATTTCTCGGCCCAAGTTTCATGTAGCCTTGTCCGTTTTGTGCGGTAGTAAATTCATGATCTGATCCAATGCTGGAGTAAACGGGATCTCCGATTCCATCGGCAGAAATAGAATAGGCGCGGAAAGTATTATTGCCATACTCATGAGCGATCAGCCACTGAGTACTTGCTGTTAACCGTTCGGTGCTTTTCATAAACAAAGGAACTTTCTCCTTTACTAATGCGCCCAATCCGTTATTTTTCTTCAGATCAAACAAAGAATAATAAACCTGATTTTGGGAGGTTCCATTAATCGCTTCAGTTGTGAAAATATAGTAGAGTGTTTCATCATCAGGCACGGGAATGATGATAGCTGATTGTGATGAAGCCGGATCTCCGCCAATTCCGGTTGCAGACGAGATGACCTGATGATTTTTATTGTAGACTTTATCACCATCGGTATAAAAAATCTGAACTCCATTCCGGTCGCATACAATAGCACAACCGGCTGGTGCATCCATTGCACTTTCGCTCAGCGCTTTGGGAGGAGAGAAGTTGAAATCAATCCCCGCTTTATTCCCGAAATACCATTTGTTGTATGTCTGATCTTGCAGGCCATATTCTTTTACATTTACTCCTGCATAGGCAGAACAACCAGAGGCATCGGTAACGACCACATAATAATATCCTGCCGAATCGGGAGTAAGTGTTTCTCCGATATCGCCATTCGACCACGCATAAGAAGTGGGTGTTCCTCCGCTTACTTTGGCTGTTACGGAAAATTGTTTGGGCGAAGATGAACCGCGTGGAGGAGGAAACTCGCTACGACATGCAGTAGTATCCTGGGTGAGTTGAATCTGCAACGCAAATGACTGAATGTTGACGGGTAACGTAACACTGTCAATTGCACTTCCATAGAAAGCGGTAAGCGTTACGTTAAACGTTTGGGCATTGGTGTAGGTATGTACGGGGCTCCATGCACTGGTGCCTGTATTATCACCGAAATTCCAGCGCAGGCTATCTGCGCCAGGCTGTACTTCAGGGAAGAATGTTGTGGGCGAATTCTGACAGGTACCAATTGAAGTAAAATTTACAGTGAGGTCAACCGTATCTGCAGGGGCAAAGGATGGAAACTGCGTTCCTATGAAATCCACTGTGCCAAGCGGAGAAGAAATATAATTGACATTAACTGCAGCGCTATCTGGCCGCGAAATTTGTCCCGCCAGGAATGGACCGCCTGATACGGCCTGATAGAGGTGATAAATTGTTCTGTCCGGTGCAAGCTGAAGACCGTAACTTCTGAAGATGGTAGTTAATGGAAGTATTGGAGTTAAGGTTGTATTAGGAGCAGCATAATCGTATTGAAATACATTTGGGGTAATTCCTGTTTCTCCAAATCGTGACAGATATAAGTACTTACCATTGGGGCTCCATTCGATATCATAAATAGACTGATTGGTTGTTGTGGCTGTTCCTGAATTGAAAATGGTACGATCGAAAGTAAATGCACCAGTAGCATCATTGAAATTTAAAATGATTGCATCCGTTCGTGTATCCTGAGGAGCGACTGCCAGTTTTTTTAATATCGGATGATAAGCGAAGTGAGCAACTGAAGTTGGTAACGCAACACCCGATGTAGTTACTGTGTTAAACGTTCCTGTATAAGAAGCCGAATTGAGTAATGTAGCAGAGTAGTTCTGGGAATTATTCTGGTGAGTAATCAGCCAGAAGTCATTACCGTTTGCATGTGGAACGATGATCATTCCTTCGGACCGATTGGATAAACCAGTTACGGCAGTCACCGCGCCTTCTCCGGCTCCACGGGCAGGTGCAGGAAATGCGGCATTACCAAATTGATTCATGTCAATAACAAATCTGCTGATTGATCCACCTGTTGTGAAGTCAGCGGAGTTGGTAAAAATAAAATACTTGCCTTTGTTGGCTACACCTGGAATAGAAGTGATAGCTACCGGCTGATTGGCAGTTACATTGGCTGCCAGCCCAGTTACACCAGGCATCAACTGATGATAAGCATCATATACTCGCGTTCCATCGGTATAAAATAAAAGATTGCCGTTGCCGGGATCAGTTGCTACCGCACTTCCTCCCGTTCCAAAAGGAACGGCCTTGTTGGTAACTAATGAGGGTGCGTTGGTCGATCGGTTAAAACGAATTGCGTTGCTTGAATTACCATAATACCAGTTCTGACGGGTAAGATCCTGCGCCAAGACAGGGAAAGCCGCCATCATTATAAAGAGAAATAAGAGTAAGATTCTGTTGTTCAACTGCTTTAGTCCTTTTAATAATGCCATCGTCACTTTACAAACCGAAATTAAAACGTCCACAATTCACCAAATTATACAATTTGCCCGAAAATATCGTTAAGTCTCTCGACAGGTACCAGATCATTAGCGACAAGTTTTGATATTTCACGTCCGATTGATACTTGTTGCCCTGTACTTCTTTTATATGAGGAAAGAATAGTTTTAATTTGCTTTGATGGAGTGGTTAAAATACCCCAATGTGCTGTATAAGTCTGTTCTTGTCATCTCTGGGTTAATCCTTTGGGGAGTTAATCCGGTAACTGCACAAGACCCGCAATTTTCACAATTCTATGCAGCACCTCTGTATTTGAATCCCGCGTTTGCAGGAGCAACACAGCAGGGCCGGGTAGGTATTAACTATCGCAATCAATGGCCCTCCATTGATGCAAACTTCACTACCATTTCTGCATTTGCCGATTTTTACATTGAAGATAAGAATAGCGGAGTGGGTGCCTTGTTGACAAGAGATAATGTTGGCTTACTTGGACTTCAGTCGATCAGCCTCGCTCTTCAATATGCTTACCAGCTTCAGATTACAAAAACTCTTTCCTTCCGTCCTGGTTTTCAGGCGGCTATTTATAACCGTTCGGTAAATTTTGGAAAATTAACTTTTGGAGATCAGCTTAACCCGGATGGTAGTTTAGGTGTTACCAGAGAAGACTTGAGTGGACAGAATAAATTCTTCCCGGATATTTCAATGGGAGGACTTTTTTACACGCCCAATGCATGGCTCGGCTTTGCCGCACATCATTTAACAAGACCCAATCAATCAATTACGGGTGGCTCTGATCCGCTTCCGATGAAATTATCTGGCCATGCGGGATATAAATTTTTCTTTAAACCTGGTGTAATGGGCTCCGGAGTGTATGCACATAAGCAGGAAAGAAGTGTGGCACCTACCGTTCAATATCGCCATCAGGGACAGTTTGATCAGATGGACGTAGGTATGTATTTCACCTTCGAACCCATCATTATAGGAACCTGGTATAGAGGAATTCCTTTCAAGAAAGTGAATGGGTTCTCAAACAACGAATCCATTGTAATGTTAGTAGGCCTTGTATTGAAAGGAAAAAATGATGTATTGAATATTGGCTATAGTTATGACTATACCGTTTCGCAATTAGGACCAGGCAGTGGAGGTGCACATGAATTCAGTTTGGTTTATTCATGGCCAACACGAAATCCACGCAAGCCACCTAAGGATAAGATGATTATTCCTTGTCCTACTTTCTAGTGTTATCGGTTAATTGTTATGATTAACAGTTATCGAACTTAGACTGATCTCTTTAATTTATAACTGTTAACTTCTTACCGCTCATGGTTCGTCCCAAAAAATCACTTGGTCAGCATTTCTTAAAAGATCTGAATATTGCCGAGCGGATTGTCGAATCACTGGAGCTTAAGCCATCCCATAACACGGTACTTGAAATAGGTCCGGGCACTGGTGTCCTCACTCAGTTTCTTATTAAAAAAGAAAACGTAGACTTGTATTTAAGTGAGATTGACCGCGAATCAATTGCTTACCTGAAAGAGCATTTCCCTGCATTGAAGGACAAAATCCTGGAAGGTGATTTCCTGGAGATGGATCTGAGTACAAAATTTATAAGTGACGTAGAGATCATTGGAAATTTTCCCTATAACATTTCTTCGCAGATTTTTTTTAAAGTACTGGATCATCGCAATCAGGTGAAACAGGTGGTGTGTATGCTTCAGAAAGAAGTAGCAGACCGTATGGCTGCTGCGCATGGGAACAAAACCTATGGAATACTAAGTGTGTTGCTTCAGGCTTATTACGATATCGAATATCTGTTCAAAGTCCCTCCCGGAGTTTTCTTTCCACCGCCAAAAGTAATGTCAGCCGTTATCCGATTAAAAAGAAATGACCGGACAGAATTGGGGTGCGATGAAGTATTGTTTAAGAAGTTAGTAAAGCAGGGATTTAACAACCGTAGGAAAACCTTGCGCAACGCACTGAAACCCCTAAATTTGCCTGCCCAATTTTTGGCCAATCCTATCTTAGATAAGCGGGCCGAACAATTGGCAGTCAGTGATTTTATTTTTCTCACGCAATCGGTAGAGCAGTCGGGGTATGCAGTTCGTTGAGTTTGAGTTGACCAAAGAGTTTCGTGATCGTTTCCAGCAGGCGCTGGATGAACGGGATGGTACTTTTATTCATGATAGTTTACATGAAGTAAACCCTGCAGACATCACTTCTTTGCTTTATGAATTTAATAGCGAAGAATCCAAGTATGTTCTGGATCTGCTTCCTATTGAAGTGCGTGCGCAGATCATCAACGATCTCGATTCGGAAACACGGAAAAGTTTCCTGAAAGTTTATCAGCCTTCTGAAATTTCACAATTCATCAATCTACTTGATTCGGATGATGCGGCAGATATTCTCAATGAGTTATCCATCAAGGAAAGTGAAGAAATTCTTTCCAATCTTGATCCGGAACAGAAGACACAAGTCATTGATCTTCTTCGCTACGATGAAAACGTAGCCGGTGGTTTGATGGCCAAAGAATTGATCAAGGCTAATGTAAACTGGACGGTTGTTCAATGTATCGATGAAATTCGTAAGCAGGCAGAAAATGTTTCCAAGTTTTACGCGGTATACGTGGTCGATGATATTGACCGGCTTTTAGGAAAAGTGACGTTGCAAAAACTGATTCTTACCGATCCGCGAACGCTCGTCAAAGATATTTATGATGATGAAGAGCTGGTTTCTGTTGAGACCTATCAGGAAGATACGGAGGTGGCGGAGATCATGCGAAAATATGACCTTGAATCTGTACCAGTGGTGAATACGCAAGGTCAACTGGTTGGGCGCATCACGATCGATGACGTAGTGGATGTGATCACTGAACAAGCCGATGAAGAAAGACAATTGATGTCGGGTATCACCGAAGACGTAGAAGAAGACGATAGCGTATGGCGTAACACTCGTGCCCGTTTACCCTGGTTATTAATCGGAGCAGTAGGCGGGATGTTGAGTGCGCGTTTCATGGGGATGTTTGAAGGAGAGATTGCACGCATTGCTGCTATTGCATTCTTTATTCCTCTCATTCAGGCTACAGGTGGAAACGTAGGAATTCAATCTTCTTCATTAGTCGTGCAGAGCCTTGCCAATCCAAGCTTCCTGGAT
>JBGATZ010000090.1:1802-12720 GCA_044228905.1 Cyclobacteriaceae bacterium | reverse complement strand
AAACTATCCGCATTGCCACACATGTATGAGGCAATGGTGAACAATACTATGGAAGCGAGGTAGTAATTCTTCCTTCCAAACAAACGGGCAAAGAACCCCGTGAGCGGAATGATAATCACGTTCGCAATCGCATAGGCTGTAATAACCCACGAAGTATCTTCAATCGTAGCTCCCAGGTTTCCGCTGATCTGAGCGAGCGCTACGTTCACAATGGACGTATCGATCAGCTCCATGATGGCTGCGGAAATTGTGGTGAGCACGATGACTACCCGTGCAATTCCTTTTAGCGCCATGATTATTTCACGTTCACTTCAACTTCTACACTCAATCCGGCTCGCAATACATCATTGTATTTCTCCGGATTGACGATATCGATTTTCACAGGTACACGTTGCGTTACTTTCACAAAGTTACCAGTCGCATTGTCAGCAGGCAGCAAAGCAAACTTAGATCCTGTTGCCTGACTGAATGAAGAGATCTTTCCTTTGATTTCCAGGTCAGGGTATCCATCCATTTTAATTTCTACTTCCTGACCTTCTTTCATTTTCTCTAATTGTGTCTCTTTGAAGTTAGCAATGATCCAAAAAGCTTCGTCATTCACGATAGAAAACAACGGAGCACCCGCTTGAATAAACTGGCCTTTCTCAATAGTTCGTTTTCCGATTCTTCCGGATACGGGAGCAACAATTTTGCAATACGTTAAACGAAGTTTAGCCAGATCCAATGCCGCCACACGTGTTTCAATCAATGCTTTGATTTTCTGAATCTGTGCTTCAGCAATAGTTACCTGCGTGCTTGCCAGGTTGATCTGATCCTGGTTAGCTGTATATTGTTTGTTGGTTGCATCAAAATTTGAACGGCTGTCATCCAGTTGCTTTTGAGTGATTGCTCCTTCTTTCAATAAAGCTTCATCGCGCTTCAAATCTGTTTTCGCTTTATCTAAACGAGACAATTGCACATTCGCATTCGCTGTAGCCAGTTTCTTATTCGCCAATGCATTGTTATACGCAGCTTGCGCGTTTGCCTGATCGGCTTGCGCGTTGAGCAAATCTGCTTTTGCCTGAATCTCAGCCAGGGCATATTCCTTGTCATCGATTTTAATGATCAGCTCCATTGCCTTTCACTTTTCCGTAATCATCCACTCCTAATGAGTCGATGTATCCGGCTACTCTTGAGATCACCGGTACAGAGCGTGATTCAATTTGTGCGTTGTCCGTTGTCTCATACTTCATATTATGGAGTAAGGAACGAATTCCGAAAACGCAGCTATAGCTACTATTCCCAGTACAATAAATATAACCGGGCTTTTCTTTTTGGGCGGTGTGGTATTTTCCATAAATCTTAATTTCTTTCAAATCAATTATACGGACAAAAGTAAACCAGGTTGACTATTAAAGTCAACTTTGTTGACTAATATTTTTTAGTTAATTTTGAACTCAGAAATCGTTTACAAAGATGGATTTAGATAAGCAATTGCGGGAAACAGAGATTTTAAAAGCACAGAGCTGGGGCAAATTGCTGTCTATTTCAAAAAAACAGTTTGAAGAATGGTCGATCGACCGGTTATGTTCCCACGGGTATGATAACTTCAAGATCGCGTACATGCCGGTGCTCATGAATATCAAACTAGAAGGCACCAGCAACAATGAGCTTGCTAAAATCGCCCGCGTAACCAAGCAGGCTATGAGTAAGGTGGTGAAAGAATTGACGGATACAGGCTACATTAAATCGAAAGTTTCACCTGATGACAAAAGGAATTCCATTATATCGCTTACTGATAAAGGCAAAAAAATGGTCATCGAAGCACGTTATGCCGTGTTGGAGCTGATGAATGAATACCGCACCGTGTTTGGTAAAAAAGAGTTTGATAACATGCTTGGATTAATGCAAAAGATGATTGAGTATAACGATCAGAAAATTGCTTCTAAAGAATGATTACTATTTTTCCTCCCGTTTTCGAAAAGCGAATGAGTGATCGTCTTGGTGACGAATGGAGTGCGTTTCAACAAATTCATCAAACTCCTTCTCCTGTAAGTATTCGTATCAATCCAAAAAAATACTTCACTTCAAAATACTCCGAGCATATTCCTTGGACACAATATGGGTATTATTTAAAAGAGCGGCCTGTATTTACACTTGATCCTTCCTTTCATGCCGGTGCTTACTATGTGCAGGAAGCAAGCTCCATGTTTTTGGAACAAGCACTGAAACAATCAATCGATTTTAACCAATCGTTGCGCGTTCTTGATCTATGCGCTGCCCCGGGAGGTAAGTCCACTCATTTATTAAGTCTGATTTCAGAAGATTCTTTATTGATTTCCAATGAGGTGATCCGTTCACGTGCTTCGATATTATCAGAAAATATTCAGAAATGGGGAAACTCAAATGTATTAGTTACGAACAGCGATCCCGAAGCTTTTGGTAAGATCAATGGATACTTTGATTTAATGGTGATCGATGCTCCTTGCTCGGGAGAAGGACTATTCCGAAAGGATGCTGAAGCCATGAATGAATGGTCGCCTGAGAATGTAGAGCTATGCTCACAACGTCAGCGAAGAATACTTAGTGATGTATGGCCTGCATTAAAAGAAAACGGGATTCTCATCTACTGTACTTGTACCTACAGTGAAGAAGAAAATGAGAATAATCTGATCTGGCTGAATAAAGAGCTAAATGGAGAATTCATCGAACTCTCATCCAATCCTGATTGGAAAATAGAAACTGTTAAGAAAGAGAAAGCCATTGGCTATCGGTTTTATCCTCATAAAGTAAAAGGAGAAGGTTTCTTTATTTCAGTAATCCGTAAGACAGATAAGGAGGACTCAGTAAGAGCCAAAGGAAAAAAAGTATTCCAGCATGCTCCAAAGAAATTAGTTGAACAATTAAAAAACTGGATGATTCAATCCGATCAATTTGAAATTATCCAGCAGGAAGAATTATTAATTCAATTGCCTGCCTCATGGTATGACGAAATTGAATTTCTATCCAGACAACTACATGTTGTAAGCAAAGGAACTGCAATAGCAGAAGTAAAACACGAGAAATTTATACCGGAACATGCGTTTGCGGTTTCTAATAGCATTAGCAAAGAAAACTTCAGGCAGATTGAATTATCTTTGGAACAAGCGTTGGCTTATTTAAGAAAAGAAAATCTGGTGATAGGCGAAGGTGAAAGAGGATTTACACTGATGACTTATGAAGGAAATGCACTGGGTTGGGTAAATCTTTTGGGCAATCGCCTTAATAACTTATACCCATCCAACTGGAGAATAAGAATGGGGCACTAAGCCCCATTCACCCTAAAAACCAACATCACCTAGACTGCAGCGATTAACCTAAACTCACGCTGCTAGTAGCTTAAGATCGATTCAATAATTCCTTCCGGTAATTCAACTCCTGCAAAGAAGATCCCCACACAAAACACTTTTTCGTAGTAGTTCGCATTTTTAATTGCCAGTGGCAGTGAGCTTACTGATAACGTAGTAAATGTGAGTGAAAACAACAACGCCATGATTGCTACAATGATTGATGCTCCGGAAAACAATACACCGATCATACTTATAAAAATCAATCCTGCACTTAACCAGAATACTTTTTCTGCTCCGTATTTATTAGTGAGGTTGCTTGCTGGCAATGATACCAATGCTGAGATTACAAGGATACCCACGATCATCCACTTCCCTTCTATCCCAACAAATGCACTTAAATTTTTCTCAAGCAATTGAGGAAAGAATTGAAACAACACAGTGGTGGCTAAACCCAACACAATTCCCATAAACAAAATGAAACCGTACTTCGATGCGGTAGTATCCAAAGGCACGGTACGATTACCCGGATCTGTCTCAAATAAACCCATTGAATTTTTCTTCAAGGCATACCCGGAAATAAACACCACTGTTCCACCCGCAATAAATGTCAATGGTGCGCCAATGAAATCAATCAGGTCAACAATCACAGGTTCCAGAGCATAAATAAGATTTCCTACAATGGTCAGAATCGCCATTGCGCTTGGCAGTTTATCAACAGGTGTAAACAACTCTAGAGTGGATAACGCGGGACTCGTAAAAATACTCATTGCCACCAACCAGCAAATAATCAGCAGTGGGAGAATCCATTTAAAAATCTCGCCAGGGTTTCCTAACAAGGTAAAGGCTACTGCCATAAATACCATCGCTGCAAAGCTGATTCCGGTGGAGATAATGGGTAAGCGATGACCTTGCTGAAAGCGATAACGGTCACCGATCTTTCCGGCAATCATGGGAGTGATCACCAGGATAATTCCTTGTGTTACCGTCAGCGGAAAAGCAAAGTCAGTAAAAGCAAATTTGATCAACAACTTGGGTTGATAATTATGATAAGCGATCCATCCAATTACAATGGAAGCATAAAGAGCGGCCAGGCTCCAGAGGTGTTTCCATTGAATAGATTCTGAATGACGGTCCTCCAGGACCATTGATTTTTCCATGACACAGTTTTGAGTAGGTTGCTTCTTATGTACGCACCTGATTATGACTACGGATTTCTACCTAAGTACTTATTTCAAGTCCTTGATTTTCAACCGGAAAGAAATGTCATTTTCTTGGCCAATGCTCTATTTGCCTGTATTTTTGCTGACTTTTAGCACTTAAGACTATGGCACTTTCCACCAAATACGATCCTTCAGAAGTTGAGGGCAAATGGTACGAATACTGGATGAAGAACGGCTTTTTTCATTCGGAACCGAATCCAAATAAAGAGCCATTTACGATTGTCATTCCTCCGCCAAACGTAACGGGTGTGCTACATATGGGACACATGCTGAACAATACTATTCAGGATGTATTGATCCGTAAGGCACGTATGGAAGGCAAGGAAGCATGCTGGGTTCCAGGTACTGATCACGCCTCTATTGCAACCGAAGCCAAAGTGGTGCAGATGCTTCGCGAAAAAGGAATTAAGAAATCAGATCTCTCACGTGATGAGTTCATGACCTATGCGTGGGAGTGGAAAGAAAAATACGGTGGGATTATTCTTGAACAATTAAAGAAGCTTGGCGCATCCTGTGATTGGGAGCGTACTGCGTTCACGATGGATGAAGATTACTACAAATCCGTAATTCGTGTGTTCGTTGATCTCCATAAAAAAGGATACATCTATCGTGGGCTGCGCATGATCAACTGGGATTGCGAAGCCAAGACCACGATCTCCAATGAAGAAGTACTTTATAAAGAAGATGGAGAGAAGTCTGTCCTATATTCTATCCGATATAAAATAAAAGACACTGCTGACGAATGGATAACCATCGCTACACAACGTCCTGAAACCATCATGGGTGACGTGGCGATTGCAGTTAATCCAACAGACCAACGCTATAAAAACCTGGTTGGCAAAAAGATTCTCGTTCCTTTTATAAATAGAGAGATTCCTGTTATTGCCGATGATTACGTAGACAAAACGTTCGGTACGGGTTGTCTAAAAGTAACCCCTGCACATGACGTGAATGACTACGAAATCGGATTAAGACATAAGCTTCCGATTATCGACACCATCAATGACGATGGAACGATCAATGAGAAGAGTGAATTGCCTAAGTTCTTTGGTAAAGATCGATTTGCCGTTCGTAAAGAGATTGTAAAAGATCTTCGTGAAGCAGGACACCTGGTAAAGGAAGAAGAATTCATTACCAGAATAGGAAGATCAGAACGCACGAATACGGTAGTTGAACCAAAACTCTCTTTGCAATGGTTCATCAAGATGAAAGAGATTTCTGTTAACGCATACAAAGCGGTAGAAGAAGATGATGTTAAACTTCATCCGTCTAAGTTCAAGAATACGTATCGCCATTGGATGGAAAATGTGCGCGACTGGTGTATCTCCCGTCAGTTGTGGTGGGGCCATCGGATTCCCGCTTATTATTACGGAACTGGTGAAGACGATTTCATTGTAGCAGAAACTGTTGCAGAAGCGATAACACTCGGATCTGAAAAATGCGGAAGAACATTAACGGAGAAAGATCTTCGTCAGGATGCTGACGTGTTGGATACCTGGGCGTCATCATGGCTGTGGCCGATTGAAGTATTTCATGGTTTTAGCGATGAATACTTTGATAAAGAAAAAGGAAAGATCATCCCTGGCAAGAATAGAGAACTGGATTACTATTATCCGACTCAGGTACTCGTTACCGCACCTGAAATTCTTTTCTTCTGGGTGGCACGTATGATCATTGCCGGTTATGAATACATGGACAAAAAACCATTCAGTGATGTGTACCTCACGGGTATTGTTCGTGACAAGCTGGGAAGAAAGATGTCGAAGTCGCTGGGTAACTCACCTGATCCATTGGATCTGATCAAGACATTCGGAGCGGATGCGGTTCGCACAGGAATGTTGTTCAGCTCACCGGCAGGAAATGATTTGCCTTACGATGAGAAACTCGTTGAGCAGGGAAGAAACTTTGCCAACAAAATCTGGAATGCGTTCCGATTGGTAAAAGGATGGGAAATAGCTGACATTGCACAACCAGAAGAGAATAAAACGGCTATCGATTGGTTTGAATCACGACTCAATCAGGCATTGACCGAACTGGAAGATCACTATAAGAAATTCCGGATCTCCGATGCATTGATGACTGTTTATAAACTTACGTGGGATGATTTCTGCGCCTGGTACCTGGAGATGATCAAACCTGAGTTTGGAAAACCAATCGACAAGAAGACGTATGAGAGTACTGTTGCTCTTTTTGAAAAAGTATTAAAAATATTGCATCCATTCATGCCTTTCATTACAGAAGAATTATGGAGTGAACTAAGCACACGTAAGGCAAAGGAAAATATCATCGTTGCTCAATGGCCGGTTTCTGCTCCATTCAAGACTGAAATCCTTGAGGAAGCGAACTATGCGTTTGAACTGATCACACAGATTCGTAATGGAAGAAATTCAAAAGGTATTTCTCCGAAGGAAGCACTGGCACTAAGTGTAAAAGAAGGAGATCAGAAACTGATCAACACGTTCTGGCCAATTGTTAAGAAGTTATCTAATCTCAGTGAAGTTAATTTCATTACGGAGAAACTGACTGGCGCGACAAGTTTTGTGATCAAGTCTTCAGAGTTCTTTATTCCTCTTGGTGGAAAAGTAGATGCAGCCAAAGAGAAAGAGGCTATTCAGAAAGATCTCGATTATCAAAAAGGCTTCTTAGCTTCCGTAAACAAGAAGCTTGATAACGAAAAATTCGTGAACGGAGCAAAGCCAGAAGTAATTGAGATCGAGCGCAAGAAAAAGGCGGATGCCGAAGCGAAGATCAAATCGCTGGAAGAAAGCCTGAAGGCACTTGGTTAAAAAACAATTAGCCACAGATATCGCAAATCCTCAAAAGATGATTTATTGGGATTTATCGATGAGCATCAGTGTCATCTGTGGCTAATTTTTTGTGTGACAACTAAAACCTTGCTGCCATCAGCAATTCGATGCTCTTGTATTTTAATCCGAACTTACGGGCAATGGACTCATTGGTCAGTCCACCCTTGTAAGTGTACACCCCTTTCATAAACCACTTATGTGAGTAGATCATCTCCTCTACTCCCCCTTCTTCCGCAGCACGTAAAATCGTTGGAGTGAAAATATTGCTCAATGCAGTAGTGGCCGTATGAGCCACACGTGAAGCCACATTCGGAACACAGTAATGAATCACATCATGTTTGCGGAAAGTCGGTTTATCGAGTGTAGTGATTTCTGAAGTTGCGATGCATCCGCCTTGATCAATGCTTAAGTCGATAATCAATGAATCAGGCTTCATCTGACTTACCATTTGCTCCGATACCACATGACGAGCTCTTCCTTTCTCTGCACGCAGTGCACCGATTACTACATCAGCTGTCTTTAAGCTTTCGCTTAATGTAAATGTATCAATCGTAGAAGTGTATAACTGATGACTCAATGTATGCTTGATCCTTCTCAGCTTATACAAATGATTATCGAATACCTGCACTTCTGCTCCCAATGCCACCGCGGCACGTGCAGAATATTCCGCCACGGTTCCTGCTCCGATGATCACGACTTTAGTAGAAGGAACTCCCGTGATTCCTCCAAGTAAAATTCCTTTTCCTTTTTTAGTTGTACTTAAATATTCAGAAGCAATCAGCAACACCGATCCACCGGCAATTTCACTCATCGCACGAATGATAGGCATTCCTCCCACTTTGTCTTCAATAAACTCCCAGGCCAAGGCAGTCACTCGTTTCTTAGTCAGCGCGTTTACATACTCCTGCTCCAGGTGTCCCGATTGCAATGCAGAAATCAATGTTTGCCCTGGACGAAAGAATTCAATTTCCTCCAACGTGGGCGGTTCTATCTTCAAAATGATATCTGCTTTGTAAACTTCAAGCGGAGAGTAAACAATCTTTGCTCCCGCTTCGCTGTATTGCTTATCTGTAAATTTTGATCCTTCACCTGCTTTTGTTTCCAGCCACACTTCGTGCCCATGATTCACTAACAATGCCACCGCATCCGGAGTTAGACTGATCCGGTTTTCCTGCAACGAAATTTCTTTCGGTAAACCAATGAAGAAGGAATGCTTTCCTTTTTTTACAGGCATCAGTTTCTCCTGCGTCATGATGCTGGTCTTGGCCAACGCTTCAAAACCAGTTTTCTTTTTCTCACTCATGTTCTAGATATTCAATCGTTCGGGTGGTGGGTGTAAGCTCTTTAATTTTTACTTCAAAATGTTCCGATGGAATCAGATTGGAAATTTTGTCCGGCCATTCCATAAAACAATAATTCCCTGAATCAAGATATTCCTCTACGCCAATGTCCATCGCCTCCATCTCATTCTTCAGCCGGTAAAAATCAAAATGATAAACTACTTCTTTGTTCTTTGTCTTATATTCATTCACAATGGAAAATGTTGGGCTGCTCATTGTCCCTTCCACACCCAACACTTCACACAATGCTTTCGTCAATGTTGTCTTGCCTGCTCCCATCTCTCCATTCATCAGCCAGATTCGTTTTTCAGTTACCTTCAATAACTCATTTGCCGCAGAAGCCAGATCGCTTAACTCAACCGGCTTTCCCTCGTTCACTTTCTTCCACAATTCAGGCATACTTCGAAGTTAGAAAAACCAGCGGAATGATCATCTCTTCCAGGCTTACTCCTCCATGCTGAAACGTGTCATTATAAAAATTCACATAGTAATTGTAGTTGTTGGGGTAAGCGAAGAACTGATCTTCAATAGCAAACACATAGCTGGTAGACACATTATTCTTCGGGAGAAAGAATCGTTCGGGTTTGTGCGCTTCAAAAACTTTATCCCCTTCATAACCCAGATTCTTGCCTTGTTTATAGCGAAGGTTCGAATTCACAGTACGGTCACCGATAATTTTAAATGGCCGCTTTACGCGAATGGTTCCGTGATCAGTTGTGATAATTACTCTGGCTTTCTTCTCTGCAATTTTCTTAAGAATATCCAGCAATGGTGAATGTTCAAACCATGATTTGGTAATCGAACGATAAGCACCTTCATCCGGGGCCAGTTCGCGAATCATCGCCATATCTGTTCGTGCATGCGAAAGCATATCCACAAAATTGTATACAATCACATTGAGATCATTGTTGAACAGATTGTTTACAGAATCAGCAAGATCCCTTCCTTCTTCCAGTTTTTTGATTTTATGATAGGAAGATTTGATATTCATATTGTTTCTGCGCAATTGCTTGTTCAGAAACTCATCCTCAAAATTATTTTTGCCATCATCTTCGTCTTCTCCTACCCAAAGATCCGGATTGGTCTTTGCCATTTCAGAAGGAAGCATTCCTGAGAAGATCGCATTACGTGCATAAGCCGTTGTGGTTGGCAGAATAGAGTAATACGTTTCTTCTGAATCGACATTAAAATATTCCTGCACAATAGGTTCAATCGTCTTCCACTGATCAAAGCGAAGATTGTCAATCAGAATCACGAAAACGGGTTTACCCTTCCCAACCTCAGGAAAGATTTTTTTCTTCATCACCTGATGAGAAAGCAAAGGCTTTTCCACGTTGGGATTGTTCAGCCAGTTCTCATAATTGCGTTTGATGTAGCGACAGAAATTCAGATTTGCTTCAACTTTCTGCGATTCGAGAATACCCGACATATCCTTATTATCAGCCTGATCTAATTGCAGCTCCCAGAAGATCAGCTTCCGGTAAATATCCGACCATTGATCATGATTCATGTTATCCATGAAGGCCATGCTGATCTTTCCAAACTCCTGCTGATAGCTGTTGTTGGTCTTTTCTAAAACCAGTCGTTTGTTATCCAGTATCTTCTTAACTGAAAGCAGAATCTGACTGGGATTGATGGGCTTAATCAGGTAATCATCGATTTTTGCACCGATCGCTTCTTCCATGATCAGTTCCTCCTCGTTTTTGGTGATCATAACCACCGGAAGATTGGGTTTGTTATTCTTGATCTGACTCAACGCCTCCAAGCCTGACATACCAGGCATATGCTCATCCAGAAAAACCACATCAAAATGTTTCGCTTCACTTAACTCCACCGCTTCCGATGCATTGTTCACCGGGGTGATATCATAGCCCCGTTGCTGAAGGAAAAGGATGTGCGGCTTCAGCAAGTCTATCTCATCATCTGCCCACAAAATCGTATATCTTTGCATATCTTCAAATTTACGTAATCCAACTCATTATTCTCTGATTCCTTAAGGCTGTAAAAAATTTACCGTGTTCAAAAAGAAAATAATCAACGATCCTCTTTACGGCTTTATTACCATAACCAATGAGCTGATCTTTTCGTTGCTGCAACACCCCTATTTCCAGCGACTAAGACACATCCGCCAATTGGGTCTTACTGAATTCATCTACCCGGGAGCAACTCATACGCGGTTTCAGCATGCCCTGGGAGCCATGCATCTGATGGGCACCATTCTTACAAACCTCCGGGCCAAAGGG
>JBGATZ010000090.1:0-1739 GCA_044228905.1 Cyclobacteriaceae bacterium | reverse complement strand
TTCATGACATTGGTCATGGTCCCTTCTCGCATGCGCTGGAAGAAACGCTTTTACCAGAAGTAGAGCATGAAAGCATTTCGTATTTATTTCTTCAGGAATTAAATGTACAATTCAGCGGCAGACTGGACCTGGCTCTGAAGATTTTCAGAAACAGCTATACCCGAAAGTTCTTTCATCAGCTGGTTAGCAGCCAACTGGATGCCGACCGTCTCGATTACCTGCACCGCGATTCATTTTACAGCGGGGTGATCGAAGGTACTATTGGAGTAGACCGGATCGTTACCATGCTAAATGTAAAGGACGACCGCCTCGTGGTAGATGAAAAAGGGATTTACAGCATCGAGAATTTCCTTCACACCCGCAGACTGATGTACTGGCAGGTATACCTCCACAAAACTTCGGTTAGTGCAGAGCGTCTGCTGGTAAACCTCATCCGGAGGGCCAAGTACCTGGCGCAATCCGGGGAGAAACTGACGTGTAGCGATCCGTTGAAAATTTTTCTAAAGCAGAACTATTCGATAGAGGATTTCAAGGAAAAAAAATCATTACTCCCCACTTTCGGGCAATTGGACGATAACGATGTGTGGGGCGCAATTAAGATCTGGCGAACACATCGCGATCCGATTTTATCTACACTTTGCGAAATGATGATCAAACGCGATTTATTCAAGATCATATTGTCTAATGACCTGATCAGCAAAGCTCAGATTGAAAAAGTAAGAAGAGGTGTTTGCAAAGAATACAATGTACTTCAGAAAGAAGCTACCTATTTATTCTCCTACGGCACCGTTTCTAACGAAGCCTACGTGAGCGAAAGCCAGACCATTAACATTTTAATGAGGAGCGGAAAAATGGTAGACATCGCTCAGGCGTCTGACCTTCCAACCATTAAGGCCATTAGCAAAATCGTCAAAAAAAACTATTTATGCTGGCCCAAAAACATATCTTTGCCTTGAATTTGTTAACTCTTAGCTAACCACTTTTTAACGGATCATAAATGGAGTTTACCATTAAGCAAATAGCCGGCATGTTGGGCGGAGAGGTGCAGGGGAATGGAGATGCAAAAATTAACATGCTTGCAAAAATCCAGGATGCAAAAACCGGACAAATTGCTTTTCTCTCCAATCCAAAATACGAACAATTCATTTACAGCACCCAGGCGAGCGCTGTCATTGTAAAAAAAGATTTCGTTCCCCGTAAAGAAATCACCACATCACTTATCCTGGTTGAAGATCCTTATAACAGTTTCACTGTACTGCTGGAAGAGTATCACAAAATGATCAATTTTCAGAAGTCGGGAGTTGAACAACCCAGCTTCATTGGAGATAATTCAACAGTTGGAAAAAATATTTATCGGGGTGCATTCTCGTACATCGGCAGTAATGTTCGGATCGGAGACAATGTGAAGATCTATCCGCACGTATTCATTGGCGATAATGCGGTAATCGGAGACAATACGATTCTTCACGCCAGCGTAAAATTGTATTCAGGCACACAGGTAGGAAAAAATTGCGTGATCCACTCGGGTACAGTTATTGGTAGCGATGGATTTGGATTTGCTCCTCAGGAGGATGGATCTTATAAAACCATTCCTCAACTCGGTAATGTAATCATTGAAGATAACGTAGCCATTGGAGCAAACACGGTTATCGACTGTGCTACTATGTATGGCGACTCTACCATTATCCGTCAGGGTGTAAAACTGGACAACCTGATTCAGGTAGCGCACAATGTGGAAA
>JBGATZ010000089.1:0-12781 GCA_044228905.1 Cyclobacteriaceae bacterium | reverse complement strand
TCTTTCCAGCTATTCAGAGGTGGTGGCGGTTATCAGTTTTTAACTAAACCTGCTTACCAGGCAAGTATCTCCATCATGTTGAAACAGCAATCTAAAAAGAGATTGTCAACTTCAGCAATGGAAACACTTTCCATCATGGCGTATAAACAACCCATTTCCAAAACAGAAGTGGAAAACATCCGTGGAGTGAACTGTGATTATGCCATTCAGAAATTATTGGATAAGGGACTGATTGAGATTCGCGGAAAAGCAGAAACCATTGGCCGCCCGATGTTGTATGGAACAAGCGCCAAGTTTATGGAATACTTCGGCATCAACGACATCAATGAACTGCCTACTCCAAAAGACTTTACTCAGGAAACCAATACCATCGGAGAGGTTCCTGAAAATCAATAAAAAACAAGGAAAAAAACAGAAACGCTCCGGTCCTTTCATCGGAGCGTTTTTATTTTAAAACAAATCATTTCTAATCGCAGGCCTTTGTGGCTAAATTGAATCATTATGGCAAGAGAAAAAAAATCAGGGAAGAGTTCTTTCGGAAAAAGAACAGATGCTGAAAATGCATTCCGAAAGACAAAAGGCAAAGGCGGTACGCGAGATGAGGGAGATAAAAAAAGATCAGGTCGTTCTCCGGGCGGTGCTGCGAGTACTTTCCGGCCGCAACGTGATGGTGATCGCACCAAACCTTATAGACAAAAGCGCGATGATGATTCATCAGAGCATCCCCGTTTTTCAAGATCAGAAGGATCGGGAAAGAGCTTTGGAGATAACGAAACGAAAAGACCTTATAAGAAAAGAGAGGACTCATCCTCCGACCGTCCGCGTTATTCAAGATCATCCGGACCTTCAAAAAGCTACGGAGATCGTGACAACAAAAAGCCTTATGGAAGAAGAGAGGATTCGTCTTACGAACGACCTAAGCGTTTCTCTTCATCAGAAGGTGGCGAAAAAAGACCTTATAAAAGAAGAGACGATGATTCATCTTCGGATAAACCAAAGCGTTTCTCTAATTCATCCGGCTCTGTAAGAGGTTACGGTGATCGTGATGGTAAGAGATCTGAAAGAAGGGAAAGTCCCTCATTTAGAAGAGCAAAGCCCGAAGAAAAGAAGGAGAAGAAATCCTTTGTTCAGAACAGAATCGATAATCAGAATAACGCACCTGTTCGATCAGAGGCCAAAGAAAAGAAAGAGGATGACGGCTTGATTCGTCTTAACAAATTCATCTCTAATAGTGGTGTTTGTTCGCGCAGAGAAGCAGATGAATTAATCAAGATGGGATTGATTTCTGTGAATGGCGTAACCATTACTGAAATGGGTTATAAAGTAAAACCTACCGATGATGTTCGTCATGAAGACAAGAAGCTGAAGGCGGAGAAGCCTGTTTATGTATTACTTAACAAGCCAAAAGGATTCATTACAACAACCGATGATCCACAGGAACGCAATACGGTGATGAGTCTTGTGGCCAGCGCCTGCAAAGAACGGATTTATCCTGTCGGTCGTCTGGATAGAAATACAACCGGACTACTTCTTTTAACCAATGATGGTGATCTTACCGATAAGCTGACACATCCTTCTTACAACATTAAGAAGATTTATAAAGCAGAGCTGGATAAGCCGTTAACCAAAAACGATTTCCAAAAAATCGCAGACGGTGTCCACCTGGAAGAAGGTAAGGCCGTTGTGGACGATATCGCGATTGTAAGTGACGATGGATTAACTGTAGGCCTTGAACTTCATATTGGCTGGAACCGAATTGTGCGCAGGATCTTCGAATCTCTGGGATATGATGTGGTGAAACTGGATCGTGTAGTTTATGCAGGATTAGATAAAAAAGATCTGAAACGAGGGCAGTGGAGATTTTTAAGATCGGATGAAGTAGTGCGATTAAAGCACTTTAAATAATTTATTAATCGTTCATTAATCAATGTGCCAATGAAGAATATTCTTCATTGGCACATTTTGTTATAAGTTCATCTGAGCGTTTTACTCTTTCAGATTATTCACCGGATTAATAGTGACAGCCCGTAAAGTCTGTGATCCGATTGTGAGCGCTCCAAATACAATCAGGAAGAGTACTCCTAAAAAGATCACTGACGCATCAACCGAAACGTGATAAGCAAGTAACTCCAGCCACAGTGTGTTGATGAAGTACGCTGCCGGTACGGCTATCAGAATGGCGATCAAAAGCACTACGAAAAATCCTTTCGAAAGAAGATAAATCAACGATCCGTTACTGCTTCCTAATACTTTACGAATGGAGATTTCTCTAATGCGTGTTTCAGTAGTGTACGTTGCCATTCCTAATAACCCTAAGCAGGATATCATAATAGCGAGGAAGGAGATCACTCCAAGGATATTTACCAGGTCGCCAAAAAAGATGTCATAAATCTTGTGAATCTCTTCGTAAAAATCGCGGTAATCAACTTTCAGGCTTGGATTAACTTTAGCCCATGCATTTTCAATAGATGTACCGGCTTCCTTAAACGAGCCTGTATATTGAACCTGCAGGATTTTAAACTCTTTAGGGTTATAAATCAATGCCAGCGGATCCATCTTCTCCATCAATAATTGGTGATTATAGTTCTTCATCACTCCAATGATTTGCAGTCGGGTAGAATCGTTCTGGCGAATGATCTCCTGTCCTATCGCATCCATTGATGTTTTAAAATGAAATGTCTCCACTGCCTTTTCACTGATCACGATGAAGTTCTTATTTGATTCGCCCGCTTCCGGTTTATAAAAGTTACCGGCTACCATGTCTACTTTAATGTTTTTGAGATAATCTTCATCTACTGCATAGTAGTTAAGGCTCGTCCAGTCCTTTTCATCTAACGATTTTTTAAATCCTTCTCCGTAACTGCTCCCGGCTGCGGGCACATGCGAAGCAGCTGAAACATTTTCAATGTTATTATATTTCAGTAGTTCCGTCTTCAATGCATCAGGTGATGATTCGCTCAGATAAACAATCGCTTTATTATTCATGTCAAATCCGTGATCAGCCTTCAAAAACAGCTGTAACTGATTGAAAACAACGATCACGGACAGAATAAAGATGAGTGAGAATGCAAACTGGGCCACCAGCAAGCTTTTTCTCAACCCCATTCTTGAAAACAGTTTCATGCTTGTAAAGCCTTTCAACACTTTGACTGGTTGAAATCCACTCATCACAACTGCAGGGAAAAGTCCAGCCAGGATGCCCACTACGATAGCAAACACAAAGAAGATTCCATAGATAAAATAATTGGCTTCGAGATCCCACTTCATCATTCGGGCAAAACTCAACTGCATCATCAATGGCTTGCTGGCAATGAGTAATAATACCGCTACAACTAATGCGAAAAGAGCAACGATAATCGACTCTGACAAAAACTGTACGAAGATCTGCCAGCGCATTGCTCCGGTTACTTTACGTACGCCAATTTCACGCGCACGTGTTAATGAACGGGCAATCGACAAATTAGTGAAGTTGAAGCACGAAGTAAGCATTACTACACCGGCTAATCCGGCAAAGAAGTAAATGAAAATCCAGGGAAGGAATGGACCAATCGGATTATTGATAAATGGTCCGGGGGTAATGCTCATTAAAGACTGTGCATTGTACTCTACGCGTTGTTGTGTGTCCGGATTGGTAATCTTTGTAAAGTGATCCTTCTCAATCTTTTTCAAATGAGGCTTAATGTCTTCCAGCGTTTTACCTTCTTCTAATTCCACATATACCCATCCTGATGTGTATTGAAACCAGTCAGTTAAATCTTCATGGCGTTTATCTGATTCATTGCTCTTTACAGTAGATAAACTCGCCAGTGCATCAAAAACAATGTGTGACTTGTTGTTGGTCTCTTTCAATACACCTGTTACTTTAAACAAACCCTGCTCTCCTACCTTAAACATTTCTCCAATCGGATTTTCCTGTTTAAAAAGTTTTTTTGCAGCTTTTTTAGTCAGCACCACTGAATAGGGTTCATTCAGTGCAGTATTTTTATCACCATACTCCAATTCATATTCGAACACATCCAGCATTTCAGGATCGACAAAATAACCTGCAACAGGAATGTTTACACTTTGTTCAATCTCCAGCCACATGTTTCCAAAACCACGTACTATGCGAACTGCTTTTTCAATGCCGGTGTAATTCTCCAGCAGTTCTTCCTTAAGTGGCAATGTCGTAGTAGCTGTTTCATTTCGTTTTTCTCCATTTTGTCCGATCGGAATGGTATTGATCCGATAAACACGGTTGCGTTTGGTATTGTAGCGGTCGTACATCATCTGATCTGCAACAAGCATAATGATGGCCATACAGATGGTCATGGCTACGGCCAGACCAAAAACATTAATGGCTGAGAAAAACTTATGTCTTAACAGGCTGCGTAGTGCAGTCTTAAAATAATTTCTAAACATAAAAGTGAATTTTTAGGAGGACGAGAAAAGAGTCACTTTGTTACCTGATGATTAAACAATCAGGTAACAAATGAAATTTCCGCTTATTTACTTTAAATCTTTTTTGACTACGAAATAGTAAATCAAAAATCCAAGTGATACACAGAGTGCAAACAAACCGTAAGGAAGCGGTGAATCCGGGGCAACCGGCACATATTCCATAACAATGAGTGAAAGACCAGCAAAGAAAATGATCAGGCCCCATTTCAATGATGGATATTTATTATCCGTAGCCTGATGTTGCTTGAAAATGGCTTGCGTGTCATCATTCACATAGCCTTTGTCAATCATCTTCTTTCCTTTGTCAATCATCTTCTTTTTCAAACCATAATCTGTAATGGTTTTAGTGAAAAAGTAAACTGCCGCACCCAGGCTTCCCATGATAGCGGGTGGCATCAATATGTCTCTTAAATAGCCGTCCATAATATTGAAATTAAATTTATTTTCTTGGTTTTGGAGCGTAAGACACGGGGTTGCACGAGGATGTTGCAGCTTTTCTCAAAATCTTTTCACTTTGATCAAAAAGATTCTGGATACCGGATTCTGGCAGCTATTCCCTGCATCAAGAATCCAGCATCTATTTTTCTTCTTATTGTCTGCAACATTCTAACTTGAAACCGTGTCTCACACTCCAATGACAGACGATAGGGCTTTAGTTTCCCGCATTATGGGCGGGGATGTGCAGGCTTTCAGGCAGCTGATCAGGCAAAATGAAAGACTTGTGGCCCACATGGTTGGTCGCCTGATTGATCGTGCTGAAGACCGTGAGGAGCTTTGTCAGGATGTATTCATGAAGGTGTATGAGAAGATTGGCGAATTCAACTTCCAGTCTCAGCTGAGCACATGGATTGCGACCATCGCTTACAGGCATGCAATTAATCACCTCAGGAAAAAGAAAATAGAAGTGAGTGACATTCCTGACGAGGAAAGTTTCACCACGCATTTTATAGCAGATGAACAGGCCGATTCGCTGGCTGAGCAGGATATGGAGGACTACGTGATTAAATTAATTGATCATCTTCCCATTCAGTATAAAACAGTGCTAACTTTATATCACCTGGATGGCAAGAACTATGGGGAGATCGGAGAGATCACCGGGATGCCCGAAGGAACCGTAAAGAATTATCTTTTCCGGGCCAGAAATCTGCTGAAAGAAAAAGTGAAGAAATATCTGGGTAAAGAAGAATGGATATGAAAGACGAAGAACTACAAAAACAGATTGAGCAGGGAGACAAAACAAATACTTCTGCGGACGCAGAGTCGTATCGTAAGGTTTTTTCTTCACTTCAGCGCGAACCAGATTTCTTTTTACATTCCAATTTTGAAGACCTGGTTATTCAACGCATCGCTGCTCAACATGCCAGAGAATCTTCACGCGAAGGCTGGTGGTTTTTTGGCGGTATCTTCTTACTTATCGTTGGAGCAATCGTAGCCATTGTTCTGGTCGGATTCAAGCCAACCTTAGGCGTTTATTCGTTTCTCAAAGGATATCCCGGTCTGATTATTTTTGGAATCGTATTTATTCTTGTATTGAACTATATCGATAAAAAATTTATCCGGCCAATCTCCGGAAGCTCATCCGATATTTAAGGCAACAAGTCTTAGCTTGCACAAATTTTTTGCGCATGCTGGTCAAGAAACTTGCCGTTCCTCTTATTAATGATAAAATTTTAAATCAGGCAGAGTACTGCTACATCGCTACAGCTGCCATTTCAGACACTGGCTTTGATTTCATAAGGTCGCGCATTCCACCAAAATGCAAAATGGAACTGCTTACCGGATTGGATGTAGTGACATCTCCGGGGGTATTGAAACGAATCTGGAAACATTACCAGGAACGAATCCTGTTAAGAGTACATACACGAAGTATCTTTCATGCCAATCTCTATATTTTCGACCTGCCCTTTCGGAAGTCGGTGGCGTTTGTCGGGTCGGGCCAATTCACCCTGGAAGGGCTGAAAGATAACGAAGAGATTTTTGAGAAAATTACTGATCCAAAAGAGATTGAGGCATTGAAGTCCTGGTTCATCGGCCACTATGAATATGCGGAGTCATTGACCGAAGAGATCATCAATGGATACGATTTAATATATCCCTCTCTTAAACAAAGAGAAATTGCATCTCGGAAAGAAAAAAGAGAGATGATGGAAATGGCTTCCCGCACCTTTACATGGGATGGGATTAAATTTAAAAATCAATACTTCAAAAAAGAAGATTATCTCATTCTCAGCAATGCGAATTCATTTCTTCAGACTCCGGAGATTATTGCAGAACGAACAAAACTGCAGCAAAAACTTAATGAACTTGGCGAACAGCTTTCAAGACATATTAGTTTTCTGAAACTCCAGCTGTTGTCAAATCCCTTCAATCAAAACGCTCATTCACTTTCGATCTCTTTTGGCAGACGCGATGCGGAGTTAAAAAAAATTTCAGAGCCCATCTCAGCACAAGACTTCATGACAATTACGATCAGCATCCGCCAGAAAGAGGTTTGCATTGCCCTGAACAGCGAGATCAATAGCGGAAAGAATGATCGCGAATATTTTCGTGTTCAAATGAATAATGAGGAGTACAAGACCAGGTTCTTTCAGTTGCTTACCGGTTTAGGTACCGAATACCGGATCGAAATTTTTGGCGAAGAAAAAGAAGCAAACTCGTTTCAAAATGAAGATGTGCTGGGAGAATTTATAAAAGCAGACGACTGGAGATACTATGCTCTCTCTATCGCTAAAAGTTTTTCACCTGGCGATGGCGCAATCAGTATAGATGGAATAACGCCTGCGCTCGAAAAAGAATTAGACAGATTAGTGCCCCTTATGAACATTTTAAAAGTGTCTAATAAAGGCTCACTATCCCATTTTAGGACGATTTCTCAGGAAACTCGACAAACCAGGTTTTTTCAAACTTTGTGGGTGGGTTTATTTTTGCAGCAGATTGGAGCATATCCCAAACAACCATGAATTATTATCACATTACCTCACTAATCTATACTTTCTCTTCATTCATGCAGATGGCAAAGTAAACGAGATCGAGATTGCCATGGGCAATCAAATGGTGAAAACTGAGGGGATTGTCGCAGATGAGTTTAAGGTTCAGCTTACGCTACTCAGAAGCAGAGAGACCTCCACTATCTATGCAGAAAGCATGGCACAGTTAAAGAAGCTTGACCATGAACAACAGGTAAGGTGTATAGCGTGGTTGTGTGTGGTAGCCAATGCTGATGGATTTATGGATCGAACTGAGTGGCAGTTTATTTATGGAATCTATCATAAGGAGTTGCGTCTTTCTCTGGATGATATAATGGCAAAGCAAAAAGAACTGGTTCGCATTCCGCGCAATCTCACTTCGCTCAATCTGATTCCGGTTTTGTAGGATTGTTATTTTCTTACAGGATATCTTTCTTCCCCATTTATTATCTGCACATCCAATGAATTATTTTTGTATGTGCATTCATTAGAACAACTTCGCTCAGGGCAACTCAAAGGCATTTCGCAGCTTAAACTTTCTTGCAACCTCACGGCATTCCCTGAGGAGATATTTGATCTTTCTGAGTCGCTGGAAATTCTTGACCTGGCCGGTAATCAACTTTCTTCCTTACCTGACCACCTGTTTCAGTTAAAAAAATTAAGAATTCTTTTTCTATCTGATAATCTCTTCACTGAACTACCCGATGTAGTGGGTCAATGTGAAAAAGTGGAAATGATTGGATTCAAAGCCAATCATATCAAACAGATTGGAGAAAATGCATTTCCTCCTTCTCTTCGATGGTTAATTCTCACAAACAATCGGATAGAGCGTTTGCCAAGATCCATCGGCAAATGTAAAAATCTTCAGAAAGTTGCTCTTGCTGGTAACTTGCTCAAACAGTTACCAGACGAAATGGCGGCTTGTAAAAAAATAGAGTTACTCCGTATTTCAGCTAACAAGCTAACTGCATTTCCCCACTGGCTGCTTTCATTGCCAAGATTATCCTGGCTTGCATTTTCAGGAAATGAATTCAATCCATCAATTGATATTACTGATCAATTAATTTCAATATCATGGAATGAACTATCCATAAAAGAGCAATTGGGCGAAGGGGCTTCCGGGCTGATTTATAAAGCTTTGTGGAGAGATAAAAAACAAGTTGAAAGAGAGGTCGCGGTAAAAGTATTTAAAGGTGAAGTAACCAGTGATGGCTTACCAGAAGACGAAATGAATACATGCATTCATGCCGGGGAACATCCAAACCTGATCAGGGCAATGGGAAAAATCATTAATCATCCCGAATTTAAAAATGGATTGGTGCTTGAGTTAATTCCCAAATCATATAAAAACCTTGGTAACCCCCCCAGTCTTAAAACCTGCACACGCGATACTTTTCCAGATCAGACCTCATTCTCTATCAAGCAGATTATAAACATTGCTACAGGAGCTGCCGAGCTTGCTGTGCGATTGCATGAGCGAGGAATTTCGCACGGAGATTTATACGCACACAATATTTTAATAAATGAAAATGCTCATCCATTATTGAGCGACTTTGGGGCCGCGTCCTTTTATAATCCAGATGGTGACACCGGTCCGCTGATTCAACGGCTGGAAGTAAGGGCATTTGGTTGTTTGGTAGAAGATCTGCTATCACATTGCAGCGATACAAAAAATAATTCCTTTACCATACTTAATGATCTCCTTATCGACTGTATGAATGAAAATGTATCGGCCCGGCCTGACTTTTTGGCAATCCACAATCGGCTTAAAAATGTACTTCCCGATAAATCGTGAATTGGCCTGTTATCGCCTTCACAAGCCGATCATCGAATATGCCAGTAGATTAAGTTCAATCAGGGCACGGTTTTATCATTTATGACGTAGTTATGCATTGGGAATGTTCCCATTTTAAACCTTATCGTTATGAATGCAATATTGTTGTTCTTGGGTGGAGTAGGCTTTCAGGAGATTATGGTCATTGGGCTGTTTATTCTTGTTTTTTTCGGAGCGAAAAAAATACCTGAATTCATGAAAGGGCTAGGCAAAGGAGTGAAAGAATTCAAAGAGGGAGTGAGTGGTATGCAAAAAGAGTTTGAAGAATCGGCACGCATTGCAGAAGCCGAAGTAAAACCGGAAGTGAAAAAAGAGGTGGTTGTACAAGAAAAAGTAGTTGATCAAAATACAGCTACAGCAAATCCATAAGCGATGCATTAGGTAGTTGATTCATTTTATCACATTAGAAAAAGTCCGGCTCAGAACAGGTCCGGACTTTTTATTTTAAGAACTTTTTAGGTGGTTTTATTGCAGCGGTTAAATAATCTGCATCTAGAAAAACATCCTGAATCAAATAAACTACTTTTGTGCGGGCTTTTGAGAAGTGCCGTAAAATGTCATCAACTTTATTTGAACAACTGGGAGAAGAAAACCTACGAACATTAGTAGATCGGTTTTACGATTTGGTTTTTGAAAATGAGCAAATCTCTGCACTCTTCAAGAACGATAAAAACGAAATCAAGGAAAAACAACGTTTATTTCTCACTCAGTTTCTGGGCGGGCCGGCCCTGTACTCTCAGCGATTCGGTCATCCACAACTCCGGGCTCGCCACCTGCCACATCCAATTACAGACGATCATGCGGTAGCATGGCTTTCGTGTATGTCTGCTGCGATCACCAGCCTCCCTGTTGAGCAATCTCTCAAAGATGAATTGTTTAAACGATTTGTTCCCACAGCCATGTTTATGGTAAATACACAAGAATCGTAGTATTCTACCATTCACAGAAAAAATCTTCGTGTGCTATAAAGAAGATTTACATTTAGTTATGCAAAAGATCATAACTATTTGTTTGATGATAGCCGGCACGGCAATCACACAAAGCTCATTCGCTCAGGCAGAAGCCAAAGCCCGAATCAATCACACCGCTGTATTTGTTAAAGACATCAAAGCATCAGCTTATTTCTATGAACAGATCATTGGCCTGGATACAATCCCTGAGCCCTTTCACGATGGCAAACACGTTTGGCTAAGAACCGGACCGGGAGTTTCACTTCACATTATTGAAGGTGCTACCGAAAAGAAGGAATACTTTGTTAATCAGCATACATGTTTTAGCGTGGGTTCAGTAGATGCTTTCGTTGAGAAACTCAAGAAGAATAAACTGACCTGGCAGGATGTGCGTGGAGACAAGATGAAGGTGACTACGCGCGTGGACGGAGTAAAACAACTCTGGCTTCAGGATCCGGATGGTTATTGGATTGAAATCAATGACGCCAAAAATTAATTAAGTCTCCTAAATCAATTTTGAATAAGCCATGAAGAAAATACTTGTAATCGCGATCCTGGCATCAATGGCGCTATGGTCATGTTCTCCAAAGAAAGAAGAGGCAAAGCAAGTCAGCCTCGATAGTTTAATGCACAACTATCATGAAGACAATCTGAAACTAAATCCACTGAGTGCAACCAGTGCAGGTGACAGCCGATACAACGATCAACTACCAAACACGATCACACAGGCTTATCGCAAACAGGCAAGTGACTTCTATGAAAGTTATAAGCAAAAATTGCAAGCCATTGATAGAAATGCGCTCACTGAAAATGACCAACTCAGTTATGATCTGTTACTTTATGAGTGTGAGCGTAACCTGGAAGGTGAGAAGTTTAAGGACTACCTGATGCCAATCTCACAGATCCGTTCTTTGACATTGACAGTAGCACAGTTGGGAAGTGGTACTGGCAACCAGCCTTTCAAAACAGTTAAGGATTACGACAACTGGTTATCACGATTGAATGGCTACCTCGCCTGGTGCGATACTGCCATAGTAAATATGAAGAAAGGAATGGCTACTGGTTACACCATTCCGAAAGTATTGGCCCAGAAAGTAGTTACTCAATTAGGCAACTTCGATCACGGACCTGCGCAGGAGATTCTGTTCTATGCTCCGATTAAAAACATTCCGGCTGATTTTTCTGCAGAAGACAAAGAGCGTCTAACAAAAGCATATACCGAAATCATCGAGACTAAAATTATTCCTACTCATAAGAAGATGAAGGAGTTTATTGAAAAGGAATACATTCCGGCTTGTCGCGAAACATCCGGTATTGATGGTATTCAGGATGGGAAAGCATTCTATGCCTATTCAATAAAACGATATACAACTACGGACAAAACTGCGGATGAAATTTTCGCTCTTGGAAAAAGTGAAGTAGAACGCATCTCAAAAGAGATGGAAAAAGTAAAAGAGCAGGTTGGATTTAAAGGAGATCTCAAAGCATTCCTCGATCATGTTCGTAATGACAAAAAGTTAATGCCTTTCAAGAACGGTGAAGAGATTATTGCCTATTACAATGCAATTCATGATAAGATGAAGCCTAATCTGACGAAGCTTTTTGCAAAAGCACCCAAAGCCGGATTTGAAGTAAGAAGAATCGAAGCGTTCCGTGAAAAGACCACTGCTGCAAACTACAATGCAGGATCAGAAGATGGAACAAGGCCGGGTGTATTCTATTTCCCTTCACCAGAACCAGAGAAATACAGTATTGTTGGTACAGAAGATTTATTCCTCCACGAAGCAATTCCAGGTCATCATTACCAGATCATGCTGAAGATTGAAAACAAATCATTGCCTGACTTCCGTAGATTCCTGAATTACGGTGCATACACCGAGGGGTGGGCTTTATACACAGAATCATTGGGCAAAGAATTAGGATTGTATACGGATCCATATCAATACTTTGGAATGCTTACTTCCGAAATGCACAGAGCAATTCGTTTGGTAGTTGATGCCGGCATGCACTCACAAGGCTGGACTCGCGAGCAAGCCATTCAATATTCCAAAGATAATGAAGCTGCCAGCGAACAAAACATCATTTCAGAGATAGAACGATACATGGCCAATCCGGGACAAGCATTATCGTATAAAATGGGTCAGTTGAAGATTCTCGAATTGCGTGCGAAAGCAGAGAAAGAACTAGGCGATAAATTCGATATCAAAGAATTCCATAACCAGGTTTTAGATTCCGGTTCATTGCCATTAAGCACATTGGAAGAGCGAATCAACAAATGGATTGAAAAGACTAAAGTTTAAACTCTTTAAGAGAAGGATGAACTTTATTCATCCTTCTTTTTCTTTCTTCTCAGATTCCGAATTGAGGGCAGGCGTTTCCACTTTTATAATCGCATGAAAAATAAAAGTCACTATTAATCCAATCAGGCACCCCACAATTACTGCACTCACCCGACTCAGGGCAGCATCCCATAAATGAGTGCCTTCCTGATGAAGAAGAATAATAATCATAGCTGCCAAGGTAGATCTCGCACCTGCATTCAGATTCAATCGATCACACGCAAACAACGAAATCACCGCACCCAACGCAAT
>JBGATZ010000088.1:0-12727 GCA_044228905.1 Cyclobacteriaceae bacterium | reverse complement strand
CTCCATCAACGAGGCTGGATTTGTGAATTGGTTTTTGCGGATCACTGCAATCTATTATTTCTAAAGACTTGCTGGCAAGACTTGCCACAAAAGCGTATTTTCCTTTGACCACCACCGCTCTGGGAGTTTCCAGTTTAGCACCATTCGATCCAGATATTAATTTCCCCTTGTGTGTGGGAGCAGAAGGAACCTTCACATCAACAATTTCAAGCGCATTGCCCATTTCACTGGCTACGTACGCATAGTTGTTGGATACAAAAACAGACTGTGGAGTGGACAAGATGCTACCTCCACTTCCGTTTGATAAGCTTGTGACATGAGTGGGCGTTGCGGGATTACTTACATTGATAATTTCCAATGCATTGTCTTCGTAACTACCTACATAAGCGAAGTTTCCATCTACAAATACGGAGAAGGGGTAATTTAACTTTGATCCGCCAGCTCCATTTATGATACTCCCAGCGTGGGTGGGTATTCCGCTGTTTACTTTTACTATTTCTAAGGCATCGCTTCCTCTGCTCGTAATGAAGGCAGTACTATCCTTCACATAAATAGCTATTGGCTCGCTCATTTTAACACTCCCTCCGCTTGTCAGGCTTCCGGTGATCTGAGGAGAAGATGGCTGAGTGATGTCAATAATCTTCAGAGTGCTTTCCCAATAATTAATTACGTAGGCATATTTCCCTGAAATATAAACTCCTTTAGGGGCATAGCTGAGGCTTGTTGCCGGAACACTACCCGATGTCAGAATCTGAACTGGATTTGAAGGGTCCGTAACATCGACCACCGAAAGATCAATATCAGTAGTTGAGGTAGAGAAGGAAGTGACATACGCGTAATCACCTTTAACAGCTACACCTCCACCATAAACGAAAAAATTCCGGGAAAAGAAAGTAGCTCCTTTGAAAACCGGTTTTTCAGGATTTGAAATATCTACAATAACCAGTGCGTCATTACTACTTGAAACGATGTAAGCGTAGTCTCCCTCAATAGCAAGGGCGCGGGCTCCAATCAGGTTGGGATTATCACTACTCGTGATGCTTCCTTTATGAAAGGGTGTACCGGGCAATGTGACATCTATAATTTCCAAAGATTGCGTGGCCAGACTGGTTACATACGCATACGTTCCCCGTACAATCACCGCATTAGGGGCGCCCAGATAAGGTGGTGATCCACTTCCATGTTGTATCAATCCTGCTGGCCCGGGATTTAAAACCTGACCAAAAGAAATTTTGAATAGCATCAGAATGATGGCAATCAAGAACAATTTAAATCTCATTCTTCAAAGATTAATTACAGAGTAGCGAACTGTGCCTGAGCACTGGTAAAGATGGGCGAGGAAACATAGAATTGCCTCCTCATAAACACCTGTATTTAAAAAACAGTTATTTCTACCTACTCCTTTTAACTTCAATAGATAGCACCTTTGTCATTGGTACCGTAAAGGGACATAAAAAAATGTAAATTACTTGCAGGATTCCTCCGGCAAGTAATCTCATCAAGTTTTCAGAACCGATCTTCATGTTAATATCTCTATTTTCTTACTGTCAAATACTCCTTGAGATATGGAGAGGTTCTATCCGGATAGCGTTAGCAATGTTTTTGATTTCCAATAACCTCTATTCACAATCTAACAAAGTTGAGGATTTGAAAGTGGAATTAAAGAATCATCCACAACATGATACATTCCGAATCAATCGGCTAAACAGGCTTAGTGAAATCAATGCCGGGGCTGATCTTACTGAGCTGGATAAAATCTCAACGGAAGCTTTGTCCCTTTCTCAGAAATTAGGTTACAAGCAAGGGGAAGTACAATCGTTGCTTATACGGTCCAGAGTAGTTTTTTACCATGGGAATAGGCAAGAAGCTGTTCAATTGCTAATCCGTGCTGATCATATCGCAAAGAAACTAAGTGATCATGCTTTACAATTCAAAGTCATGCTCGAACTATCTCTTTGTTACTCTGAAAAAGACAACAGGCAAGCACTTCGTTGGGCATTAAAAGCCGACTCACTGGCTCAAAAGAGCGACAACAAAAAGTTGCTTTTTATCTCACAATTCAGAGCTTCTGAAGTGTATACCAACCTCAACGACTATGCCCATGCTATGGATTATGTGATTAAATCACAAAACAGCGGAGTTCAGGCAAATTGCTTTGATTGCCAGGTTAAAAGCTGGGGTAGGATTGCTCACATTTATACGCTCATTGGCAACTATGACATGTCAAATCTGTATTACCAAAAACAAATGGAGGCCTATAAGGAGATGCAGGCAGACCACCATTTAGTTGCAGCGCTTCATAATAACCTGGGTGAAAATTACCACCGGCTACAAAAAAAATATCCGGATGCGCTGGCGCATTATCACAAAGCACTTGAATTAGACTCAGGAGTAGCGCGAAAGGAAGTGACGTATATTAACCTCGCTGACGTTTATTTGCATATGGGCGATCTCTCCCTGACATTCAAATATGCGAATGACGCACTTCAATTAGCCAGACAAAGTGATGACTTGGTACTACAAGCCTGGGTACAAGGTATACTGGCTAATGCTTATCTTAAAAAGAACAAACCGGACAGCGCATTATATTTTGCAAACATTGGATTGGCCAAAGCAAAATCAGTAAGCAATGTCGAACATACCTGTAACAACGCATTGGCAATGGCAAACGCTTATTCGCAAAAAAAGAATTTTGATAGTGCGTTCTATTTCCATAAACAATACGTGAGTTTACGTGATAGTATCCTCAGCAGAGAAATCAGAAATAAAATCTCTGTAATGGAACGTTCAAATGAAATGAGACAATCTCAGAATGAAATAGAATTACTTAATCAGCAAAAAAAAGCACAGCAAGTTTTACTACTTGCCATTTCAATTATATTTCTGCTGGTAATTATTACGGCTGTAGGCTTGTTCCACAGCAGCAAGCAAAAGACAAAATATTTGTACGATCGGCAGCTACTGATTTCAACGGTTCAAACACAGGAAGACGAACGTAAACGTATTGCTCAGGATCTTCATGATGAATTAGGAGCCGTGCTTTCGATCGCACGAATGCATATTGTACAAATTCAGGAAGAAGAAGGGAAAAACAATTTACAAGCAGGACTACAACAAGCATGCAGCCTTACAGAATCGGCCCTGGCCACAATGAGAAGAATCAGCCACGAACTAATGCCACCTCAGCTGGAACAGTTCGGCCTCATCAAAACGCTTCGTGCTATTGCCACCCAGACTAACGATGCCAGGCAAATAAAAATAGAGCTGATTGCCGATGATGATTCCCAACGCTGGCCGGTTGCAGTTGAACGCGGACTCTATCGGGTTTGTATGGAAATGGTTAACAACACAATAAAACATGCCAATGCCAAACATATCCGAATCCAGCTAATACAAAACCATGAACATATTTTATTTACCTATTCAGATAATGGAAAAGGTCTTCCGGAGAACTACAATCCCGGACAGGGTTTTCGAAATATGGAAGCACGGGTAAATATATTGGGAGGTAATCTCCAAATAAACAATCACCATGGAGGCGGATTCAACGCATCGTTGCACATACCACTATAACTCGCATAAAAAACAAGGAATGTCAGACAAAATACAGGTAGGCTTGGTAGAAGATCATTTTCTCTTTCGTCAGGGCATGAAAGCTATTCTTTCCGCCTGGCCCGAAATGGAAGTAATATTTGAGTCCGCTGAAGGATATAATGTGATTAGCAAACTAAACTCGTTGGAAACAATTCCTCACGTAATATTGGTAGATCTGTCATTACCCCCAGACGGACAAAAAGAATTTGGTGGTAAAGAGGTTACAGTAGCCTTACGTCAACACTTTCCTGATATTAAAATTATTATTCTCTCCGGCCATGAGGATGAGAATTTCATCGCACAGCTGATTGAACATGGTGCGCATGGTTATTTGGTCAAAGACAGTAATCCCAATGAAGTTCGGGAAGCCATTACTTCTGTTTTTCATAAAGGCTCATATATCAATATGAGAACATTAAAAGCAATACAGAATAATATTGGAAGAAAACCCAAGCCACGAAGTATATCCTCTGGTAGCGAATCATTAACCAAACGAGAGGAAGAAATATTGCAACTGGTGTGTAAGCAATTTACTACCGAACAGATTGCTGAAAAACTCTTCATTAGCCCGAAGACAGTGAATGGCCATCGAAACAGTCTGCTGGAGAAGACAGGCTCGCATAACGTAGCTGGTCTGGTTATCTACGCGATAAAAAATAACATCGTTGATATTTGATCAATGGATTAGCCAAATGGAGATCATTGATAATCTTATTTCAGTAACTGATCAATCTTTAACTGGTAGGATGAAAATCCAAAATGATAAACATTCTTGATTGTAGTTCGAATCTTCTCACCTACTACTCAGACCGGAATCAAATCGAAATCCCTGAACTCAATTTAATTTTAAAGGGTATTTTTTGAATCAATAAAAAACCCGCAATACAATTGGTAATGCGGGTTTTCAGTACCTCAGGCCGGAATCGAACCGGCACACCTTACGGTACACGATTTTGAGTCGTGCGCGTCTACCAGTTCCGCCACTAAGGCAAATGCTGAGTATACTCCCTATTCGGGGGTGCAAATATGAGCAAACTTTGAATTCTGCACAATCTACAGTTCAATAAATTTCTCCAAAGAAAAAGCCTGAGAGCGTTCTGAAAACAATGTTTTCACTCTACCCCAAACACTCCCGAATAATTCTGATTTACGATAATTTTCCAGATCGGAAGCTGCATTCCAGTAACTCAGGGTAGTGTAAACGGTGGGATCGTCAGCGTCTTTTAGCAATTCCAGGTGGGAACACCCCGGAAAATTCCGGATCAACTGCTTGTGTGCATTGAAAATTTCAAGGAATTCCTCCACTCCGGCCTCGGTAAAATGCATACGTACAATTCGAATGATCATCTGCTACTAACGTCTGATGTCTACTCTTCAAAACTAATATTCACCGGACTATCATAGCCCATTCCTAACAATTCGGAAGCATTACCCTTGTAAATTCCAATCTCCAGTAAATCCAGACTATTAAATAAGAGAAAGCAATCTCCCTGTTCCGCCTGATTATAATTCGTGTGAAGGCGTCTGAATTTTTCTCCTCCAAACTGAACGGTATACGTCTTATCCTTACTTAATGTATCAAAAGCATCTTTCGGAATGTTAGTGATGAGGTTGCCATAACTATCTACACGAATCACATGACCTGAAATTATCCGCTTGTTTGCCTTCACATGACGGTTCATGAGTTTCTTAAACACGGGCAACGCAATTCCTACACTGGTAATCGCTACTCCGCTGGCCAACCGCGCAGCCACTGGTGCCAGGATGTCTTTCTCCGGGAAAGAAGTCTGGATCGGTGTGATTTTATTAATGTCAACCACAATAGAATGGTTCTTGTCACTGATCAGACAGAACAGACCGTTATCGGTACCCACAAAGAAGTGATCCTCCAGTTGCAATGCGATATATGCATCCTCTTTATTTCCCGTGGTGTCCACTCCGGCAAGATGCACTGTTCCCTTAGGGAAGTCTCTGAATACAGACCGGAGAACGAAAGCGCCATGGGCTATATCGCAAGGACCAATTTTATGACTGATATCAACAAGGTTAAGGCCAGGATTCACACTTAGAATCTTCGCCTTGATGGCTGCCACGTAATAATCGCTTTCCCCGCTGTCTGTTAAGAGTGTGACGATGGCCATGAGTGAACTTTCACACCGGCAAGTGAGTTAACAGTTTGCCGGATTATTAGTTAATTTTATAGATTCAAAAATAAATCATTTCAACCACTTTACTTCATTGATCGAAAAAACCATCACACTCGAAGACATTTCCCTCCTGGACTTCCTGGGGATTGAAAATAAAAACATCAACGAACTTGCTGCTGCTTTTCCTAAAAGCAGGATCATTTCGCGCGGCAACGAAATTCTGGTACGGGGAGACGATGCAGACACCACACAGATTACTGATATTCTAAATTCACTGATCGATCATTTCCATCAGTTCGGAAAAATAGATGAAGAGAATGTAAAAGGTTATATCTCTCAGGAGAAACAAGAACCATTAGTGGATGGTACTCCCGATGGAATTATCTTATATGGCACCAAAGGTTCTCCGATCAAAGTAAAAACTGCCAATCAGCAACGGCTGGTACAAGCAGTAAAGGATAATGACCTGGTGTTTGCGATCGGACCTGCAGGTACAGGAAAGACATTTGTATCTGTTGCTCTTGCCGTTCGTGCACTAAAAAATAAGTACGTTAAGAAAATCATCATTACCCGGCCTGCTGTAGAGGCGGGTGAGAATCTTGGTTTCCTTCCCGGAGATCTGAAAGAGAAGATCGATCCTTACCTAAGGCCGATCTATGACGCATTGAATGATATGATCCCGCACGAAAAACTGAAGTATTATATGGAACGCGAGATCATTGAGATCGCTCCATTAGCTTACATGCGGGGACGCACATTGCATAATGCATTCATTCTGCTGGATGAAGCGCAGAACACCACTCCCATGCAAATGAAAATGTTCCTAACCCGCATGGGCCCGGAATCTAAAATGATCATTACCGGTGACACCACACAGATTGATCTACCGGGAAATCAGAAAAGTGGATTAAAAGAATCCCTTCGTATATTGAGTGGGGTGAAAGGAATAGGCTTTGTGGAATTAAATGAAAAAGACGTAGTTCGCCACCGTCTTGTTCGTGACATTATTGAAGCTTACGCAAAAGAGAACCGTTAACCTGATCTATAATTCATACGTATGCCCGCATATATTATTCTGGAAGTAGATGTGCAAAACCCTGCCGAATACGAGGACTATAAAAAAATGGCTCCCTCATCATTCCTCCCATACAAAGGGAAATTTATTGTTCGCGGAGGGCAAGTCGAAACATTAGACGGAGACTGGAATCCAAAACGGATTGTAGTACTTGAATTTCCTACGCTAGATCTGGCAAAAAAATGGTGGTCTTCTGAAGAATATGCCGAGGCGAAAGCTTTGCGCGAGCGAACTGCCAAAACAAAAGCGATCGCCATCGAGGGATATTAATCCTCTTGACTATCGCAGGGCAAGTAATTAACTTCCCTGATGCTCAAATGGATTCCTTACGTACTGGTTCGGGTCACTTTCTTTTTTATCTGTGGCATCCTTCTGGGCATTTATCAACCTGACTTCCTTCCGGAGCAGGGTGTTTTTATTTCAGCCGTTATTCTCCTCGTTGCTTACTTTACCACCCGGTTTGTATTACGAAGTAAAGTGCTCGCTTTTGTTTCCGGAAGCGTGGGCCTTATACTCGTCACGCTGCTTGGCTACCTGGTGTTATTACAACGAACCGACTCACGCAAAGAAAATCACCTCCTCAATTTTCATGAACCGATTGAGTTTTATGAAGCAATAGTCATTACCACACCGGAATCAAAACTCAAATCATGGAAGATGGAAGCCGAGATTGTGCGCGTGAAATCTTCTTCATGGCAAGAAGTGACTGGAAAGATATTACTGTATGTCTCCAAAAAGAAAGATTCCATTTCCCTAAACTATGGTGATGTGATTCTGGTGAAAGGGTCTCCTCCACCATTACAAGGCCCGGGTAATCCGCACGAGTTTGACTTCAGGCGGTTTCTCTCATTCAGAAATATCTATCATCAGCAATTTATCCGGACATCAGATATTAAACTGGTCAGGCATGCAGAAGAGAAAGGATTCTTATATTATGCTTCACAAGCAAGACAACATGCAGCTTCCGTCATCCGTAAGCATTTACCACGACCTCGGGAGCAGGCCATTGCTCTTGCATTAGTATTGGGAGTGAATGATGGACTCGATAACGATTTACAAAACGCCTACTCGGCCAGTGGTGCGATGCATGTCCTCTCCGTCTCGGGATTGCATGTGAGCATTCTTTACCTGGTGATTCTTTTCTTTCTTAAACCTATTCAATCCAAATCGTGGAGTAAATGGGTAGCGGCTTTCGTAAGCATTCTTCTCTTATGGTTCTACGCATTCATCACGGGGCTCTCTCCTTCTGTTTTGAGAGCAGTAACCATGTTTACGTTCATCGCCATTGCCCGGCCATTTTCAAGAAGGTCCAATATCTACAATACGCTGGCCGCCTCTGCATTCTTTCTGTTGATTTACAATCCATATCTCATCATGTCGGTTGGGTTTCAACTTTCATACATTGCCGTGATTGGCATTGTCTACCTTCAAAAACCCATCTATAATTTATGGGAGACCGAAAATAAAGTTCTCGATTGGATCTGGCAGATTACCTGTGTTTCGATTGCGGCACAAATTGCCACATTCGCCTTGGGGCTTCTTTACTTCCATCAGTTTCCGGTTTATTTCTTATTCTCCAACCTCGTTGTCATACCCGTCTCGTTTGCTGTACTTCTGTTAGGTGTGTTTTTATTGGTGATCGATTGGCTTACGCCTGTGGCCACCCTTCTCGGTTATCTGCTTGATCTTAGTATCAAACTACTAAACGAAAGCGTCTTCCTGGTAGAAGAATTGCCGTACAGTTTAATCAACGGAGTCTACCTCACCACGTTCCAGTGCTGGCTGTTGATCGGAATCATTTTCTGCATTATTTTCCTGTTGGAACAAAAATCTTTTCGATTTGCAAGTGGCGGCTGTAGTGATTGCTTTTATTTTTTCATTTGAAGGATGGACTCATTTTCAGGAGGAAGTAAATGCAAAACGCCTGGTAATTTACAAAGTACCCGGTCACAGCGCGATCGACCTCATCCATAAAGGTCAGTCGCTGTTTTTATCCGATTCATCCTTGACAGCAGATGAAGAACGGCTTCGGTTTCATATCCGTCCCAACAGAGTTTATTGCGGAGTAGCTTCAGTTAATGATACCATTACCGGCCAGCAGCAAAATGGTTTTGAGTATTTCATGTGGAACAATAAAAAAATACTCTGGATCAAGGAGAAAAAAGCAGTACTTCCGAAAAACATCCAATCTGATTACGTTATCATTGCGAACAATTCCGTGACTTCTAAACAATTGAGTTCACTGCAATTTGAGAAGCTTATTCTCGACAGCAGCAATACCAGCTGGTATGCGGACAAGATGAAAGAAGAATGGAATAAAAAAGCAAACGTCTACTCGGTATTGGAGCAAGGTGCATTTATTGAAAGAACAGATTTATGAGCTTAGTTATTTATGAAGTAAAAGACCGGATAGGATACATCACCCTCAACCGGCCTGATAAAAGAAATGCGCTGAGCTTTGAATTAGTAGCAGAGCTAAAAAGTAATTTCTCCAGAGCGGAGAGCGATTCCTCAGTAAAGGTAATCGTATTGAAAGCAAACGGAGATGCCTTTTGTGCCGGTGCAGATCTCGCTTATCTTCAAAAGCTCCAGCAATTTTCTTATGAACAAAACCTCGAAGATTCCAACCACCTGAAAGAGCTCTTCCTTCAGATTTATACATTAAAAAAAGTGGTGATTGCAGAAGTGCAGGGTCATGCGCTGGCAGGCGGATGTGGATTAGCAACTGTCTGTGATTTTGCCTTTGCTGTTCCTGATGCAAAGCTGGGATATACGGAAGTGAAGATTGGTTTTATCCCTGCCATTGTCATGATCTTTCTCCTTCGTAAAATCGGAGAACAAAAATCAAAACACTTGTTATTAAGCGGAGAGTTAATCACCGCAGATGCAGCAGTGCAATGGAATCTGATCAATCAAACAATAAACAGAGATCAATTACCTCAATTTGTCTACGACTTCGCACAGAAGCTGATCAAAAATAATTCTGCGCAATCGATGGAGCTCACCAAGCAGATGATCGCTTCAGTGCAATCGTTATCGCTCGAAGATGCGTTACAACATGCCTCTCACATGAATGCGACTGCAAGAGGAACAGAAGATTGTAAAAAAGGAATAGCAGCCTTCCTGGATAAGCAGGACCTGCAATGGTAAATGGTAATCTTTAGATAAAACTCACGTCAATATTACTTACTCTTGGTTTATTAGTTTGGTTGTGACTAACATGGTCTTTATTTCAAACCTATGACACACCTAAAACCTATTCTATCCTTTTTTACATTTATGCTTATCGTATCGGTAGGCGTAGCGCAAAACTACTCGGGCGATTCGTGGACTAAAGCAAAGGCAGCTGGCCAGGGCACTGTTTCACTCGCTTATGTAGAAACTCCCAGTTTCGTTTATAAAGATAAAGCAGGAAACCTCACCGGGATCTGCGTAGACATCATGAACGACTTTGTCAAATTCGTGAACGAAACAAAGGGAGTAAAACTAACTTCTTCATTTGTTGGAGATGGCTCTGCATTCAAAGGAATGTATGACAAAGTAAAGACTTCTTCAGGTGGGGTATTTGGTCTTGGTAATATCACGATAACCGAAGAGCGCAAGAAGGAAGTAAAGTTCAGTCCTCCGTTCATTACCAATTTTGCCATTCTGATCACACACAATGAGATACCTACATTAACTAAACTGGAAGATCTGCCTGCCACATTTTCCAAGCTTACTGCGCTTACCGCAAAGGGAACATTGAACGAAAAACGCATCAATGAATTGAAGCAAAAGCATTTTCCGGCAATGAAAATTACATTTACGTCCACTAGTCAGGAAACACTGGATAAGCTTATTGCCGATGCCAACACGTTCGCTTACCTAGACCTGGCATTTTATCTGGAAGCGATTGAACTTCATAAATCACTCAAACGTCATCCGGTTGGTGATCAGTCAGCGGAAAAGTTCGGATTTATTATGCCAACCAACAGCGACTGGACTCCGGTGCTGGATGAATTCTTCAAAGCCAACGGAGGATACACCAACTCTGCCCAATACAAAAGTATCCTCACCAAGCATTTGGGAGACACCGGGGTAAAGCTGCTGCAATCTGCTTCGAAATAATCAAGTTGTCCGACACTTTAAAAGTATAGGACAACTATACTTACAAGACCCGGGGGTTATTCCTTCGGGTCTTTTTGTTTATTTTACAGTTTAGTGAAAATGTTTTTGGAGACACCTGAATCCATCTTAAAGCAGTATTGGGGCTACACCCAGTTTCGTCCTCCACAGGATGAAATTATTCAGTCCGTTTTAAATGGAAAGGATACGCTTGCTATCCTTCCAACGGGTGGAGGCAAGTCAATATGCTTTCAGGTGCCGGCCTTAATTAAAGAAGGAGTTTGCCTGGTCATCACTCCGCTTATCGCGCTCATGCAGGACCAGGTAAAACAATTGAAAGAGCGTGGCATTTCTGCAGTATCTGTTTATTCAGGAATGAGTCGCAGGGAAATCGATATTCTCCTCGATAATTGTGTGTATGGGCAAGTTAAATTTCTGTACCTCTCGCCCGAGCGTCTACAAACAGAACTGTTCAAAGAGCGCGTTAAAAAAATGAATGTCTGCCTTGTCGCAATCGATGAGGCGCATTGCATTTCACAATGGGGCTACGATTTTCGCCCTCCTTATTTACAAATTCATGAGTTACGTGAAGTAAAGCCGGAAGTTCCATTCATCGCACTTACCGCATCAGCGACAGAGTTAGTCAGAACCGATATCATCACGCACCTTCATTTAAAGTCCCCTGCCCTTTTTCAAAAAAGTTTCGCTCGTGATAACCTGAGTCTGGTAGTACGTAAAACAGAAAACAAGGAAAGAAAATTATTAGAGATCCTCAGAAAGGTTCCAGGCTCTACAATCATCTACATGCGTTCCCGCAAAGGAACTCAGGATATCGCGAAGTTCCTGATTACGCAACGCATCTCTGCTACATTTTATCATGCAGGGCTATCTCATCAGGATCGTGCCGCCCGGCAAAGCGAGTGGATACAAAATAAATCCCGTGTCATGGTTGCTACCAATGCATTCGGAATGGGCATCGACAAAGCAGATGTTCGGGTGGTGGTGCATCTGGAGCTTCCGGAAAATCTGGAATCGTATTACCAGGAAGCCGGCCGCGCAGGCAGAGATGGAAAAAAATCATATGCGGCAATCATTTATCACAGTACGGATGTAGAAAGCCTGCGCAACAAAGTAGAGCAATCACAACCCGGATTGGATGAACTTAAAAAAACGTACCAGGCATTGGCAAATTATTACCAGCTTGCTATTGGAAGTAGTGCCAACGAAAGTTTTGAGTTTGACCTGGAGGATTTTTGCGTTCGCTTCAATCTGAAATCAGCGCCCGTTTATGCGGCATTAAAGAAACTGGAAGAAGAAGCATTGATTCAGCTCAATGAGAGTTTTTATCAGCCCTCCCGTATTCATATTAACATAGACAAAAAGAAACTGTATGAGTTTCAGGTAGCCAACGCCCGTTTCGATCCGTTCATCAAAGCGCTCTTGCGGGTTTACGGTGGCGAACTATTCTCCGATTTCGTAGCCATCTCTGAAAAGCAATTCTCCAGAGCAAACAACATGACCGATGGCGAAGTGAGAGCAATCCTTGATCAGTTGCATAAACTGCAGCTCCTGATTTATGAACCGGCCACAGATCATCCTCGTATTACATTTCTATTACCCCGGCAGGATGCTGATCGTTTGCCGGTAGATAGAGAACACCTGGAAGAACGCAGGAAGCTCCATTTATCTAAAATGGAATCAATGATTGAGTTCACCACTCAAACGCATCGCTGTCGCATGCAGGTGATCCAGGAATATTTTGACGAAGTCAGCTATGTTAACTGCGGCCTGTGCGATGTATGTGTGG
>JBGATZ010000087.1:0-12863 GCA_044228905.1 Cyclobacteriaceae bacterium | reverse complement strand
TAGTTAACTTGTCACCTCAATCCCTCAAACCATCCATGACCTGGACAAACCTGATTATTCTTCTGGGCGCGCTTCAGGGGTTTATTGTCTGTGCTATGTTGCTGACCAGCAAAAGCATAAAGAAAGACAGTCGCAGGTACCTGGCCGCTTTTCTCTTATTAATTTAGCTGGGCAACCACCACAAAAACCTGATTAATATAGGCATCAAGTATTCGTCTCCTGGCTGGTCTCTCCTTTCCCGCGTATTTCCATGTATTGTTGTGCTTCCCATCGGGCCGCTGATTTATTTCTTTACCCTCAGCTTCCGGTCACCTCAATGGAAGATCACCCCACGGCAATACTGGCATTTCGCCCCTGTGCTGATCGATATTTTCCCTCAGCTGCTGGCCATCCTTTTACTGATTCATGTATTGCCTGTTTCCGAAAGCGATCTTCATTCATTCCGCGATAGCTACATGACGTATGTCGACATCCCGCGATGGTTATCTGTTACGTTTTATCTTTTCCTTTCCTTCCGGTTCATTCAAACAGAAACTGCAAAAAATAAAAACGAGGTGACCAAGCATCGCTGGCCGCATCAGTTCATTACTTTATTTTTATATTTCCAGGTGGTGTGGCTTGCTCACCTGGTGCCCTATGTTATTCCTTCATGGAGTAATGCCTGGATTGAAGCGGTGGGCTGGTATCCCGTTTATATTCCATTGGCTGCACTGATTTACTGGCTGGGTATAAAAGGTTTTATCATGACCCATGAAAGTAAGGCTGCTCCCTCCTCCATTGATACCCATCGCGGTGAAGAAATTCTCTTGCTGCTTCGTGAAGCGATGAGCAAAGACAAGCTGTATCTCGATCCTTCGTTGCTTCTTTCGAAGGTAGCACACCACATTCAGGTTACTCCCAAACAGATTTCGGCTTCACTCAACCAGCTGGAACAAAAAACATTTAACGAGTTTGTGAATGAATACCGTGTGGAAGAATTCAAGCAGCGGATTCATCATCAACATTACAGTCACCTCACATTATCCGGCCTGGCCCTGGAGTGCGGATTCAATTCTCAGGCTACTTTCCAGCGTGTGTTTAAAGCGATGACAGGCGTATCACCATCGGTTTATGCTTCGGGCATTGGCAATAAAGAAGGTCTGATTGCCTGATTTCACTTCTCAAATCCGGATTTGAGAAGATGGAGAAGAATGGCCGTCATTATTTAGCATTTAAAAAGCGGTTATGACTCTTCGACTCCGATTACGATGGTTCTTCTTCTGTCTACTCACGATTTCTTTTTGCAATGTAAAGGCCCAGCCAGCAGCTGAAAAGATCGATTCCCTTTTCGCCAGCTGGAATGGATCAGCCACACCCGGAGGGGCAGTAGCGATCATCGATCACGGAAAGGTGACTTACCGAAAAGCGTTTGGCATGGCTGATATCTCACATCACAAAGCCAACACTCCCGAAACGCAATTTGAACTCGCTTCCATGGCTAAACAGTTTACTGCGATGTGCATCGCCTTGCTGGAAGAGCAAGGAAAGATTTCTGCTGATGATGACATTCATCAATTCTATCCTGAATTTCATTTTGGAGAACCGGTACGAATAAAAAATCTACTTGATCATACCAGTGGAATACGAGAGGGTTATGTACTGGCCTTGCTGGGCGGAAAAGTGAACCTGAAAGGAGAAGTGCCCAAACGAAGAAACACCAAAGCATTCATCATTCAGCTGCTCACAAAAGAACGAGATCTCAATTACACTCCGGGTGCAGAGATGGTGTATGCCAACATCAATTATATTTTGCTGGGAGATATTGTAGAACGGGTGAGCGGACAAACGTTAAGGGCGTTTGCCGACAGTGCTATCTTCAAACCGCTGGGGATGACACATACTGTCTTTCGCGATCAGCCTGACATGCGTGGTGTGAATGAGTCCTATCCTTATTTCCTGAAAGGAAAAGATTTCAAACGAGGAACGAAGCTTGGAGGTATTGTAGGTGACCACAACCTGATTAGTACGATCGATGACCTGACTTTGTGGGCAGCCAATTTCAAATCAAACAAATTAGGAAAGAGTGATCCTGCGCTCATCAAAAAAATCACTTCCTCCTCTTATTTGAACAATGGAGACAGCACACGTTACGGATATGGTCTCAATGTATGGCGCGATCGCGGAGTGCACAGAGTGGGTCATGGTGGTGATGACGGAGGGCATACCAGTATCATTACTTTTTATCCGGAACATGATTTAGCCGTGATTGTGCTGGCCAACTCTTCGCGCTACAGCGATACAGAAGGTAAGGGGAATGCCATCGGAGAATTGTATCTGAAAGACTATTTCCACAAGGCTGTTCTTCCAAAAGATGAAACGTATATCACTCCTTCAAAGGCAGCGCTCGACAAACATGCCGGGCTTTATTATATGATTACTCCCAACGGTCTCCGGGCGTTTCCGGAAGATTGCTATGAAAGACAATGGGCATTGTTCTCGAGCGGTCACCCGCGCACAGACGGGAATAAAATATTCAGCACTCTCTTCTGATCATTTCGTCTTCAGAAATGAATGGGGAACATCGCGACTTATGTTCAGCGATTCGCTGAATACGTCACGATTCTTCACATCAATGGAATGCTTATCCGAAAGAACTATTTCGGGCTATTGATCAAGCATTGCCAATCACTTGTTCAGACTATAAAGGAGCATTCTGGAATGAGAGCACCCATGCGACTATTAAGGTTAAAAACAAGAAGGGAAAACTGGTGGCGCGAAAAGGAATCATCCGCATACCGCTTATTGCTTTTGAGAACGATTTGTTTTACGGCTATGAACACGATGCCTTGTTTCAATTCAGTCGTGATGCATCCGGAAAGATAGATCGGTTAAAAATCAATGCAGGAGATTTCAGAAACTTTAAAATGAAAAAGAAGTGATGCTGTCAGGTTGAGCTTGTCGAAACCTGCCTTCGACAGGCTCAGGTTGAATTAAGATAAACATTGCCTTCGACAAGCTCAGACTGACAGTACTTCGACTGGCGGGATTAGGCTGACAGTGACTCAGGCTGACACATCACACCTTATCCGTAAAGTGTCTTCTCGACTTTTCTTCACTGAATTTTTGTGAATTGTAGGCTTGTGAATTGCCTTTCGGAATAGAGAGCGAATTGAATTCAGTGCCAATTAATGCCTTGGCCTGATAGATAATCTGCCCCACGTGCATGGGGTAATGGGCCAGTTGTCGCTGGATGGCTTCCAATACGCTCTGCCCTTCGTTGCGGATATAAATAATTTTAGAAAGGTCTTCAGGCTTCAGTGAATCGAGGGTATCCAACAAACAGTTCCAGCCTTTGTCCCATGCTTCCATCATGGCTTTCTTATCCGCATAGCTTTCTTCAAATTCTGCCTCGCGGTTGCGCCACGATTTCTCTCCATCACTAGTGAGAAAGTCCGTCCAGCGCGAAAGCATATTGCCACTGAGGTGATGCACAATCAATGCAATGCTGTTGCTTGCTTCGTTGGGCTGAGCCAGCACCTGCTCATCCGTTAACTGAGCGATGGCTTTTTCACCCAACCCCTTATAGTAGCGGAATAACTTCCGCGCACTCTCTAAAAAATTCTGATCGTTATTCTCAGTGGACGGTGACATCCTTCTCTGCTTCTTTCGTAGTCTCTGATTTAGCAACAGGAGGACGTGAAGCATCCATCTGCTTTCTCAACTCCTGCGCATGCTTTTTATTCTTCGAGTACTTGATATGATTCGGCACACCTTTCAGGTCCCAGATCAACCCTACGGCTGACATTCCTTTCAACACATACCAGGTAATGTCGATCTCCCACCAGAAAAATCCCTGGCGTGAAGCCACTTCGTAATAGTGGTGATTGTTGTGCCATCCTTCACCTAACGTAAGTAGTGCTAACCACACACTGTTCTTTGATTCTTCTCCTGTTTCATAGCGCTGCTTTCCAAACTTGTGCATGATGGAGTTGATTGAGAATGTGCCGTGATACAAAATCACTGTGCTCAAAAAGAATCCAACGAACAACGTAGAGAAACCAGCCGTAGGAACCATGGCTGTGACCCTTCCGCCATTCACCCATCCGCCCAATGCCATACAGGTTAACGCAAGAACGAGAGCCGGAACCATGTGATACTTATTCAGCCAAACCAACTCGGGATACTTGGCATAATCACCAATGGTTTTGAAGTCGGTTTTCTTAAAGTCGGGACCTACAATCCAGCCAATGTGTGAATACCAGAATCCGTAGATTTTCATAGAGTGTGGATCAGCCGGTGTATCGCTATGACGATGATGATGACGGTGATGTGCGGCCCACCATAATGCTCCTTTTTGAGCTGAGGTCTGAGACATAAATGCAATCACAAACTGAAACCAGCGTGAGGTAGAATACGAACGGTGAGAGAAGTAACGGTGGTAGCCACCTGTTACCCAAAACATACGCATCACATACAATGCGCCACACAAAATCCAATCGAAGGCAGTAGCCCCTGTATATAATGCACCCAGTGGCGCAAGATGGATCAACGCAAAAGCAATCTCCTGCTTCAGGATGGGCTTACTACGTTTCTCCGGGGTTGATGATAGTGTCTGATCCATTACCGCTATAATTCAAAAAATGGTTACAAAGTTCGCTCTAAAATCGATATGTAGGCGCGCTAATTATTAAATCTTGATGAGAGGAAATAATTACTCAAATATAGGATTTGCACAAACGGCTGTTAGCTGATTTTTAACAGGTTAACCACCTATTTATAAATCATTTTTTAGCATTAACTTTACACCAAATTCTTCATGAATCACGCGCAGACCATCACACTTTATCAGCCGCTTTTGCAGCGCATTGCTTACAACATTGTAAGATGCAAGCAAGATGCGGAAGACATCGTGCAGGAAACCTTCATGAAGTGGCTGAGTGTGGATCACAAAACCATTGTGAACACCAAGGCCTACCTGATCCGCGCGGTCACCAACAACTGCCTGAACCACCTTCAAACCCTTCGCAAGAAGAAAGAGGAGCTCTGGGATTCGATCAATTTTGGTGAGATGATCACCAAATTCAAGGAGACGAACCTCTCACACCTGGATCTGGATGTAAATCTGGCTGCTGCCTTTAAAGTGATGCAAAACAAGCTTGAGCCGCTCGAAAAGGCAGTTTATGTACTCAAGGAAAGTTTTGATTTCGACTATGAGGAGCTCCAAAAGACCCTCGACAAGAAGAAAGACCATTGCCGCCAGCTGTTTTCGCGGGCCAAGAAAAAGCTGAGCGAGGAGACGGATAAAATCCACTTCAACATGCCGGATACCTCCGGGCTGATGAAGACGTTCCGTGATGCCTGTCACTTCGGAAACGCCACTGAGCTGGTGGAAGAGCTGAAAAAGGACATCACTGAGCCTTCTGCAAAAAAATCTTAAAATAACTCCTACTTTCTGTCACAACCTGAAGACAAACCGGTCTTACAGTTAGAATCGTCATTCAAGCTTATCTGGAGGGGATTGCTTCGTTGTCGTGACGCGCGGTCACTCCTCCTCGCAATGACGTTTAACAGGACCTAAATTTTAACTTTTAATACAATGGTTGTCATTCTGGCTTTTTTTATTGCCCACTGGTATCTCTCCCTTTTCTTCCAGACTTTTTTCCTTCACCGTTATGCGTCACACAAATCGGTAACGATGAGTCCGTTTGTGGAGAAGGTATTTTATGTATTGACCTGGATTTTCCAGGGATCAAATTATTTAAGCCCTTACGGCTATGGAGTAATGCACCGCATGCACCATGCGTTCGCAGATACCGAAGATGATCCGCATTCACCTAAGTATGATGAAACAATCTGGGCGATGATGTGGAAAACAAAAACGATTTACTCTGACATCGCGAATAAAAAATTCATTGCTGAAAAGCGTTTTACGGAGGGAGTTCCTAACTGGGAATCGTTCGACAAGTTTGCACGCTCCTGGCCATCACGCCTGTTCTGGGGTATCTGCTATGTAACGATTTATGCTATGTATGCTACACAATGGTGGTTATGGTTATTGTTACCGATTCACTTCCTGATGAGCCCTATTCACGGAGCGATTATCAACTGGTTTGCCCACAAGTATGGCTACAGAAATTTTGAAGTAGGGGATACTTCCAAGAATTTCCTTCCGGTAGATTTCTTAATGATGGGTGAAAGCTATCACAACAATCACCACAAGAACGGTGGCCGTGCCAACTTCGGTGGGATCCGCTGGCATGAGATCGACCCGACTTACGTTGTGATCAAAGTATTGGACAAACTGAACATCATTCAGATTGTGCGCAAAAAAGAAATTGTATTGGAGTCTGTTCAAAAGGCAGCTTAATAAAAGATAACATAGTTGTATCGTCCTGTTACAGAAATGTGGCAGGACGATTTTTTTTTGGGCCAGTGAGCCCAATAATTTTTGGCCACTAAGGCACTAAGACACTAAGCCTTTTAAAATGATATATTTGTATTTTAAGATTGCTCTTCACAGATAACATACACTGATTGACTTTCCTCGATTTTAACTTTGATCCCAAACTGCAGGATGGCCTGGAGTCGATGGGCTACACCAAACCGACACCTATTCAACAGCAGGCGGTGCCTATAATCCTAAGTGGCAAGGACGTGATTGCCTGTGCACAAACCGGAACGGGAAAAACAGCAGCATATATTTTACCTGTGATCAACAAGATGATTCACGCGGATCATCGCCATCTGAATACATTGGTGATTGCTCCTACACGTGAGTTAGCGCAACAGATCGATCAGCAGATTGAAGGGTTTGCTTATTTCACGGGGGTAAGCTCCATTCCTATCTATGGTGGTGGAGATGGTGCAGCGTGGGATCAGCAAAAAAAAGCACTGGAGTTTGGCGCTGATATTATCATTGCTACACCCGGAAGATTGATTGCATTGCTTGCCGCAGGCACGATCAATCTTAAGCACCTTCAGCATTTAATACTGGACGAAGCCGATCGCATGCTTGACATGGGTTTCTTCGATGACATCGTGCGCATCATCAGCTATCTCCCGAAAGAAAGACAAACACTATTATTCTCTGCCACCATGCCTCCGAAGATCCGCATGCTGGCTAATAAAATTTTAACGAATCCGGAGGAAATCAATATCGCCATTGCCAAACCAGCCGCAGGGATTGTACAACAAGCTTATGTTGTTCATGATGAACAAAAAGGTGCGTTGCTGAAGCACGTATTGAAAACCGTTCCCTGGAAGAGCGCGATCATCTTCTCTTCTACCAAAGAGATGGTGAAAAAACTGGATGGCTCTTTTCAACGTGCGGGACTGCCGGCACGTGCGTTTCACTCTGACCTCGATCAGCAGGAACGTGAAGAAATTTTACGCGGATTCAAGAACAAGCAAATCAATATTCTCATTGGTACCGATGTACTTTCACGCGGTATTGATGTAGAGGGAATCAGCTTAGTAATTAACTGGGATGTTCCTCCCGATCCGGAAGACTATGTGCACCGCATTGGAAGAACAGCTCGGGCAGAGACAACCGGAACCGCTGTAACTTTCATCAATGAAAAAGATCAACGCAGATTTTTCAGCATTGAAAACCTGATTGGTGATGTGATCCCAAAAATTGCCTTGCCGGAAGGATTCGGTCCTGCTCCGGAGTATGCTCCTGAAGCGAAGAAGAAAAAGAATTTCAGCACAGGCGGAGGCAACGGGAAGAAACGGAATTTTCAGAGAAGAAAGTTTAAAGGAAAGCCGAAGCAGGGAAGTTGAATTTTCTAAACTCCTATCTGTCGGTGACAACACCGACAGGATGCAAAGGGGTAGTGCAATGTGTTTGTTGGTGAAGAACACCAACAAAGGAGAGAGTCTGCATGTCGGTGACCGCACCGATAGGAGGCGAAGGAAAAGGCATTCCTAATTTTTATTTTTAAGTGCCTCGATGATGCTTTTCTGTATCAGAGGAATGGGAACTCCTATTCCGTAAGCCACACCATATTTTGTATTCAATTTATTAAGCAATGGATAACCCATCGCCATCTGCTTTTTTATTTCTTCATTGGGAATAGCTAGTCCGCCATAACTATTTGCAATTACCTCATTGTTTTTGTTTAACACACATGATCCGCTGGTGCCTGTCATCATTCCCAATACGTTCTTATTAAAATCTGTTAATTCATAAACCATGACGCTGTCAGTAACATAAGTCACTACGCCACGGTTTCTGAATGTCACTTTACCTTCGTGTGTCATTTTAGAAAACAAGTACACGGTATCTCCTAACACTGCGGCTTGCGATGCCGGTCTTAAAAAGGGAACATCATCAGACGGCAAATAAAATGCAGCCAGATCGAGTTGTAATGTTTCAGCGTCTTGTATTGGCAGGTTACGACCGACTTTAAAGTCATATGTGCTGTCGGTCATACTCCACGCCCAGCGGTTTCGCTCCTCACTCTCAAGTTCATCCCATCGCAGATATTGATCCTCTCCTACTCCTGCCACCGCATGATGAGCTGTGAGCAGCAAAGCAGGAAGACTATCATTTATTTTCATCACAAAAGCGCTATTGGCCAACGGACCTGTTGATGTTGAATCTGTCTTACGACCCAGGCTGTATATCGTATTCGATAACGGATCATTTGTTTTTTGACCCGGACTGTTGCATGATGTAATGGCTAAAGACAAAAGAGTCAGAAAGAAGAATAGTTGTCTCATAATTTAAATTCTTATCTCAAGATAGAATATTAAGATAAGAAATGCATCAAGCGCTTACTGAGTATGTTGGCGACAACAACAGACATGAGGCGAGAATTTAATCTCGCCTTTGATTATTAAGTTGCTCGCTGTTTTTATCTTTTACAATCGCCCAAGTTTCCAACACCTTACTCGTTTCTCTTAACCTGATACCTAATTTGCCCAGTCGCCTGGTTGCCTCGTCACGAGAATGTTGAGGCACCCACCGGTATACCCGATTATGCTTACCGGCTTCAATGGCTTCAATAGTCCAACCTTCACCATCAACTCCACTCTCCAGGTTAGGGTTAGCATTGCTTAATTCCCAAAAATCTAATTTCCGCAATTCCTTGAACACACTATTGTAAAGCGTATCTGAGTAAATTGTAGTGAGGGAAAAAGCCAGAGTGTTCTCTAGGTCATCACCGTATCCATTCATCATTTTTGAAGTCAGATAAGTTTTCCCATTTATCTTTTCTACAATCAAACAATACGGAACACGAAAAGCAGGATTAACTGTGACTCTTAGCCACGATTTTTTATTGTCAATTTTTGTAGTATCTATATAAGGTTCTTCAAATGCATAAATAAGAGGATCCTTATTTTTTGCCTTAATGTGTGAGAACATTCTGGCGGAGAACACCGAAAAATTACTCAAACGCTTACCCTCTGCGAAACCATAATACTCCTTACTTGCAATACTATCCTGAAAATAAATACGCTTTTGCTCTTCCGTCCAACTACTATTCTCAGTCTTATCGTTATCAGACTTACAAGAGGACACAACCAAAAGCAAAAAAAACAATAATCTCAGCATAAATTTCAACTGATTTAATCTATTATGGAAGATAATGCATAAAAGCGCAGTTGAACAATCAACTACTTCTTCAGAATCGAAAGGATCTCATTTAGTTTCAGCAACGCTTCTACCGGACTGATCGTGTTGAAAACAATCTTGTCCGGCAGCTCTTTTGCTTCTTTCATTTTCGGATCAGCTTCAAACATGCTCAACTGAAACTGTGGCTTGGGGAGCTCTTCCAGTTTTTTCTTCTGTTCGTTTTTATGTTTGTCTTTCTCCAGGAAATGTAAAATCTCATTGGCGCGGAGCACCACTTTGTTGGGCATCCCTGCAATCTGTGCCACATGAATCCCAAAACTGTGCTCACTGCCACCTTCTTTCAGCTTGCGCATGAAGATGATCTTATCTCCCACTTCCTTTACAGATACATTGAAGTTTTTCACACGTACCAGATCCTCTGCTAACTGATTCAGTTCATGATAGTGCGTAGCGAATAACGTCTTCGGTTTTACATCTTTATGATTGTGCAGATACTCTACAATCGCCCATGCGATTGATACACCATCATACGTACTTGTACCGCGACCAATCTCATCCATCAGAATCAAGCTTCGATCACTTAGGTTATTGAGAATACTTGCGGTCTCCGTCATCTCTACCATGAACGTAGACTCGCCACGCGAAAGATTGTCAGAAGCACCTACGCGTGTAAAGATCTTATCTACAATTCCAATGGTGGCTGCTTCAGCAGGAACGAAGCTTCCCATCTGCGCCATCAATACGATCAATGCGGTTTGTCGCAGCAATGCAGATTTACCCGCCATGTTCGGTCCGGTGATGACTAAAATCTGCTGACGTTCGTTATCGAGGTAGATGTCATTGGGTACATACGTCTCACCCAATGGCAATTGTTTTTCAATGACCGGGTGGCGGCCCGATTTTATTTCAAATGCTTTTGACTCGTTAATGACAGGTTTTGCATACTTGTTTGCCTTCGCCACGTTGGCAAACGAAAGCAACCCATCCAGCATGGCAATTACTTTTGCGTTTTGCTGAATCTGAGCAACATAATCAGCTGTATGGTGAATGAGGTCAAGGAAAAGTTTTTGCTCAATCACTAATAACTTCTCTTCTGCATGAAGAATTTTCTCTTCATACACTTTCAGCTCTTCGGTGATGTAACGTTCGGCATTCACTAGCGTCTGCTTGCGAATCCAGTCAGCAGGAACTTTATCTTTATTGGCATTGCTTACTTCGAGGTAATAACCGAAGACTTTGTTGTACGAAATCTTCAGTGAGCCAATACCGGTGCGTTCTACTTCCCTTTTCTGAATCTGCAACAAATAATCTTTACCTGAAAAAGCAATTGCGCGTAGCTCATCGAGTTCTGCGTTGATTCCTTCTTTAATAATGCCTCCCTGATGAATCAGCATCGGGGCATCTTCTTTCAATTCTTTCTCAATTTTTTCCAGCAGCAATTCGCAGCGGTGCAGCTGATCGCTGGCTTTTTTCAATTCAAAAGAATCCTGAACGGCTAAAAGATCTTTCACCGGAATGATCGCCTGCAATGATCTTTTGAGTTGAATCATCTCGCGGGGATTGATGCGGCCTACTGCTACTTTTGAAATAAGGCGTTCGAGATCGGCAATCTGGTGAAGTTGCTCGGTGATTTTTTCTGATAGTTCAGTCTGCGTATAAAACTGATCCACCATTTGAAGACGCTCTTCAATGGCGTTTTTGTCTTTCAATGGCAGCACCATCCATCTGCGCAGCTGTCGCGAGCCCATTGGAGTAACAGTCTGATCAAGCACCTGAAGTAGCGGCACTCCGCCTTCATGTTGTGCGTTGACTAATTCAAGATTGTGGATGGTGAATTTATCCAGCCACACATAATGTTCTTCATCAATCCGTGCAAGCGAAGCAATGTGATGGGTGTCTTTATGCTCGGTTGCTTCCAGGTAATGAAGCACCGCACCTGCGGCAATGATGGCTTCATCCAGTCCATCTACACCAAAACCTTTGAGTGTAGCGGTCTTGAACTGCTGAATTAATTTTTCGTGCGCGAAATCAAATGCATACACCCAATCATCCAACGCGAAGGTCGCGTAATCATCACCGAGGTGTTTCTCCAGTTTATCGCGATGCGATTTACAAAAAATGATTTCGGCAGGGCCAAGACTCTGAATGAGCTTGAACACATAATGATCGTTGCCCTGCGCACAATAGAATTCACCTGTGCTGATATCCAGTAATGCCACACCAAACGAATTCTTTCCTGCGTATAACGAGCAGAGAAAATTATTCTGTTTGCGATCCAGTACATGGTCATTGAATGAAACACCGGGTGTTACCAGTTCAGTTACACCACGTTTTACAATTCCTTTTACCGACTTGGGATCCTCGAGCTGATCGCAGATGGCCACCCGATGACCGGCCCGCACCAGTTTGGGCAGGTAGCTATCCAGTGAATGGTGAGGGAACCCGGCCAGTTCAATTTCAGATGCCGAACCATTTCCTCTTTTGGTAAGCGTAATGTCGAGCACCTTGCTGGCCTTGATGGCATCTTCTCCAAAGGTTTCATAAAAATCACCTACACGAAAAAGCAACAACGCACCAGGATACTTCGCTTTGATTGCGCTGTACTGCTTCATTAAGGGGGTATCCATTGCCGCTGCTCCTGCCATAGCCGGCAAAGATAAAGTTTGTCTTCAATCTGTCTTTAACATTCAATTAAGAATTCTTAGGAAGTGTTTAACAAGTTGCCTTTAACAGCTAAAGTAGTTTCGGTAAAAATTAAACCTATGATGAAAAAATTATTAGCACTTGCTTTTACAAGCATGTGTGTGATCTCGTTCGCACAAAAAACTCCCGATCTGTTAGGTATTTGCTCACCTAAGGCCCTTGAAAAAGAACCATATGCCAGCTGGTACACCCCTAATTATCAGGCGTATTCCATTGATGCCTCATCTGTTAATCAGTTGAACAAACTCAACCTGAAGAAGTATACCATCAAAGTAGTATTTGGCTCGTGGTGTGGCGACAGCAAACGCGAAGTACCAAAATTCATTAAGCTACTGGATGCAACTTCTTTCCCTGCCGAAAATTTACAGCTCATCGGAGTAGAGGATTCGTTGCAACTTTATAAACAATCTCGAGGACATGAGGAAAGAGGATTGAATGTATATCGTGTTCCTACTTTTATCATCTATGAAAAGAATAAAGAAATAGGTCGTATCACGGAGTATCCTGCTTTGTCATTCGAGCGCGATCTTGAATCATTGTTAAGCGGAAAAAATTACACTTCCAACTATTTCACTTATCCTTTAATCAATGACTGGATGCA
>JBGATZ010000086.1:0-12904 GCA_044228905.1 Cyclobacteriaceae bacterium | reverse complement strand
TCTTACCTGATGCCATTAGGTGTCGTGGGAACGAAAATAATAAGTGGTGGCGTTGTGATCGCTGTTATACTCCTGTTGTTTCGAAAAATTGAAGACATCGGAAAAATAAGCGTATTCCTATGGATTGCCGTGATCGGAACTATTGCCTGGATCATTGGTGGTGGGTTGATCTACGGAAATTTCACCGATCCGATTGTTCATATCAATGATGGTTTTCAGTTCAGTCACACCTTTGTAGCAGCCCTTGGATTTGCTTCAGTGAAAAGTGTATACAGCTATCTCGGATATTACAACGTATGTCACTTGGGAGGAGAAATTATCAACCCTTCTAAAAATATTCCCAGAAGTATGTTCCTCTCCATTGCGGGAATATTTGTGCTTTACATCTGTATGAACATCAGTATCGTGAGTGTGATTCCGTGGGATCAAGCAAAGGACAGCGAGTTCGTCATCAGCTTGTTCATGCAGAAGTTAGCCGGACCCACGGCTGCACACCTTGTTACCGGATTGATTTTATTAGTTGCTTTTGCTTCCGTGTTCTCTGCCACATTGGGTTACAGCCGGATTCCTTATGCAGCTGCTAAAGATGGTGCTTTCTTTAAAGCATTTGCCAAAGTTCATCCCACTCAACACTTCCCTTATGTTTCGCTGCTCGCTCTTGGAGGAATTGCATTCGCATTCAGCTTGCTTTTCCGGCTGAGCGATGTAATCAGTGCCATTCTTGCCATGCGAATTCTTATTCAATTCATTGGACAAGCCGTTGGATTGTATCTCTTGCGCAGACAAAAACAAATTACTTTCCCTTACAAGATGCCACTGTTTCCACTACCGATATTCATTGCTATCGCGATGTGGATTGGAATTCTGGTCTCTACAGGATATAAAATGGTATTGGGTGGACTTTTGGTAATCAGTATTGGAGTGATCGTTCACTACTTCAAAAGCAACTTTGAAAAGAAATCACAGGAAGTTTCCTGATCATCCAGGAAACTATGCCTCTATTGTATTCTTCTCTCCAATCTGTTGCCTCCACATCGCATAATACAATCCTTTTTCCTGAAGCAGATCTTCATGCCTTCCTTCTTCAATGATGCGACCACGCTCCAGAACAAAAATGCGATCGGCATGCATGATGGTAGAGAGGCGATGTGCGATCAAAATAGTGATGTGATCTTTAATAACTGATACATCACGAATGGTTTCTGTAATCTCCTCCTCGGTAATGGAATCCAGGGAAGAAGTAGCTTCATCGAAAACCAGAATATCCGGCTGACGAAGCAATGCACGTGCAATGGAAAGTCGTTGCTTTTCTCCGCCTGAAACTTTTACTCCACCTTCGCCAATTACCGTGTCTAATCCATTATCCGCACGATCAAGTAAACTCTGACAGGCAGCCTTCTGCAAAACCCTCATACACTCTTCGTCCGTTGCGTTGGGTCTTACGAATAACAAATTCTCACGAATAGTTCCGGAGAACAATTGTGTATCCTGGGTAACAAATCCAATTTTATTACGCAATTCATTGAGATCGATCTTTTCACTGGAAATATCATTATAACGTATCGCTCCTCCTTTGGGTGGATACAATCCGACAAGTAGTTTCACCAATGTAGTTTTTCCCGATCCCGAAGGTCCTACAAAAGCAATTGTCTCTCCATTTGAAGCGGTAAATGAGATGTCGTTCAATGCGTTAACGGTTGCAGACTGATGTTTGAAACTAACGTTATCGAATTTAAGGGTACTAATTCTACCTATTGGTTCGGGATGTTCTGGTTTTACTTCCTTAGGAAGTTTCAGAATCCGGTCAAAGTTCAACAAGGAGACTTCCGCTTCACGATAGGCAATGATCACGTTACCCAATTCCTGGAGCGGGTTAAATAAAAAGAAAGAATAAAAAAGGAAGGTGAAATATTTACCAGCCGAGATCTCAGTATCGAAAATGAGAATCAATAAAATAACAACCATCACACTTCGGATGAAGTTGACCGTAGTGCCCTGCAGAAAACTCATGCCTCTTACAAATTTTACTTTCTTCAGTTCAAGGCCAAGGATTTTATACGTGGTATTATTTAAACGCTCAATTTCCTGATTCGCCAGTCCCAGGCTTTTTACCAACTCAATATTACGTAATGACTCTGTAGTTGATCCTGCCAAAGCAGTAGTCTCCTTTACGATACTTTTTTGAACTACTTTAATCTTCCGGCTCAACAACCAGCTTGTAAGAGCAATGATGGGGATAGCGGCAAAGTAAACCAATGTTACTTTATAGCTGACCGTGAGTGAGTAAACAATAACAAACGCCATTCCTACAATGGCAGCAAATAAGATACTTACAAACTGCGTGATGAATTTCTCACAATCAATTTTCACTTTCTGAAGAATACCCAATGTTTCTCCGCTTCGCTGATCTTCGAAAGTCTGGTAGGGAAGCTCAAGAGAATGCTTCAATCCATCTGCATACATCTTCGCTCCGAGTTTTTGCACCACAATGCTTGTGAAGTAGTCCTGCAGATTCTTGGCTATGCGGGAAACCATAGCGGCCCCGATCCCCAGACCTACGAGATAGAGTATTCCCTTGATAAAATCCGTTCGGGAAAGGTCGCCCCTCTTTTCTATAAAATTGTCGACAATTTTTCCGGTGATATGAGGATCAAGCAGCGAGAACACCTGGCTGATAGCGGCCAGAATCAGCGCTAACGCAATGAGACCTTTATAATTTTTGAGATAACTGTAGAGTATTTTCATTCGATTGCTAAAATAAGGAGGCTGACTATTCTCCCCTGCGCTTAACACAGGAAAAGCAGGAAAAATTTCACTGATTCGGGAATAAATGCCAAGATTAAGTTAATCGTCTGAAACGGACAAAATTTGGAAGTAATCCGGTTGGTAGCGATTTTGTCCCGGTTATAAAGACAAACAATCCTATTCTTTGATAATGCCTACAATCAAAACGCGCCCATTAAACTGGCGAGTTCAAGGCTGTTCTTTGATTTTGTTTTACGAAACAGTCGCTGTTTATGATTTTTAACAGTGTAAAGACTGATATTCAAATACTCAGCCATCTCCTGATTGGAAAAACCTTTTACAACCAATGAAGCAACTTCTCTCTCCCGAATGGTCATACGTTGTTCTGTGTGCGCAGGCTTGAAAACTCTGGTCTTACGAAAAACCTGATTGGCTTTACTAAATACATCCAATCTTACACCATAAAATTTCTCGGTCGCAGAGATATTCCTGAATATGGTAAAGAATACATACTTCCCCTTGATTGTTTTTACAGCTAGTTTTTCGTCAAGTATATAAGCATACGCCCCGTTGGCACTTCTCATCCTATAGTGAAGAGCAAATTTCACTTCTGATGGATCTTTCATATCGCTGATCGTCATAGAATGGAGACAGGCCTTTACATCACTCCGATCATCCGGATGAACGTGTGCGATAAAATCCTCTGGTTTCCAATGACGAAATGCAGTATGTTCAATTCCCAATATCATTTTGCTATTTATGCTTGTATAGCTGTATTGCGGATGATTACGGGGACATAACATAAGTACGGCATCAGGAAACAATTGCTCCGCTAACGAAAGACTTTCAAAAATGCTGGGCTGGTCTTCCTCGGCAATAAAAGCCTTATTTTCTGTAGCCGCCAGTCCAAGTTTAGCGAATCGATGCAAACTATGTTTTGTTTCAGATAGCATTTTTTTCATGAGGTATGAGCATTCTGGTCCAGAATGCTAAAATTCCGAAAATAAATGATGCAATCATACAAATTGAGCGAAACCAAAATGCGTTGACCACGCGACTCTGAATGACAGAAACATCAGCAGGGAGCCTCTGAAGGTTCCATTCCTGAATTATCGAATTCAGAGGATCATTAAAAGTAAGAGCAATAATCACATCCGCAACCAGAATAGAAAGTGCGATGATCATAAAAACTGCAGATAATAGAGCGTATCTCTTATATAATACAATCGTACTGAAAATCGTCATAACCAGAATTACCGGACCAATAAAAGGCATTCGGGCGCCCATATAAAAATCAATATGTTGCCAGGTCTCCGCAAAAGTCCGTTCTGACATTTTAAGCAATGCAGGATTAAGACCAATGAGTGTAAAGAATCCAATTCCTCCATACAGCCCAAGCAATACTAACGCAACTACTAAGAGGATATCTGTTTTTGGTAGACGAGGCATAGAACTGATTTATTTGAAAATTCAAAACTAGCTGACGCTCCGTCCTGAAAGTATAGTTTCGAACCCATTTCAGGCACTCTAATCCCCTAACAAAAAAGAGATCATTCTACTTTACGTAAAATGATCTCCGTTTAAAATGAGATTAAAATTATCTAAACGAAAAACATTACTTCCAGCCTCCTCCGAGTGAACGATAAACATTCACCACCGCCTGCATCTGTTGCATTTTAGTTTCTACCAGTTCAAACTTTGCTTCAATGGCATCACGTTGAGTCAATAAAACTTCCATAGTCAGCTCTTGCTGATCTGAACAAACGTGTTGAAATATCTATGGACTGAGTTAGTGCCTGCACCTGTTGCGTTCTCAGATTATAGCTTTGTTCAAGGTTATTGATGTTTGAAACCTGATTCACCACTTCGATGTAGGCGTTTAAGATTGTACGTTCATAATCATAAGCAGCCTGAATCTGTTTTGAAGTAGCCGAATAGTAATAAGCTTTGATCGCATTCCGGTTGATCAATGGTGCGACCAGTTCACCAGCTACTGTGTAAATCAACGATTGTGGTGAAGTGATCAGATATTTTGCATTGAATGCATTGTACCCTACGCCTGCGGTCAATCGAAGAGAAGGATAGAAATTTGCTTTCGCTACTTTGATATCCAGTTTTGCCGCAGATAGTGCAAGCTCGGCTTGTCTGATGTCAGGACGATTTTGTAATAACTGAGCAGGAAGACCAGACTGAATCGTAGCAGGCGTTAACTCCTGAAACGTTTGAGAGTTTCTCAATACCGGTTGAGGGAAACGACCAACGAGAAAATTAATTCTATTCTCCGTTTCTATGATCGACTGCTTAATGGCAAACTGCCGGCTTTGGTTTTTCAGCACTTCAGCTTCAAACCTGCGCACTGCCAACTCGGTTACTTTTGCCGCCTGCTTCTCTTGCTTCACAATCTCCAACGCATTCTGCTGAATCTGAATATTCTGTTGCAGGATCTCTAACTGATTGTCAAGTGCCATGAGTTCGTAATAAGAGCCGGCTATCTCCGCAATGATGTTGGTCATCATGAAATTTTTTCCTTCCACAGTAGCGAGATACCTGAGCACAGCCGATTTCTTAGCCGTTCTCAGTTTCTTCCAGATATCCAGTTCCCAGGATGCATTTACTCCGACATAAAAATCAGGTAAAGGGTCAGGAAATTTTTCTCCAGGCTTGATCTCCAGATTTTCTTCTGTAGCTCCGGCACGAGTATACTTCCCTACTTTCTCTACACCTGCTCCTGCACCAATACCTAAAAACGGAAGGTACTCTCCCTTTCTCGCTCTTACTTCATTCTGAGCGATACTGATTTCCTGCATGATGATATTAAACTCCTGATTGTTCTTCAGTGCCGTATCAATCAGGGCTTCCAGGTGTGGATCGGTGAAAAACTCTTTCCATTTAATATTAGCCGTGTTCATTGTGTCCTGTGAGTTACCATAACTCACAGGAACAGTCTTATTCTCTTTTCGCTGCTTTAAGGGTGACGCGCAGCTAATGAACAGCGCGAAGCCACAGCTTATCAGTACGCAGCTTGCGGCCTGCAGCCATTGTTCCAAATATATAATAGAGGCCTGGCACGATGATCACTCCGAATATCGTTCCGAAGAGCATACCACCGAGTGCGGAAGAACCAATGGTACGGTTACCAATTGCACCGGCACCATGCGCAATCACCAATGGAATCAATCCGGCAATGAATGCAAATGAAGTCATTAAGATCGGACGGAAACGGACCTTCGCTCCTTCAATCGCTGCTTCAAGAACGGTTGCTCCCTGATGTTGCTTCTGAACAGCAAACTCCACGATCAACACCGCATTCTTTCCAAGCAGCCCGACCAGCATGACGAGCCCTACCTGCGCATAAATATCATTCGCCAATCCCATTGTTTTGATCAATAAGAATGATCCGAAAATACCTGCGGGCAATGAAAACACTACCGCCAATGGGATAATGAAACTTTCATACTGCCCTGCCAGAACGAAGTAAACAAAGATCAACACGATGATGAAGATATATATCGCTTCATTTCCACGTCTCGTTTCATCATAGGAAAGTGCAGACCAGTCAATGTCAAATCCGTTTGGCAATTTTGCAGCAGCGACCTCTTGTACCGCCTTGATCGCCTCACCACTGCTAAAGCCCGGAGCGGGACCTCCCCTGATAGCAGCTGTGTTATACATATTATACCTGTTAATTTCATTGGCTCCCTGTTTCTTTGTGATCTTCATGAAGGCGGAGAAGGGAACCATTTCATCACGATCATTTTTCACCCAAAGATTCAATACATCAGAAGGAAGCTTTCTGTATTCAGGTGCTGCCTGCACGAACACTTTGAAGAAACGCTGATATTTAATGAAACCCAATTCATAAGTACTTCCCACAAAAATTGAAAGTGTATTCATCGCATTACCGATCGACACCCCTTTCTGCATTGCCAATTCATTATCAATATCAATTTCGTATTGCGGATAGTTCGCACTGAAGAAAGTGAACAGACCAGTGACCTCTTTGCGCTTTCTCAGTTCATCCATGAATTCGTTTGTTACTTTTTCCAGTTGCAGATAATCACCGCTATTTGTTTTATCCAACAACTGCAACGAGAATCCACCAGCCGCACCAAAACCGGGCACTGCAGGGGGATCAAAGAACTCAATCGTTGCTCCCGGAATTTCTTTTGCTTTTTCTTCCAGTTCAAGAATAATTTCACTCACAGTGTGCTCACGCTCTCCCCAGGGCTTTAAGTTGATCAGACACGTTCCTGCATTTGATCCACGGCCTTCTGTCAATACTTCATAACCAGCAATGGAAGAAACTGATTTTACTCCTTCAACCGTATTAATCACCTGAACCAGTTTATTAGACAGGTCGTTCGTACGTTCCAGCGTTGATCCCGGAGGTGTTTGAATAATGGCATACAACATGCCCTGGTCTTCGCTTGGAATAAAACCTGACGGCAAATTATTTGCTATACCAAAAATCCCAAGTGCAAATACGATGAACAAACCTACGGTCACGAGTCTTCGATGCGCAATCAACTTTAACAGACCCACATATTTACCTGTCAGTTTTTCAAATCCCCGGTTGAAACTATCCAAGCCGCGATTCAGCAATGTCCTCTTTCTTGGCTGCCCGTGATTGTTCTTTAAGATCATAGCGCACAGTACTGGTGTAACGGTAAGTGCAACAATACCTGAAAGAACGATGGAAGAAGCCATGGTAATTGAGAACTGTCGGTAGAATGTACCCACAGGACCGCTCATGAATGACACCGGAACAAACACAGAAACCATCAATAGCGTGATCGCGATAACGGCACCACTGATTTCTCCGATTACTTTTCTTACCGCATTATATGGAGACAAGTGTTCTTCCTCCATTTTAGCATGCACCGCTTCCACCACCACAATCGCATCATCCACCACAATACCAATTGCCAATACCAATGCGAACAGTGTCACCATGTTTATGGTCAATCCGAAAAGCTGCATAAAGAAGAATGCACCAATCAGCGAGATAGGAACGGCCAGTGTAGGAATCAATGTTGAGCGCCAGTCGCCAAGAAATATAAATACTACTAACGCTACGAGAATGAATGCATCTCTCAGTGTGTGAACCACATTTTCAATGGAGGCATCCAGGAAGTTAGAAACGTCATAGCTGATTTCGTATTCCATTCCCGGAGGGAATGTCTTCTTCAGGTCTTCTAGTTTCTCTTTTACTTTCTCGATTACTTCACTGGCATTACTTCCATAAGTTTGCTTTAACACCATCGCTGCCGATGGATAGCCATTCAGGTTGGAGTAGATGTCGTAGTACTCACTTCCCAGCACCACCTTTGCTACATCTTTCAACCGAAGCATTTCTCCATTGGGATTTGCTTTGATGATTACGTTCTCATATTGCTTGGGGTCACTGAAACGATCAGAATATGCCAACACATATTCGAGTGCTTCTGCCCGCTCACTATCTCCGCGACCGATACGACCTGGCTTACCGATAATACTTTGATCGCTAAGCGCTTCCATCACCTCATCTGGTGAGATATTATATGCTCTCATGCGATCCGGATTCAACCACACACGCATTGCATACTGGCGACTTCCCAATATTCTCACCTGACCAATACCATTGATACGTTGTAATTCGGGTACCATGTTCACCCCGGCATAGTTGAACAGGAATTTCATGTTCGCATTCTTGTCCTTACTATACAAGTTCACGTACATCAGCATACTTGGAATAACCGGAGTAATAACCACACCTTCACGCTGCACCAATATGGGCAAACGGTTTGTCACCTGTTGAACACGATTAGACACCTGCACCAACGCCTGGTTGATGTCAGTACCCGGATTGAATATTACCTGGATGTTTGCTTCCCCCGCACTCGTTGCATCGGAAGTCATGTAACGCATACCCCACGCACCGTTGATCGATTGTTCCAGAGGAATGATTACTGATTCTGCCAGTGACTTTGCGCTTGCTCCAGGATAAGAAGCACTCACCATTACCACAGGAGGAGCAACCTCAGGAAACTGCGAGGTAGGCAGTGTCTCGATTGCCAGTACCCCTACGAAGAGGATCACCAGCGAAATAACGATGGCGAGTACCGGCCTATGAATAAATCTACTAAACATGTTGTTCTTACTTTTTTTGAGTGATTACCTTATTCAACATATACTTTGAGGTGAGGAATCACTTCTTTCGGATCCATATACTCAAACTCGGCAATCTTCTGATTGTCTTTCACTTTACGAATACCTTCCAGGATAATCATCTCCTTGTCAGTTACTCCTTCTTTTATCACGTACAAGTCAGGCATCTCCGCTTCAATGATGATCTCGCGCTGATGCACAACTTTATCTTTATCTACAACAAACACATACTTTTTCTCAAGAATCTCAAAGGTGGCTTTCTGCGGAATCAATAATGCATTTCTCATATCCACACTCATTTGAATATTACCTGTCTCCCCATGTCTCAGCAAGCCTTTCGGATTAGGGAAGGTTGCCCGGAATGCGATATTCCCTGTTTCATTATTGAAGTCTGCTTCAATAGCCTGAACAACTCCGGGGTATTCAAAAATTTTATTATTGGCCATCAGCAACTTGACCTTCATCAGGCTGTCTTTTTTGGCAGTCATTTTATAATTGAGGTATTCTGCTTCCGGCACATTGAAGTAAACCCACATCTTGCTGTTGTCTGAAAGTGTGGAAAGCAAATCCCCTTCGTCCAGAAGACTTCCCAACCGTACCTGAAAGCGATCCATGATTCCATCAAAAGGAGCCTTTATCTCGGTGAATCCAAGATGCACGGTAGCCAATGCCAGTTCCGCTTTTGCTTTGTCAAACTTGGCCTTCGCCAAAGCCAGTTCATTTTTGGAAACCACGTTGCTATCTGCAAGGGCTTTGGTGTTCAGGTATTCAATTTCAGCGAAGTTGGCTTCTGCCCGGGCTTTTTCCTGTTCTGCCTGGTAAAGCATAGGCATTACCTGGAACATGCGCTGACCCTTTTTTACAAATTGACCTTCATCCACGAAAATATTCTGGAGATAGCCTCTTTCCAGCGCTCTCAACTCAATGTGCTGAATTGCACGGATTTGAGACACATATTCCCTAATCACTAGAGTATCTTTTTTTAACGGACTGGTAACCGAAAATTTGATCTCTTCTTCCTTTTCTTCTTTGTGCGATTTACAGCTTGTGTAGCACAGTAATAGTGCACATAAGCCCATGAACATGAGCATTCTCCTCATACCGGTTTTACTTTTTTGAAACGACATAATTTTTTGTAATGATTTCTTTAGGAGGCATTTATAACTCATACACGTGAGTAGCGAAACAAAACAGTGAAGGATTACAAGATGACATACCTTCTATTTGACTGAATCCCGGCCAAAAGTCACATTTCTACTATTAAAATAATATATTTTGAGGTGTATCGCCCCATGCAAACGTTAGCATTTTGAGGGCACACAGCGCTGTCTTTTTTTGAGGGTGATTATCGGGTTCTGACCTTGTAAGTAAAATCACAGTTTGTGGTATGGCCGTACTACAAGCATAACCTGAAGTCAATCCAAACAAAAAGCCTGAACTCTTTCGAATTCAGGCTTTTTCACTGCAATAAACTAACAAAAAATACTGCTTGATGAAGGGCTGGAGAACAGCCGTTGATCAAATCAATACAGCGGATTTTTCACCGGAACACTGGTTTCTGAAGGAGGATTCAGGACTGTCTCATCTGCAGGAATATCCCAATAATCCATAAAATTGTAATTGATTGTTACGTTTTCATGAACAGTAAGATCATTCAGCACCACTCGGTTTCCATAAGATCCTCCACCGTCTTCAATATCATATGTCCAGCCGTATCTTCTGCTGTCATAGTAAGAAATCCCTCTGAAGACAAGCGCAGTTCTTCTCTCTTTAACAAGTTCAGAAAGTGCGCCACTAAGTGATAATCCTGTTCCGGCAACAGCAGGAATGCCTGCACCGAAATAGTTTCTCACTTCATCAACCAAAGCAAGGCCGGCATCAATACTATTGCTTCGGATATTTGCTTCGGCCAACATCAATGCGTTTTCTTCATAACTTCCTGCAATAGTAAGTTCATACTCATTTGGTTCAAGGGAAGCATAGATATGTACGCCCGACATACCCGCTCCGCCATCCAGCAATGAGTAGCGGGTTGTGGTTGTAAAGCTGTTCTTATACTGAGTTCCGGTAACAAAGTTGTTTCCTAAACGCTTATCACCGGTATTGAAATTTTGGATAAAGCGTTCAGTGATTTTAAAAGTTGAGCTTGTATTCACAGCAGCAGTCAATGAAGCTACTGATCCTCCATTGGCAGAAAAGAAATCATTCTGACCTGTTGAGCGTCCGGTAAAAATAAAATCACCTTTTTTAATACCGTTTGTAGTCAGGTTTTTCACTGTAGTCCAATCTGCCGCTGTCATTGGCGTAATGGTCGATTTAGTAATCGTGGCAGCGGGGTTTCCATTTACAAAAGGAGACAACTTATTCAACAAAATATTGCGGGCGAGCATCGTGTTTACGTTACGCTTCCACATATCGCGGGTAAGCACCCCACCATGGCCCACCTGTGTATAAACGGGAATCAGCTGACGTAGCAAATCGGTATACTCATTTTCATTTGTGATTGCGTCAAGTGTTGTGCTCACCAGATTAAAATTTCTGTTTGATTCTGCAATAACTGCTTCATGCGACACGTACTCGTTGCTTGGTACCTTGGCTTTATCCATGATCAGACCCGAATAGTACATTGTTCCGATGGATGCATATGCATAGCCTTTCCACCAATACGCCCATGCTCTTATAGTATTACGCTTGGATTCTGCATCTCCGGTGAACTCAAAATTCTCAGCGATTTCCAACAGGTGATTGCCAGTGCTGTTCAGGGCATACATATTCAACCATTGATAATAGATAGCGTTGTTTCCTGCACCTGTAGCCGCGCGTGAATTATAAGAACGAACGATATCCACCGATGCCGATGACGTGTTGGGAACTTTTGACCCATTAAGAATAAAGTAATCCGGAACACCGATGGTAGATACCTGGTTGTTGGATGCATCTGCCCCCACAATATCAGCCATGATTTCCTGGTATCCCCAGGGTAAAGAAAAGTAGCTATCTCCCAGCCAGATATCTCCGTTCTGGAAACCATTGTAGTACACACCGCCTTGAGCAAGGGCAATTAATCCTGCCTCTGATTTTACGTTGTCATTAATCGTTGGTGCGTTAGGATTACCTACATCGAGCTGATCCTTGCATCCAATTGATACCAATGAAAGTGCTAAAGCAAGTGCTGCGTATTTAATTGTATTCGTTTTCATGTTTTTCATACTGTTTAAATCAGAAGCTTACATTCAATCCTACCTGATAGGATTTGGTATTCGGCAATGTGCTGTTGTCTACACCTCTGTCGAAAGAAGAGTTCACTGTTCCCGAGCTGATCTCCGGATCGTAGCCACTGTACTTTGTGAACGTCATGATATTCCTTCCGGTAAGAACCAGTTGCATTTTTTTCACAGCAGGAACTTTAATTACTTTCGCGAGGTCAAATGCCAGAGAGATGTTGCGTAATCTCACGAAGGAAGCGTCTTCCAGATAAAAATCTTTTGTGGCATTATTACCAGCACCACGTGTGCTTCCCCACAGGTTATAGTATGCACTTGACCAGTACGCAGGGAAAGCGCCTGTTTTTCCGTCAATCGTTACTGGTTTATCGAAATCTCCGTGAATACCATCGCGGTACATCCACTCTCTCGTTTGATTGTACAAGTGGCTTCCATACACCCAGTCAAACTGGAATGAGAGATTGATGAAGTCTCTGTAAGAAACACTGTTGATGAATGAAGCATTGAATTTGGGATTTGGATTTGCCAGTGCATAGGTTTCATCCGTAAACTGCATCTGGTAATCTGATTTCTTTACCACTCTTCCATCCACGATCTCGTATTGATTTTCATCTCCGGGTTGAATGTAACGGGTTCCATCTTTACGGGTATAGTCAAGACTGGTTAATGCTTTATATCCATAGATCTGACCAATAGCCTGACCAGGAGTCAGCACCAGTGCAGTGCTTCCTGCTGCGGAAGTCAAAATGATGTCTGCATTGCCGGCCACCGCATCAATCTTGGATAAC
>JBGATZ010000085.1:0-13659 GCA_044228905.1 Cyclobacteriaceae bacterium | reverse complement strand
CACAATATCCGATGATCAGGAGTCTGATTTTTGAGTTCGAATCATGAAGTAACCGGGCCAGGTTAATCGCCTGAAAAACACCTGTACTTTCGGCCAGCGTTCCGGAGAAAAGCAGACGTATGCTTCCGTCCGTTTCAGGTGTTCTTACCAGGCTCTTAGGGACCACTACTTTGTTCTCCAGAACGCAATATTTCTCTCCAAAAAAATCCATCTCTTTTGCATACCCTTTTTCTGCTAAAAACGACCAGTGAAATGCGGGGCCAAAGAGCTTCTCTTTTAGGCGCACCCAAAGCGCAATAAAGGTCTTCAGAATAGGAGGAAAGGCATTGGTGTGAAGCAGGTTTCTGTAATAATTCTCCTGAATATCGTACACGATTTTAGTGCCGAAGAAAATTCTGTTTAGAAACGCAACTATCAGTAATTCATGCGAATTTATAATTAGTGCTTCAGGTTTTACTTTAAGTACTTCAATGAATACTTTAAGTGAGATAAAAAGTCTTGCGAAACTGATTCTTTTAAAGTTTTGGAAAGCGACAAATGAGACATTTGAATACGTTATTTTTTGTCGTGATGGATAGCCAATCACCGTCACTTCGTAGTCGCCAGAATTGGCCAGAGAAACCGCCATCTTTTCGAACATCCGCGTGTCGTCTATGGGCTTCAAAACCGAGGCTAAAACAATTCGCTTACGTTGTTGATTTTTCATTTGGCTTTTACCCTATATCGCGGTTTCTTGCGGCTCGCTAAAAATAGAGCTAAAACATGGAACTCAAAGCACGAATTGAAGAAGCCTGGGCGAACCGGGAGTTATTGAAAACAAGTGAAACTCAGGCTACCATCCGCGAGGTGGTTGAGCTATTGGATAAAGGAAAATTGCGTGTGGCAGAACCGGTTGCTGATGGCTGGCAGGTGAACGAGTGGGTAAAGAAAGCGGTGATCCTGTACTTCCCGATTCAGCAGATGGAAACAATTGAAGTAGGTCCATTTGAGTTTCATGATAAGATTGCTTTGAAGAAGAACTATAAGGAGCTGGGGGTAAGAGTTGTACCACATGCTATTGCCCGTCATGGTTCATACCTGAGCAAGGGAGTAATCATGATGCCGAGCTACGTGAACATCGGAGCATATGTGGATGAAGGAACGATGGTGGATACCTGGGCAACAGTGGGTAGCTGCGCACAGATAGGAAAGAACGTTCACCTCAGCGGAGGCGTTGGAATTGGTGGGGTACTTGAGCCTGTTCAGGCTGCTCCGGTGATCATAGAAGACAATGCATTTATTGGCTCCAGATGTATTGTAGTTGAAGGTGTTCGGGTAGGAAAGGAAGCTGTACTTGGTGCCAATGTGGTGCTTACAGCCAGCTCCAAGATTATAGACGTAACTGGTCCTGAGCCGGTGGAGTACAAAAACTATGTACCTGAACGCTCAGTGGTGATTCCGGGAACTTTGCCCAAAAAATTCCCTGCTGGTGAATATCAGGTGCCCTGTGCTTTGATCATAGGAAGGCGCAAAGAAAGCACCGATAAAAAAACCTCTCTAAACGATGCGTTGAGGGAGAATAACGTGGCCGTTTAGGACTGGCACAAGCTTTGTCTTACTCATAACCAGGAACTACATCCTGGTTATGAAACACATATTCATTAGTTGTTTATTGATTGCTGGATTGAGCGGTTTTGTGATCACTTCTCAAAAAGCAATTCCTACTTCTGCTACTGCCAGCTTTGGCACAGGGGAACAGTTGGAGTATAAGGTCAACTTTGGAATATTTCATGTTGGAAAGGCGATTACTAAGATAGATCAGAAGGTCTATACCATTAATTCAAAACCTTGTTATAAAGTTGATGCCTGGGGTGAAACCAGCGACTGGATTTCATGGGTCACCCGGGTGAAAGACAACTGGGGCGGATATCTTGACACGACCTCCTTAGTTCCTCAGGTAGGTTATCGTAAGATTGAAGAAGGCAACGCCAGAAAGAACGAATACACAACTTACGACCACAATAAGCGGAAGGCGGAAGTGAAAGTGATGAACAAGGAAACAGGAGTTTATGATAACCCCAAATATTATGACATTCCTAAAAACGGTCGGGACCTGGTGAGCGGATTTATGTATTTGAGGGTGATTGACTTTGCAAAAGTCAAGGTGGGCGATACTGTAACCATGTCTGGATTTTATGAGGATACGGCCTATAAATTGAATATTGTTTACCAGGGTAAAGACAATGTGAAGACCAAAATCGGTAAAATACCCTGCTATAAACTGCTTCCATTGATGCCAGACAACAAGCTTTTTGATGGCAAGAACGCGGTAACAGTATGGCTATCAGAAGACGACAATAAAATCCCTGTGAAAATTCAGGCCAAGATGTTCGTGGGACATACCGGACTTGAACTCACTTCCTTCAAGGGGCTCAGAAACCAATTAAAGATCGTTCCGTAAAAACGATTTATTAACATCACATTTTAAGTATAATCTTTTCGTTAAGTGTTGAATTGACTTTGTCCTGATTTTGACAAAAAAGTTATTTTTGAACTTATGAAGTATATCCTGATTGGAGTGGTACTAATTGTAGCGTTAAGTAGCTTTCTGCTGATTGGCCAACGTCCTATTCCTATAACTAAAAACACCAGTTTTGGTAAAGGGGAGCAGCTTGACTATCGGGTTAGCTTTGGGTTCTTTAATGTTGGAAAAGCAATTACAAAAATTGACCAACGCATTTATACAATCAACAATAAGCCATGCTATAAAATTGATGCGTGGGGCGAAACCAGCGACTGGATTTCGTGGGTGACCAGAGTAAAGGATAACTGGGGTGCTTATCTGGACACTACTTCATTGAATTCACAAGTGGCTTATCGTAAAATCCGTGAGGGCCGCTACAAAAAAGACGAGATCACTAATTATAATCATAACGAACTGAAAGCGGATGTAAAAGTGCTCAACCACCAGTCAGGTATTTATGAAAATAAAGAGTCGTACGCCATTCCAAAAAATGCCAAAGACCTTGTGAGTGGATTTATGCTTTTGCGCGTGATTGATTTTTCCAAAGTGAAAGTGGGAGACACGCTTAATATTTCAAGCTTCTACGAAGACACAGCCTACAACCTGGGAGTGATGTACAAAGGCAAGGAGGTAGTAAGTACTAAGATCGGAAAGATCCCTTGTTACAAACTGGTGCCTATCATGCCAGACAATAAGTTATTTGATGGTGAAAACTCTATTACCGTTTGGATCTCGGAAGACGGAAATAAGATCCCGGTGAAAATCCAGGCCAAGATGTTCATTGGTCATACCGGTCTTGAACTGGCCGAATTCAGAGGACTTCGTAACCAGCTGAAAATCATTCCTTAACCCTTATCCATATTCATTCACAGCGTAAGAATTTGGACTTCTGAGTATTGGTGGTAATTTTCATGTACCAAATTAAACTATTGTTTATGCTTCAGGAGTTTAAAAAATTTGTCTTACGTGGTAACGTGATTGATCTGGCGGTGGGTGTGATTATTGGCGCGGCCTTTGGCAAAATAGTCAGCTCTTTTATTGATGACGTAATTACTCCGTTATTATTGAAGCCGGCATTGGATGCTGCTCATCTTACGCAACTTGAACATCTGACGGTGCTGGGAACGGTAAAGTATGGTGTATTCCTTGCTGCGGTGATCAATTTCATTATCACTGCCTTTATCTTGTTCCTCATCATTAAGGCGGCCAATGCTGCTCAGAAGAGATGGACAGAAGAGAAGGATGCAAAGCCCGCAGCTCCAGCAGCTCCTCCTGCTGATATTCAGTTGCTTACTGAAATCAGAGATTTGCTGAAATCAAAACAATAAAGCTTACTTCTTAAACCGGTCAGCAACAACGAGGTCTTTGTTGCCAGGAGTGTATTTGTAAAATCCGCTTCCTGATTTTATCCCTTTATGTCCGGCCTGCACCATATTCACCAGCAGGGGACAAGGAGCATATTTCGGGTTGCCAAATCCATCTTGAAGAACGTGAAGAATAGACAGGCAAATGTCCAGACCTATAAAATCAGCAAGTTGTAATGGTCCCATAGGATGAGCCATTCCCAATTTCATGACTGTATCGATCTCTTCAACTCCGGCTACACCCTCATATAAAGAATATATCGCTTCGTTGATCATTGGCATTAAGATGCGATTGGCCACAAAGCCGGGGTAATCATTCACCTCAACAGGAATTTTTCCCATTGCCTTTGAAAGCGCCATGACGGTTTTGGTCACTTCATCGCTGGTGCCATATCCTCGGATTACTTCCACCAGTTTCATGATCGGAACCGGATTCATGAAGTGCATACCAATCACTTTGTCCGGGCTTTTAGTTACTGACGCAATCCTGGTGATTGAAATGGACGAGGTGTTACTTGCGAGAATCGTTCCGGGCCTGGTGTTCTCATCGATCTCTTTAAAGATTTTCAATTTAAGGTCACTATTTTCAGTCGCGGCTTCAACCACCAATTCTGCTTCAGCTACTCCTTCTTTTAAAAATGTAGTGGTCGTTAAATTGGCCAGCGCCTGCTTCTTCTGATCTCCTGTGAGTGTTCCCTTCTCTACCTGGCGCCCCAGATTCTTCTCAATGGCTGACATTCCTTTCTTCAGCGCATCTTCAGAAATGTCAATAAGAGAAACTCTAAAACCATTTTGAGCAAACACATGTGCTATTCCATTCCCCATTGTTCCCGCTCCGATGACTGCAATGTTTTTCATTCAAATATATTTTACTCAATAACCACTTCCTTAGCCAAACCTACTGCATTAAAGCGAACGGATAAGCGCTTTGGATTTTCTTTTTCAATTCCACAAACTACTCCGGGTTCAAGGAAATAGTAAAAGAATTTTTGATTCCGTTTGTATAGTTCATTGCGATCGGGCCTTCCCAGAAGATTGACAACCTCCATTTGAGAAAGTGATTTCAGTTTATCTTTTTGTGACTCAAGCGCCTGAATGGACTGAGCACGATCTCCAATGCACCCGTTTTTATCTTCTTTCCATCGCTCAAGATCCAACCCTTCAAATGAAGGCAACGCTTTTCCACAAGAGAGGAGTACTAAAAAGAGAAGGCTAAGCCAGCTGAGTCTTTGCATTTTTACTTATTTGATAGAACCAAATTCCGGAGGCAGCAAGGTAGGCCAGTGCGATGCCATAATAAAATGAATTCAGCTGAAAATAATAGGTGAGTGTTGCCAATGCAGAACTGAACAAAAGGATGCGCAGCCATTCGGCTATCCAGATCCATTGTTTCTGCTCAAAGAGGACTCCACAATTTACCACCCACCAGGAGATGAGTGCAGCGGCAATTACTTTTTCAGTAAGTCCAAACTGACCTTGTTTGAATAAGAAAAGAGAAGTGGCAACCAAACAAATTACATACTGAAATAATACGTAGTAATTGATTTGCATCGGCACAGGAGTTTCGTACTTGCGATAGTTGGTTTCAATGTCAGGAGCCTTACGATAACCCCCCAGGTAATCTGGCAACCAGCCTGGTTTCTTGAACAAGTATTTGATTTTATCAGTCCACTTTGGAATCATCTTCAATTCGGTGACCATCGTATCATAATGACTGAAGTTGGCCCAGATGGCATTCCAGCTGTTGATGGGTTTGGTAATTCCATATGTTGGTTTCTCTTCCTCTTTTTGAAATGTTCCGAACATGCGGTCCCAGATAATTAAAGTCCCAGCATGGTTCTTGTCGATGTACTTGGGATTGCGTCCGTGGTGCACCCGATGATGGGAGGGGTATTGAAGATCCATTCAAACCATCCCATCTTATCAATCGCTTCAGTGTGAATCCAGAATTGATAAAGCGTATTCAATGCTGACATCAACGCAAAGTCAAGCGTATCGAACCCGATGATCGCCAATGGAAGATTGAATGCGAACGTCCATACTGGAAGAACTCTGCCGAAGCGCTACCGATAAATTGTAGTCTTCACTTTGATGATGCACTACATGGCCGCCCAGAACAAATTGATTTCGTGGCTCATGCGGTGTGCCCAGTAATAAGCGGTCCATATGGGAAAAATAGAGCTACCCAATAAATCAGTTTTTTTTTCAAGCTGAAACAATGCAAAGTTGGAGAAAAGTCTCATAGACTCCAATGCCAAGAACTCGCATGAAGAGACCGAAGCCTGCGAGGTAATGCCACAGCTTAAGTTAGCGATGGCATCCGGAAAGCGATACAGCTGGCGATGAGATAAGCGTTCCACTACTAATTCAATTCCGATAAGGATAAAGAAAATGGGAATTGACAAGACAATTGGATTGAGGCTCTCTTTTACTTCTGGACTTATATTCATAGCTCGCAATTTACCGGCTTTCACGAATCGAAAAAACTCAATTTCGGTATAAATCCAACGTTTGCGCTGAATCCGAGGCGCAACGATTTCAAACCAAAAGTAAAATGAAGAGGATTCGCTTTTTAAGAAAATATATTAGCATTTTTGCGCCTTATTAAAATGTCGGGTCAGGATGGTTTTAAAGTTATTTAAGGCGGTTTGGTTTTTCTCTTTGTTGGCTGTGTTAGGAGCATTCTTATATATGTACGCCTCTCTTCCTGAAACCGTAATTCTGGTTGAATCGGATAACGTGGTATCCACTTCCCGAGAAGTACTCTTTTATGTGGTGGTGGCTTTATTGGCCATTATCAATACCGTAGTATTTATTCTTTCGAAACTTCATGGTGGGAGAGAAGAAGATTTTCTATCCTGGTTTTTTGGTTTGATCATCACGCTCAATTTCTTCTTTATCATCGCTTTAAGCTACGTGAGCCTCTATAATAGCAGCGAAAAATTCGACTACTCACGGATTGGCTGGGTTATCTATGGAAGTGTAGGATTGATGATTTTGTGGGCTTTAGGATGGCCGATCTACTCGGTTTTGAGAAATTTTTCGAATAAACAATCAGTTTAAGTCGTTCGACTTTTAACGGTTGTAAATCAATCTATTAACATTTATTTCACTGCCTGATCGCACGCTGCTCCCGTTTTTCCCCTCTTGAGTTGCGGTTAAAAAGTGTTTTCTTCGAATTGCATTCAGATTTTTTGTACTGATGTTTTCCGGCAACGGAATTTTTTAATCTTTGCGGTCCGAAAACAAGAAAGGTTTAGTTAAAACATGGCGAAGGATACAATTCAATACGATGAGTCGAGTATTAAATCACTCGATTGGCGCGAGCACATTCGCTTACGCCCGGGTATGTACATCGGTAAGCTGGGCGATGGCTCCGCAAAAGACGATGGGATTTATGTACTCGTAAAAGAAGTTGTCGATAACTGTATCGATGAGCATATGATGGGTTATGGAAAAACCATCGATGTGACGATCAACGAATCGAAAGTAACGGTGAGGGATTATGGACGCGGTATTCCGTTGGGAAAAGTAGTGGATGTAGTTTCGAAGATCAATACCGGTGCGAAGTACGATTCAGGCGCGTTTCAGAAATCGGTGGGTTTGAACGGGGTAGGTACGAAAGCGGTAAACGCGTTGTCGAACTATTTCAAGGTTCAGGCATTCCGTGATGGAATGAGCAAGTCAGCTGAATTCAAAAAAGGCGTACTCACCAACGATGGCCGTCAAGCCAAAACAGACGAAAAGAACGGAACATATGTAGAGTTCGAGCCGGACAATACCATGTTCAAAAACTATCACTTCATTCCGGAATACCTGGATGATCTGATGTGGAACTATGCGTTCTTAAATGCCGGTCTCACTATCAATTATAATGGAGGCAAGTTCTATTCGAAAGACGGATTGCTTGACTTGTTGAAACAAAAGTCGGACGCGGAAGAAATTCGTTACCCGATCATTCACTCCAAAGCGGATGACATTGAATTCTCGTTGACACACGGAAATCAATATGGTGAAGAATACTACTCATTCGTCAACGGACAAAATACCACACAAGGAGGAACACACCTGGCGGCTTTTCGCGAAGGAGTGGTTCGCGGTGTACGTGATTTCTATAAAAAAGAATTTGATGCGGCTGATATCCGCGCCAGTATTATCGGTGCCATAGCGGTAAGAGTTCAGGAGCCGGTGTTCGAATCGCAGACCAAGACCAAACTTGGTTCGATTAACATGGCTCCGGACGGACCTTCGGTGAAAAATACCGTAGGGGACTTCGTAGCGAAAGAGCTGGAAATTTACCTGCATAAGAATCCAAAGGTTGCCGAAGAGATGCTTAAGCGCATCATGCAGTCAGAACGCGAGCGTAAGGACATTGCCGGGATTAAAAAACTGGCAAACGAACGCGCGAAGAAAGCCAACCTTCACAATCGTAAGCTTCGTGATTGCCGTTTCCACCTCGATGATGCAAAAGGAGATACGGGTAAAGAATCGATGATCTTCATTACCGAAGGTGACTCTGCGTCTGGTTCAATCACTAAATCACGTGATGTGGAAACTCAGGCTGTATTCAGTTTGCGAGGTAAGCCATTGAACTGTTTTGGGTTAACCAAGAAGGTGGTGTATGAGAATGAAGAGTTCAACCTTCTTCAGCATGCATTGAATATTGAAGATGGTTTGGACGGACTTCGTTATAATAAAGTGATTGTAGCTACTGACGCTGACGTGGACGGTATGCACATTCGTTTGTTACTGATGACATTCTTCCTTCAGTTCTTTCCTGATCTGGTGAAAGCAGGTCATGTGTATATTCTGGAAACTCCGTTGTTCCGTGTTCGGAATAAGAAGGAGACGATCTATTGCTACAGTGACGAAGAAAGACAAGCTGCAATAGCTAAGTTGGGCAATAAGCCGGAGATTACACGCTTCAAAGGATTGGGAGAAATTTCACCCGATGAATTCGGAACATTCATTGGAGAAAATATTCGCCTGCAACCGGTACTCCTTCATAAAGACAGTCACCTGGTGAAGATTTTGGAGTTCTACATGGGCAAGAATACTCCTGATCGTCAGGAATTCATCATCGACAATTTGCGTATTGAGATGGATAAGGTGGAGAAGAATGCAAATGTGGAAGAGAAGCCGGAAGAAGTAGCTGAAGAAACGGAATAGATGTCAGTCTGAGCTTTTCGAAGACTCTACCTTCGATAAACTGAGGCTGACAAACATATTGAGAAAAAGAATTAGTAATTGATAATCACGACTACGGTCAATGAGTAAGAAGAAAGAAAATCCATTAGGGAAACCAAAGACACACGGTACAGGAGAAGGAGAAGATGTCGTTCACTCCATCGCACTGGACGGTTTGTACGAAAACTGGTTTCTCGACTATGCATCTTATGTAATTCTGGAACGTGCCGTTCCTCGTATTGAAGACGGTTTCAAACCGGTTCAGCGAAGGATCATGCACTCATTGAAAGAAATGGATGACGGGCGCTTTAATAAAGTAGCCAACGTGATAGGAAGCACTATGCAGTATCACCCACACGGTGATGCCGCCATTGGTGAAGCTATTGTAAATATTGGGCAGAAGGATATTCTTTTAGATACTCAGGGGAACTGGGGTGATGTGAGGACAGGGGATAGCGCGGCTGCTCCTCGTTACATCGAAGCACGTCTTTCGAAGTTTGCGCTGGACGTAGTTTACAATGCACAAACTACCGACTGGCAATTATCTTATGACGGTCGTAAGAAAGAGCCGGTAACGCTACCGGTTAAATTTCCATTGCTCCTTGCGCAAGGAGTAGAAGGTATTGCCGTAGGTCTCTCTACGAAAATCCTTCCACACAACTTCAACGAGCTGATCAAAGCATGTATTGATGTTCTGAAAGGAAAGAATCCTAAAATCTATCCAGACTTTCCAACAGGCGGTATTGCTGACTTTGCTGATTACGAGCAAGGTTATCGTGGAGGTAAAATTAAGGTGCGTGCGCGAATTGAAGCAGTTGATAAGAAGACATTAGCGATCAGAGAAATTCCTTTCAGTACCACCACTACTTCATTGATGGAATCCATCGTGAAGGCAAGTGAGAAAGGGAAGATAAAGGTGAAGCAGGTAGTGGATAACACAGCAAAGGATGTGGAAATTCTTGTTCACCTGCAACCAGGAATTCTGCCTGAGATTGCCATTGATGCATTGTATGCATTTACCGATTGTGAAATCTCGATTTCTCCAAATGCTTGCGTAATCATTGAGGATAAACCTACGTTCATCAAGGTAAACGAGATCCTTAAAGCAAACGTAGAGCAGACTGTTCAGTTGCTGAAACAGGAACTTGAGATCAGGAAGGCAGAGTTGATGGAGAAAATCCTTTTCTGATCACTCGAAAAGATCTTTATTGAAAAGAGAATCTACCGAAGCATCGAAGAAGTAGATACTTACGAAAAGGTAATCGAAACGATTGATAAAGGATTAAAGCCGTATAAGAAGCAGTTTTATCGTGAAATCACTCGTGACGATATTCTGCGATTGATGGAGATCCGGATCAAACGTATTTCCAAATACGACTCATTCAAGGCGGACGAATTACTGAAAGATCTGGAAAAAGAACTGAAGGAAACACTTCATCACTTAAAACACCTGACGGATTACGCCATCTCTTATTTTACCAACTTATTGAATAAGTATGGGAAAGGTCGTGAGCGTAAAACAGAGATCAAGAGCTTCCAGTCAGTAACGGCTACGGAAGTGATTGCCAACAACCAGAAACTGTACGTAAACCGTGAAGACGGCTTTGCAGGTTGGGGATTGCGTAAGGATGAATTTATTGCAGATTGTTCTGAGCTGGATGATGTGATCGTCATTCGCAAAGACGGAAAAGCATTGATCAGTCGAATCGGAGAGAAGAAGTTCATGGGTAAAGACATTATTCACGTGAGCATCTGGCGGAAAGGAGATGAGCGCATGATCTACAATTTAATTTACAGTGATGGAAAAACGGGTGCCTCATTTGCCAAGCGTTTTGCTATCCCTGGCGTTACACGCGATAAAGAGTATGATCTTACTTCAGGTAACCCGAACAGCAAACTTCATTACCTCAGTGCCAATCCAAATGGAGAAGCAGAGATTGTAGAAGTGAAATTGAGCCAGGCAAGTACAGCACGTAAGAAGATCTTTGATTTCGATTTTACTGAACTCGAAGTGAAGGGCCGTGGAGTGAAAGGAAACGTAGTGACCAAGTATCCTGTTCGTAAAGTTGATTTTAAAGAGGGAAGAGGTTCTACATTGAGTGGATTGAAACTCTGGTTTGATCAGGCGCAGGGCCGTTTGAATAAATACGAGCGTGGTAAGTATGTGAATAAGTTTGATGGTGAAGACAAGATTATCGCTATCACTACAAGTGGTAACTATAAGATTACAAAATTTGAACTGACTAATCGTTACGAACCGGAGAAAACGATTCTGGTGGAGAAATTCAATCCGAAGAAAGTGATCTCTGCGATTTATTGGGATGGACAGAGCAAACAATACTTTGTGAAGAGATTCACCATTGAAACCAATACATTCGATAAGGATTTTAATTTCATCTCAGAGGGCATTGGCTCGCGACTGGAGTATGCTACTACTGCAGAATCTCCTGAGCTGGAAATTGAAGTAGTGAAAGGCAAAGGAGGAGATAAGAAACTGGAAACGGTTAATCTCGAAGAATTGGTAGATGTGAAAGGTTGGAAGGCAGTTGGGAATCGTTTGTCAGAATACAAAGTGACGAAGGTGATTAAGCCGGAGGAAGAACCAGCGGATTCAGGTGCTGATGATTCGGAAGACGAAAGCGTCTCTACCCCTGCGGCCAGCGGGGAAAAAAAAAAGATGAAGGAGCCTTTGAGCCAGCCATCGAAGAAGACGGCCAAGCCAGCCTCTTTGGCGAACCCAAAAAAGAGCAGCAAAGTCAGTCCCTCGTCAGCGGCCAAATCGTCAAAGCAAAAGCTCCAAAGCAAAAAGAGCCCGAGCAAGCCAGTCTCTTCGGGGAAAGCCAAAGCAGTAGCAAAGAAGGCAGCACCAAAGAAGAAAGTGGCAGCGAAGAAAAAGAAGTAGAAGAGAAAGAGGGTATCAAAAAACCTGGTGATGATTCAAACAAAAAGGATGATCAGGCGTTTGGAGTTGGATCTACTATCGAATTTGACTTGTGAAAAACCTTGACTTGTGAAAAATTACATAATTCTGATCTGTCTTTTTGTTGGCTTACAAACTTTCGCTCAGAATAAGAATGGTGAAATCTTCATTAGCGGAAAGGTGAAGGAAGTAGCTTCCGGGAAACCTGTGAAGGCAAAGATTATTTATAAGAGTGTGCCAACCGGAAGTATGAATGGCACTTTCTATGATAGTCTGTTCAGGTTTTCTGTGTTTGGTTCTTCTAAGTATTTGCTGATGGCCACTGCGGATAATTACATTCCGCAAACTATTCTCATTGACCCTAAGTCATTTGAAGGGAAAGATGAAATCACCCGTGACATCATCCTTACTCCGAAAGGGCAGACGATTCGGTTACAGCATTTGTTATTCGAGCAACGTAAAGCCGAAATAGATCCCCAATCTTTTCAGGAATTGGATGAGATTGCTGCATTGATAAAAGAGAATGCTAAGATGGTAGTACAATTGGAAGGTCATACGGACGCCTCTGGAAATGCAAAAGCGAACATGGAGCTTTCGGAAGAACGTGTTGAAGCCGTGAAAAAGTATCTGGTGAGTAAGGGTGTAGATAAAGCACGCGTAAAGACCAAGGCATTTGGAGGCACCAAGCCTGCTTCGAAATTAAAAACTCCTGAAGCACGCGAACTTAACCGCAGAGTAGAGATGCGTGTTCTTTCCGATAACTGATCAAGAACAATCGTATCATTCAACAACTTCTTCGTGGCTCTCAATCATTTTATGATGAGCCAGCTTTCTGAAGACGTCCGCACTTTTTCTTTTCTTCCGGTCTTTGGTTTCCGGATCGCATTCATATAATCCAAAGCGCATACTTGGCCCAAGATGCCATTCGAAATTGTCCCAGGTGCTCCACCAGAAGTATCCTTTGATATCAATTCCATCCTGCATTGCCTGATGGAGAATTTGAGCGTAGTCGAGAATGGCAACTTGTCTCAATGCATCACTTGCATCACACACACCGTTCTCGGTGATGATGATGGGCTTTTTATATTTATTCCAATAGCGGTCAATACATTTTCGTAATCCTTCCGGATGATATTCCCAGATGTCATCATGACGAACGCCCAATGCTTTGATCTTATCTGGAGTATCTATGAATGTGATGGGCAAGGGATCGTGAGAGAGTCGCGCATAATAACTCATTCCAAAGAAATCCATTTTCTCGAAATGCTTTGGTACCCATTCCATAAACCACCAGTCACTGAGCCGTGCCGGAAACCAACCCAATACATTTTCCGAATCAAATACAACCGCGTTATGTGAAATACCTATGGGTTGATTAGGAAATTTTGTTTTAATGTAATCGTACATGATGTTATGAGCTTTGCCCATGTTCTGTACAACTATCGCTGCCTTCACCGGATTCTTTTTGAAGGGAGGGAAGTACCCGGTCATCCAGCCAAAACTTGCATATACATTAGGTTCATTGAAGGTGTTCCAGTGACTTACATCGTCACCAAACTGATCCACTACTTTTTTAGCAAAGTCAATCCACAGCGGAATGTTTTCTTCTCTTTCCCAGCTTCCCAGTTCTGCAAACCATTTTGGATTTGTGAAGTGATGAAGTACCATCATGATTTTGACATTGC
>JBGATZ010000084.1:0-13373 GCA_044228905.1 Cyclobacteriaceae bacterium | reverse complement strand
CTTTTACTTTTGCTGAAGCGGGCCCGGCTTCACCAAATGGATTCCATCCTTTTACACGATAGTACATTACCGGTATATTCGAGGGAATCGTATCGTTTAAATACAATTGGTCCGTTTTCTTTATCCTCGGTGATACCTGAACAAATGGAATATCAGCGACAGGTTTAAAGTGAGTACTATCTGTTGAACGTTCCAGACTGTAATGCGTGTACAATCCTGTGAAAAGCGAAGTTGATACACTCAGTTCTACCAGGCCTGTAGTTTCTTTAACAGCCGTAACAAGTGGTGCCGGCAATACAGTTAATTCATCTGTATTGACAAACACTGAACCCATAATCAATTCACCATTTTGCTGACTGGTAATCCGATACAGGTATCGTTCTCCTTTTACCGGTTTCGAATCAATTAAAAACAATCCCAGACCTTTAGCTATCTCTCTGGATTGGTCTGCCGTGAACATGGCAAAGGAGAAACGCTGTTCGTTCTCTTTACTTTTATTAACGATGTCAACAAGACCTGCTTTCTTAAAATCCATTTCAAATTTACTTCCCCATAATGCCTGAGCAGCAATTACTGCCTTTGGTTCGCGTTTAACTATTGGCTCCCAGTCGGCTTCTTTCACCGGAAGAATATTAGAAGCAATGATCTGTCTCTCCACCGGATTTAACACCTGTGTTCCCCTCACCAGGGTAATTCGTTCCACGCTGTAACCGGATTGATTTGCATTAATCCAGGTGCGGGCATCCTTCGGTGCCCAGCGAATGAGAATGGAATCCTTCTTTACAAAAGCAACAGCAGCAATCTTTTCTTCCTGACTGGAAACATTCTGCGCTCGCACATACTGCCCAACAAGCAGAAAGAATAGAAATCCAATTAGTATTCGTCTTTTCATTTATGCTTTTAATAAACTGTCCAAACCATGTTAAGTGTACGGGATGTCGTAACACGCCTAGCGGGTCCGGGCAATTGGTAACTGAATTTTATCTTATAGGTGCCAGGAATATAATTAGGCATTTGCCATTTGAGCATATCCTGAAAATGTGGTGTCGCTGTTCCACCGTTGGCAACATAGTTTGCTACTTGTTGTTGTACATCTTTAAAATCAAAGTAAGCAGTCTCCATAAGCATGTAGAGCAAACTGCTCTTCACAGGAGATGCAAAAGAAGGATTGGATTGCGATGGATAAGCTCCATTCTGATCAATGGTAATGCTTCGTACAGGAGGTACACCTAAAATATTTTCATCCCCCCCATTTCGGTAGCGAAGACGAAATGAATTAAAGATGGGATAACCCTCATAAACTAATGGCTGAATAATAGTTTTATACCAATTATTATCACCAAGGTCAGCTTCCAGTTGTACCAGATTATTACGAACATCCGGTTCACTTAATTCAAATTTGTCAAAAGGTTCATCTGTCGGAAATCCTGCCTGGAGTCGGGCCAGGAAAACTGCTGGAGACATCATGACCGCCTCGGGATTTTGCGGATAGGAGTTTAACTTTTGAGCAAATGATACATACTTGCTGGTACGTAATGAAGAAGTGTAAATCACTTTTGCGTCCTGAGCCGCGATTGTTCCTTCAATATCCTTGGTTGTAATGGTGCTTTCAATTTCTCCAGTAGTGGATTTTGTTTCTACCTTTTTCACGTTCTGATCAACAGCCACTTTTACCTTGGGCATATCCGCTATTTCAAAAACATAATTTTTCTGAGTACCAAGAGTTGGCAATGCAAAATGTAAGGTCTTTGCTCCTTCGTTGTATGTAAATGAGAAGTCTGCTGCTATAGCGCCATTATTCTTAAATCGCGCTTTCTGTTCACGGGCAGAGTTAGCTTCAAATAAATAAGGCTGGCCTCGCTTAAGTTCAATGAATCCTTCGGATGATTCAGAAGGATAATAATTATACTGATCATTAACTGGGTAAGAGGAAGCCACATTTGAGGCCGGGATAAAATCAGGTGCAGTGCCTGTGTTAAATGAAATTTGTTTAATCTCTTCAACCGGCTTTCCACTCAATTGATAGGCAGTCCATGCTCCGTTGATACGTTCTTCAAAAGTGATTTTCACTTTTAAATCCACCTTCTTCTGTGGAGGAAGAATATCCAACGGTTCAAAGGCCACCACATCATTATTGTCGTTCCACTTCAGCGAACCGGTGATCGGACCATTTCCTGCATTCAATGTGAATTCATTTAGCGTTGCACGGAAGCTCCGGACTTTATTCTCGCTGTCAGTTACATCAAAGACTTTACCTATTGGAATATTGAACGCAGCTTGTGGCGCATCAAATACATTCACATCCCTTGTATCCTGTACAGGAGAAACTTCCGCGATAATGGTTACATCCTGCAATGCATTTTCAGAAGTAACTATCTTACATGGCTTGCCTACCGTAACTTCAAAATTACAATTACCTTTTACCAACCCTCCCAATATTTCATAGTAGCCACCTACTGTTCCATTCATCCAGAAAGGATTTGGTCCTCTTGCCTGAAGTACCGCAGCAGCGCCTATTTTCAAAATGTCGTACTCTCCTTTATAAAACATTAGATTCACCTTCAGACCAATCTTTCCTTCGAGATAAGCATACGCCTGACCATTGGCATACCAGCCGTTGATCCCCAGCGGTGCCGGAAAGCCCTCACAATGCGCATCATTTCCATAGTCCTTCACCATGATATCGAGCCCTGCACCTGCTGCGAATCTTCCATAGAAAATAAGGAAGCGTAAATCACCGGTATCTACCGAAAGACTCACTCCAAAGGCAAAGCCCAATCCAGATTTCAGCGCGTTCGCATCGCGCATATAATCCAGATTTTTGCCTCCCAATATGCTCGATACCTTTTGTGGCGGTGGCGGGCTACCTGGTATATTGATACCCATCATGAAATAGCTCTGTACTTGAAACAATCGTGCAACATCCAGCCCGATAGGTGAAGTTGGCGTTCCAATCAAAACATACCAATCTGATTTCGAAAAGTAGAGTTCTGCCCAGCCTGCTTTATGATTTGGCCCTACACCTTGCAAAGCACCACCCAATACATTTACATAAACCTCTACATTACCATGAAACGAATCATTCACATTATCAAAAACAAGTAATATATGCCCGCTAAGCTGCGCTTTATTGGAACCAACCGGAGCAGTAGATGCCGGGCCTGAGGTTGACATCGTTCCGGCCATGGATACTATTGAAGCCGGAGCACATTTAAACTCTGGCGTCATAAAATAAATGTTACCCGTAATTGAAATGAAATTGATTCCTCCGTTCTTATTGAGACTTATTTCAAAAGTAGCATCGCCATTCATCGTCTCCGGTTTTCCGGTTGTACCTACAAATACACTGGCTTTCAGGCCGAGGTAAGTACGATCGTCCGGAACGTAAGTGACTCCTGACAATGTTTTACCCAATGCATTAGCTGCCGTTGGTGCTGCCTGCTTCATGTGATAATAAGCTCCTCCCCCGAAACCATATATTGAAAATCCGGATAATGGAATTCCTTTATCTGAGCAAATCAACGCATTGGCATACCAATAGCGCATGGTTTCGGTTTTTCCAAACATCCCCTCAGCACTTGCCTGTATACCACCTAGTTTTCCGGATAGTTGTCCCTTAAATCCGTTACCATACAATTCATTTCCATCAAAGAATGCAATACTCCCTCTTAACTCATATACTTTTTCCTTGACGATATGAATAGACAATGCTTCGAGTTCTACTTTGTCGAACTCCCACTTTTTTTGAGAGGCAACAGTTACATTTTTCTCCGGATTTTCAGGTGGCGGTGGAGGCGTTTTTCCCCACACAGTTAGTCGTGCCGAACCAGAAAAACCTTCATCTGAAGCCGGTACAAGATTCACGCTGGCATCGATAAAAAATCCAACGCGATCTCCTTCCGATTTCATTCCAAGTGCGTTGATCGTTAGAGGAAATCCGGAAACGGAATGACCGGAAGTTTCACCTGGTGAGCCAAATGAAAATGTACCAGGCCGGAAATACGGAGCCTGATTGCTGATGACAAGACGTTCAAATGTGATCTGCTTAAGATCTGCTGTCTTCTTACCCACAGGAGCACTAATGGTTAACTGACCATTAAGGCTCGCAGTAGCAATGAATTTATTGTTTTGCTCTCCAATGCTTACCGTAGAATTGGGACTCAACTTTAGTCGGGCTGAAAGAAATTTCATTTGCACCGACTCCATGAAAGTAACATCAAACTGATAATTACCGCTGGAGGATAGAAAAGCTGAATAAGCAAGACTGCCGTCTTCCTTCTTCACCGTTCCGTCCGGGTTCTTCTTGTTATTCTCTACTGAATCCTTCTCAAAGGCAGGAATGTTAATACGACCTGCAAGTGAAAAGACTGACATATTGTTATTTACAATCTTCACCTGCATCTTATCCATGGTGAATGCCCAGCCCGACATGTCTCCGTTACTGATCAGATTTTCACCAAAAATGCTTCCGGTAAAACCGGTATCATCAATCATCAGATTTTCGGCACCAAAAGCTCTTCGAAGAGTATCTCCATTCTCTTTGAATTGTGGTGGGAGCTTTACATCAGCGCGTTTAATATACACTCCTCTCCAGAGATTAGCTTGTTGGGAAACTCCTTCGTATGGATTGAGATAGTCAGCAGGTGCGCTAAAGCCAGGCGGACTGGCAAGATCACTCCAATCCAGATAAGCCTCCTTTACACTGAACCCCAGTCCTTTCACACCCTTGATTTGAAAAGGAGGAATGTTAATAGATAGAAGTAAATCATTCAGATCGTTGATGTACGTTGTGAATTCAAACTTCACACGCTGATCAAGTGGTTCTCCTTTGGGAGATTCTGCTACAAGTAAATCTTTAGAAAACTCAACAATAGCCTGAAGAGACATCCCCTTGAATCCGTCACAATCAAATTCCACAAAGTTCTTGTTCTTTCCGCTTAATATGTCTTCGCTACCCGGAAAAGTGATTTTCCCTTGCCCAATGTCAAACTCATATTCACCTATAAGAAACAAGCGGGCCGTTCCGGTAATTCCTCCTTCATGCGTGATCTGTGCAACTCCCATGAAGTCGAGTGACTTTTCCCATTGAGGCATCTGTATAGACATGAACACCTGTAGGTAAACCCCTTTCGGGTTGCTCACAATCTTATCGATATAAACAGCATAATTCGCATCCGGGCGAGTTCCCGCAATCCCGATAGGCAAATCCAGTAACGTACTTGCATCGAGTCGTTCGCGAAACCGTTGCGTAGCGATAATTTTTTCTTTCAGTGTTTTCGCTTTGGCGCGATAGTGCGCCACCGAATCATCCGCCACATCGTTAATAATAATTGGATCCGTCTGATAAGCCGATGGTACTGTTAATTGTCGAAACTCGCGGGTAAAATATTTCCGTGCAATTTCAGTTCTGTTTATCGTAGAGTCACTCACCGAAGATGCCCAGGATGAAACATTCAATAGCAGCAGACCTGCTATGATGCTCAATGGTTTGAGGATGAATATCAATACTGATTTTATGAGCTTCATTTCAATGCAAACTGATAGTTATATCCAACATTAATCGTCAGGTCCGTAGAATTGGGTGCGTTCACTGTATGCGACCTGTTAAGAAAGGCAATGCCTAACTGAAATTGATGAACCTGTTTTACAGATAGCGAATTATTAAGTCGGGCCGTCACAATTTGTGAAGTGGTGCTCCCCTCACTTACACTTTGGTTGAAAGCAGAAGAAAGATTGATCCGGAGTTTTTTATCAAGCAAGGTTTTGTTGATTGAACCTACTGGACCAAAGATGTGCGTATCCATTAATGGTGAAGTAGTCTGTGAATAATTGAATGCGATAGAATATGAAAACTGCTGTTCTTGAAGTGCCACGATATAAGTGGCCATAGAATTGTAGAAGCGATTACCTGCATTGGTCTGCGCATTTCCTCCCTGCTTGTCTGCAGCATCCTGAACATTTCCACTGAGCATCACATTACGAATCTTCCCATTGGTATTTCCAAGATTATAAGTGGCCGAAAGATTTACAGACTGTGATAACTGTGTAAATGTCAATGTATCCAGATTGGGATAAGGTGTAGTTTGATTGATTGCAACAAAAGCGGAGCGAATATTAGTGAACGAATAGAAGTTAGAATAACTCCCCTGAACACTCAACTTTTGACTTGGCGAATAATTCACATTGGCCGAACCTACCCATCTTTTTAATTTGCTTGCTTTTGAATTATCCAGGTTGTCATGCTGAAAGCCTGTATTGGCGGCAACCGACAACCGGTTATCCAACATCTGGACCGAGCCATTGACAGTAATGTTTTCAAGATCATTGTTAAAAGAGTAAGCACCAAGCGTGCGATAGCCGGGATCTATTCGCTCATATCCAGCTCCTAATGAAAATACTTCGTGCTGATATTGCAATCCGGTCTTATAAGCCTGATAATAAGCGCTTGTAGTTCTTGGAGTAAATAAATTTCCCAGGTGAATATGGCCACTTCCTTTCTCTGTAGCTTCAGGAGCGAGAAGATTACTGGTTATTGCGGATCCTCCCCAGTCAGCCTTTAGTGACAATCCTTTTACAATCTTTTGCGAAAGCCCTACAGCCACCGCAAGATTATCCTGCGGTAAAAGCTGGTGAGCAACGAGTGAATCAGTCAATGGCGAAAGCTCATCCTTTGCCTTAAACGCGGAGAACGTAACAGAAGTCAGTTTCTCATTAAGAGTTGCTTTAAAGCCGTATCCCCAACGTTCATAACTACCTGGCGTTCGAAGCAAAGTATCAGGGGCTGTTTCCTTCAGGAACCTACCATAGAAGCTGCTCAGTTCCCATTTTCCTGGCTTTGCATCAACAGCAGCCCCAAGAAAGAGATGACCATTAACTGAATAGGGCGAGTAGCTTACTGAAGTATAACCAAAATGGCCTGTTACCCATTTATAAGTTGGATGAAGGGCATATCTATTGAAAGGTTGTGTATAGCTGAATTTTTGAGATGACCAGCTTACGGTAACAGGAATACTTACTCCATATACATTGAGCGTGACACCACCATTGAGATAATAAGCAAAAGGACTACGATAAGACGAGGGAATAGTAGAGTGATTGATCACTGCATTAGATGAAAGAAAACCATTAGCGGTTACCGGTTTTGAATTACCTATCTTCTCAAGATCTTGCCCCAAAGTAATAACACTCGTACTCATTAAAAGTAAGAGGGGTAAAAGTTTGACGGGTAAGAGGGAGTTCTTAGCAGGCATCGGTCAGGAATTACAGGACTGGAATGAAGTCTTGCAAAACGTGAAGATCAGGATTGAGCTAAGAATGGAATGTGAAAACACATTATGACGGGAGATCCCGGAGAGGAAGTCAGAATATCAGGCATAGGTTAGGTCTTTAAGGTTACTGCAATGTAGCGAATTGACATTGTAATTGAGCATTACAAAACAATGATAAATCTTACATTTAGATGACTGACCATCCTCGCCAATGGAAGTCGTTAGCGTCTTGTCAGAAAACCTGATCAAATGTCCCTATATGGGGACATTTCAACTCCTCACCGTGACGAATTTGAAGATTATATTACGTTAACTTCAGTGAAGATTTCAATGTCCCAATCGTGTTTCGTCAAGGAAATCATTTGTATAATCAGTAATACAAATAAGCGGCAATCAAATTTTTCCATTGCAAATATCCTTCACCACTCAAATGAATTTTATCTCCACAATCACATTGCGGTTTTAATCGATCATCAACTTGAAACTCATCATAAAGATTAATGAATGATATCCCTTTAAGGCTGGCAAGAAAAGTGTTTAATGTCTTAATGCGGTCCCAGTATTTGAAATTTTTTCCGTATCCCGTGGGGAATAAACTTACTATGTAAATTCTTGTTGATGGGCTTTGGAAGTTGACCTGTGCAATTATACGTTCAAAATTGGATTGAATAGTAGCCAAGTCTACACCCGCGCGAATATCATTAATTCCTATTTCAAGAAACAGTTTGGATGGCTTTCGATCTGTGACTTCATTCAGTCTGGATAAAATACCAAAGGTATTATCTCCATTAATCCCGCGATTTTTTAATCTCGGATCTCCAAAAAAATTCCAGACAATTAAAAGTTATGGGTAGAGGCTGTTCCCCATAAAAACAATGCTACCTATATGAATCAATGGGAATTGTTTTAAAAAATTTAGTCGTCCAAATGCATACGCAGGCAGAATCCTTGCTCTTTCCTTTATACTGCTTTTTATCCGATAACCAACATACCCCAAAGCTGCCATATTTAATACTACAGAAGGGATCAGCAGAAGCAGACTTATCCGTGCTTTCATAGTAGACTAAAGTTTATAGACTTATTTAGTGATTGATGGTGAATAAAGTAACCTCCCTCTCTATCGAAAAAAGGATTTCAAGCCTCTGAAGAATCTGATGTCAGATTTCAATTTGGCTGTTTTATTAAAAAACAGGATTGGGGAAAAATAAAAAAAGCCCTGGCGTAAACCAGGGCTTCCAACATTTCGCGGTCTGGACGGGACTCGAACCCGCGACCTCCTGCGTGACAGGCAGGCATTCTAACCAGCTGAACTACCAGACCTCCTAAATGAGGGTGCAAATATAGCTTTAAGGGGATTTAAAGCAAAAAAAGGGGCTTTTTTTCTCAATATTTCTCAAATAAAAATCCACTTTTTTACTCACGATTTCACAACTCATTGACCTACTTTTACTTGAAGCCAAGAGCAAATGACTCATTTCGTTAAAAGTTTTTTAACTATTTCGCTGAAGTATTCGCCATAATGAGGTCCAACCCAATTAAGGGCCATGACTTCCTCCTTCGATCGTACTTCATAGTGCGGATCGTAGGTGATATAGCCCACGTAGTCTCCATTGAAACTGGTGATGATTAACTTCTTTCCGGATTGTGAAGCTAAAGCCCCTAATCCCTCTACGGTGTATAGCTCTCCGGAAAAATCACAAGGCGTACCCATGAAGACGAGGCTTCCTATCTGCAGGTAAGTGACCTGTCCCTTTAGCGGGTAAGCCAGTTCTTTGAATACCCAATCCCTTACTTTCCAGTCTTTGGCAATGCGCAATTGGGAAGGACCGAACTGAAGAGGGATATGAGCGATCTTCATTGTCAGTGAATCCGGCAAAGGTATGACGGAAGCTGAGTCAATCGCATTCGTTAAAATTTCTGCTTCTCTTTCTACTGCATCAAAATCCTGCTCGGGCATGAAAACAAATCGATGACTTCCTACCATCCCAGCCATATACATTCCAAAATCCCAACCTCTTCCCTTTAATCTTCTTATTACAGCAGCCGGATAGTCTCCCGAAGAGTAGAAATTCTTTTCAATAGTAGTGGCACTCCCAAACGCAAATACAATTCCCTTCGTCTTGTCTTTTACGCTCAATCGCAATACCTCTTATTATTCCATCAATCTTACCCTGCTCAAAAGCAAGCCTGTTCTCTACCCATTCAGACAAATCGTTTTCGAAATAAGAAATTTTCGATTCCACTCCTGAATGGTGTGCTTCCTTCATTTTGGTGAGGATAGATTGAGCCGTTGATTCAATCCACTCTTCATGAAATTCACCCAGTGCCACCTTTCCCAGCGTACTCTTATGCCATCCTCCTATTCCATTATGTGTATGCGTGGAACTGAGATAGAGAAAATAGTTTTTCCAACCTTCTGCCTTAAGCTTTTCCTGAATCCGATCTCTTAATGCAGGAGGAAAAAGCAACAGATCTGTAGTGATGAAATAACTGGTAAGGCTTCCGTTGTCAATAGCAACAATGCGGGCATACAACGAGTCATGAACACTTTCAAAGCGGGGTCTCTGCTTATAGCCCGCCATCGACATGGGATAGTTCGGAGTGATACTGACTTTACTCCATCCTGCTTTCACTATTTGCGTAGCCGGATGAGACACTGGTTTGAGGGTGTCCAGTTCACTCATCATCTGCTTGTAAAATGATTTCTCCTTCAGTGAAGACCGGTCAATTGGACCAATCAATGAAATGACCAGCAACAAAAGGAAGAACACAATTCCCAGCAGCCATTTCAGGAATTTATTCATGCACTGATCAGTTAATCACCTCATCTAATTCCAGCCAGCGCAATGTCTTCTCGTCCACTTCTGAAGTAATGGATTCCAGTCGCTGTCCAAGTTTGATCAACTCTTCATGGTTTACTCCCGCCCCATTCATTTTATCAGTTATCTGCTTCTTCTCTTCTTCCAATGCTTTGATCTGCTTCTGTAAATCCTCGTATTCCTTCTTCTCCTTGTTGGTTGGGCCTTTCTTTTTGTTCGGGTCAGCGTCTACCGGTTTTGCAGCTATCGGCTTCTTATCTGCTTCAAGTTTAATTGCTTCCAGTTCATCTTGCTCGAACCGGTAATCAGAATAGTTACCATTGAAGAATCTAATCTTTCCATCTCCCTCAAAAATGAAAAGCTGCTCTACCAGGTGATCCATGAAATAGCGATCGTGAGACACCAGCAACAGGCAACCGTTGAACTTCTCCAGGAAGTCTTCCAACACATTCAGTGTTTCAATATCAAAGTCGTTCGTAGGCTCATCCAGTATAAGGAAGTTTGGATTCTTCACCAGGATCTTCAGCAGCTGTAACCGTTTCTTTTCACCGCCACTGAGCTTCTCTACGAACGTATATTGCTTCTCTGGTGAGAAGAGAAATGTCTCCAGAAATTTCGAAGCAGAAATTTGCGATCCATCTGCCAGCGTAATAAACTCGGCAATCTCTTTCACTTCTTCAATTACACGATGACTTGGATTGAGATCTTCCGTTTCCTGGGTGAAGTATCCCATCTTCGTGGTGACACCAGGAATTATTTCTCCGGAATCAGGTTTGGATTGTTGTGTGATCAGATCAAGGAAAGTGGATTTACCAATGCCATTCTTACCCACAATACCAATGCGATCTTTCTTCTTAAACACATAAGAAAAATCCTCAACCATTTTCCTTCCACCAAAGCCTTTGCTAACATGGTGTAATTCCAGAACCTTCCCACCTTGGCGGGCTTCCTGTACATCGAGTTCAAGCTTATCTTTTTTGATATTCTGAGAGGCTTTCTCCTGAATCTCATAGAATGCATCGATACGATATTTGGCCTTGGTACCTCGGGCTCTTGGCTGCTTGCGCATCCATTCCAGCTCCTTCTTCAACAGGTTTCTGGCCTTGGCTACCTCGGTCTTAAGCATTTCCTCTCGCTCGTTCTTCTTTTCCAAAAAGTAGGCGTAGTTGCCTTTGTAGCGATAAAGTTTACCTCGGTCAAGCTCCAGAATCTCTTTGGCAACGTTATCCAGAAAGTACCGATCATGAGTAACCATGATCAGCGTAATGTTCTGTCCGGAGAGGTAGCCCTCAAGCCACTCGATTGCTTCCAGGTCCAAATGGTTGGTTGGCTCATCCATGATGATGAGGTCCGGATCTGATAACAATAGCTGCGCGAGGAAGATACGCTTGCGTTGACCTCCTGAGAGTTCTTCAAATTTCTGATCAAGGTTTGTTATTCCAAGTTTGCCAGTAATCTCCTGAACTTTTGAATCATAATCCCATGCATTCAACTCTTCCATGCGCTCAAGCACTTTCTGCATGCGATCACCAGAAGTTTCCGGATGATGAATGCAGTCTTCATATTCTTTCACCACGCGGGCTACTTCATTTTCTTCGTTGAAGAGAATATCGTTAATGCTCAGATGACCAGCTACATTAGGCTGTTGCGTTAAGAATCCAAGCTTCACTCCTTCACGGATTGAAACCAGACCACCATCTGGTGCGAGTTGTCCGGTTAATATTTTAAGGAGGGTGGATTTACCGGTTCCGTTTTCACCTACAAGGGCAAATTTCTCACCTTGAGAAATACCCAACGTGATGTCCTGGAAAAGCCAGCGGTCATGGAAGGATTTAGAGAGCGATTCTGCTGAAAGATAGTTCACGACAAATAAAAATCAGTCCGCAAGTTAGCAGATCGAAAGATGGTTATCGTATTTCAGCTAAGAAACTTCAGATCAATTGTAGTTGCTGACCAGATGCCTGAATTTGTTTTACTTTAAAACAAAAAGTGATCAATCCGATTTGGAAACTAACAAGAGCTGTGATGGCAAAAAATACTAGCATAGCACACATCATTTAACTTGAATATGAAATTAAAGTAAAGCATTCAATTATCCTAATATTCAATGAGTTATGATTATTAAACTAAAGTTAATTGACTGAAAATGAATCTGGTAGATTTACTTTTAAAAGAACACAGTAAGAAGCAAAGAGACAAAGTAGTACGTTACGTAGGCAGTGATGCCAAACGTTTTGCTGAATTAGTAAATGTCTTTTTTAACGGTCCTTATCGTATAACACAGCGCGCCTCCTGGCCACTCAGTTCATGTGTTGAAGAGCATCCGGAATTAATTAAACCACATCTCAAAAAGATTCTTAACAACGTGCTCAAGAAGGGGCAACATGATGCCGTAAAAAGAAATACAATCCGTTTGCTTCAATACATTGAGATCCCAAAATCACTTCAGGGATTAGCGGCCGATGTTTGCTTTCAGCTTCTCTCCGATTCAAAAGAACCAGTCGCGATTCGCGCCTTTGCAATTACCGTTCTAACCGACCTCGCGAGAACTGAACCTGATCTGAAGAACGAACTCATTCCTGTGATTGAAGATCAGCTTCCTTATTCGTCACCTGCATTTGTCTCTCGGGCAAGACGTGCATTGAAAATTCTTCGACATCCTGTGGTTAATAGTTGATTAAAGCATTCTATCGTAGTGAGACTTTAGCATCATATTGCGGATATTCGCATCTGTATGTCTGAATTATCACCACATACCTGCAAAAGCTGCGGCAACACCTTCGTTGGTGTGTATTGCAATCTCTGTGGAGAAAAAATAATACTTCCCGTTGACCGGTCTTTTAAGATCTTCCTCAACAATATGGTCAATGCTGTTGCCTCAGCTGACAATAAGTTCGTACAAACGCTGTGGCTCATCATCAAAAAACCAGGATTTGTTTCACGTGAGTTTGCCAATGGAAGAACGATCAGATACCAGCCACTCGCTTCGGTATTCTTTGTATTGAATCTTGTTTATTTTTTCTTCCCAGTTATTCAGCTTTTCAATGCGTCATTAAATACCCAATTAGCTACACCGCATGGCCGAATGATTCAACCCCTGGTTGCCATGAAAATGGTACGTCTTCACATGAACCTGGATTCATTCAGTTTGATTTATAATATCAAGACTGTAAGCCTTGCCAAACTGATGGTAATGGTATTTGTGGTGTTGGCCTCGCTCCCGCTGAACTTTCTATACTCCAAACGAAACCGATACTTCACTGATCATGTTGGCTATGCCATTGAG
>JBGATZ010000083.1:0-13718 GCA_044228905.1 Cyclobacteriaceae bacterium | reverse complement strand
ATTTTTTGGCAAGTGTTTCGGAGATGGCTACTGTATTGGCTTTTACCAACGCCTCTTCAGGTGAGCCTGCAAGGACTTTAATTGCGAGAATATCAAACACGGTAGGTTCTGCAAAAAAGCCTTTCGATTCTAATATTTTCTTGTCACCAGTTATGAAAAGCTGTTCAGCATACGTATCCATAATACGAAGCGTACTTTCGATCTCAGGAAAATCTTTTTGCATATAAGAAGCAAAGGGCAGCGGCACAATCGGAAGATAGCTGGTCACCCCGTCATCACCGGTGCGTACGTTATACACACGATAAGTACGATCTGCTTCAGGATAATATTTATCAAATTGAAACTCGTCCCATATGAATAGACCTATTAAAAAGCAAGAAGCCATACTGATGGCCATCCCAAAAATGTTAATCAATGAGAAGAGTTTGTTCTTACCCAGATTTCGAAAAGCAATTTTGAAATAGTTGAACAACATAGGCGAGTTGATTTGAATTAGTTGTTATTCTTTATTCACTTTTTAATGAATCCACCGGATTTGTTAAGCCTGCCCTGATGGATTGAAAACTTACGGTGATTAGTGCAATGAGCACGGTCACAAATCCTCCTGCAATCAACACCCAGATGGAGACTTCAGCGCGATAGGCAAAACTTTGTAGCCACGATTCGCCCGCAAACCAGGCCAGGGGAATGGCAATGATGATGGCAAGTGCGACTAACTTAAGAAACCCTATGGAAAGTAGTTGTACAATTTGTGCTACTGTAGAACCTAACGCTTTTCGGATTCCGATTTCTTTCAGACGTTGCTTTGCAGTATGAATGGAAAGTCCGAACAATCCCAGGCAGGCAATGATAATTGCAATACCAGTGAAGTAGGAAAAAAGATTTTGGAACTTAATATCGTTTTGATATAAACGAGCTACCTGTTCATCCTGGAAACTATATTCAAACGGACGATCAGCGACTACTTTATCCCAGGTGTTTTTCAGGCCGGCAATGGTTGCCTCCATGTTTGATGATTGAATCTTCACGAACAAAGTGTTTGTATTATTCTCGCCAAGCACGAATCCGAATGGTTTGATCGGATCATGAAACGAAGTAAAATGAAAATCTTCAATCATGCCGATCACGTTGTAGTAGATGGGGTTATTCTTCTCGTCTGTTCCCCACTGTACCTGACTGCCTATAACCGGTTCTTTGATTCCCATTTGGCGAACAGCTGTTTCGTTCAGAACAATTCCTATACTGTCGGTACCATGCAACCGATCAAAATTTCTTCCATCTTTAAAGCGAACATCCATTACGTCAAGGAAATGGTAATCCACCACCAGAAAGTTGAGCAATAGAAAATTTTCCTCACCCTTTGCGCGTGCATCTCCGGTCCAGTTCAATCCACCCAATACGCCATCAGCACCTCCCGCTTCTTTCACGCCACCTGTTTTCTTTAACTCGTTGAGAACAGCATCACGGTTCTGCAGCCAGCCTGCATTGGGGATCATTAATACATTTTCAGATTGAAAGCCAAGATTTTTATTACGTAGATAATTCATCTGTGAAGCCACAATCAATGAACCACTGATTAATAATGTGGAGATGACAAATTGAAAAGTTACCAACGCTTTTCTGAAAAGCGCACCTTGTTTTCCTGAAGTGACCAGCCCTTTCAATACTTTAGCAGGCTGAAACGAAGAGAGATAAAATGCAGGATAGATTCCTGCAATGATGCCGATAATCAATGTAATTACTATAAAGGTGATCCAGATAACGGTTGTGCCTGGCGCAAAGAAGCTGAGGGAGGCATTGAACAGAGATTGGAAATAAGGAAGAATGCACTCCGCAGCTGCGATTGAAACAATAGTTGCAATCGCAGCAGTTAATACCGACTCAAGCAGGAATTGTTTTATCAATGAGGTATAATGCGCTCCCGTTACTTTACGAATGCCTACTTCTTTCGCTCTGGTGGATGCCTGTGCGGTAACCAGGTTGATGTAATTAATCGCAGCCAGCAGGATAATGAAAACGGCAACAATGGAAAGAATTTTTATGTATGATTCGTCTCCGTTGGTTCCGAGTTCCCATTTCAGATTTGACTTTAAATGAATATCGGTGATAGGTTGGGTGTAGAAGTAATTTTTATTTTCAGGATCATTCTTTTTAAATAATTCACGAAGCTTAACCTGAAAAGCCGCGGGATCAGTATTCGGTTTTAACCGTGTGTAGGTATAGAAATTATACCAGTTCCATCGGGTATCCAGGTCGGGTACATTAAACGAGCGTATTGGAATGATAAATTCAAAAGTAAAATGGGAATTAGCGGGTACATCTTTCAATATTCCGGTTACCTGAAATTCAGTTCCATTCTGACTTATGTTGATCCTGATCGTTTTGCCTATTGCATCTTCATTTCCAAATAGTCGTTTTGCAGCCGACTCGGTTATTAATATTGAGTTGGATTGTTGTTCGATGCCCTTGCCATCTCCCTTGATAAAGGGAAAGGAAAACACCTGGAAGAAACTGCTGTCGGCACGAATCACTTTTTCCTGGTAGCTGCGTTCTTCTCCGTACTCAAAAAGATATTTTCTTCCCCAGTTAGGAAATATACGTGCGGTGAAAGCGGCCTCTGGCAGATCTTTTTGAATTGCCGGCCCCATCCCCGGAGGAGTGGTGGCATCGGGTATTGAACTGCCATCATCATTCACAAAATCCTTCACTATGCGATAAATCTGCTCAGGATTTTTATGAAAACGATCAAAACTTAATTCATGATAAACGAATAAGGAGATGATTGCAAAGCAAATCATCCCTATGGCGAGGCTGAATATTTTTATTAAAGAAGAAGTCCGGTGACGCAAAAGATTGCGTAACGCAATTTTAAAGTAATTCAGCAACATAACGTTTCTCTTTAGGCAAATACCCCAAGACGAATATCAGGCCAAACAAAAAATGGCTTTTTTTATGTTTTTTTTAGACGTTGTCAATTAGCAAACGTGCGATGACGGGCGGGGGTGTCCGCTTGCGAACTGCCGAGTTATGGAACTTATCAGTACTTTTAGGGCTCTTAAGATTGAAAATGAAAATATTAATTATTGAGGACGAACCAGCTGTAGTATCCTTCATTCGAAGAGGGTTGATGGAAGCAGGGCATGAAGTAGTAGTAGCTATGGACGGTGGAACAGGTTTTGAGATGGCCCAGTCGGACGAATTGAATATGATATTGCTGGATGTGATGTTGCCGGGAATGAACGGAGTAGACTTATGCCGGAAGCTGAGAGAAAAGAGAATTGCTACGCCTGTCATTATGCTTACTGCTCTTGGAATGACAGAAAACATTGTGAATGGATTAAACAACGGTGCAGATGATTACCTGATCAAGCCATTTAAGTTTGCTGAATTGATGGCCCGTATTGATGCGGTCACACGAAGAGGACAGTCGGTTACTTCTTCAGCTCATTTGCTTAAAATAGCAGATGTGGTTTTAGATACAAGAAGTAAAACGGTAACCCGGGGAGATTTAAAGGTTGATCTTACGGCAACGGAATTTAAACTTCTTGAATTCATGATGAATCAGGAAGGTCGTGTATTGTCGCGATCGGAATTACTGGATCACGTATGGGGAGTGAACTTTGATATGAATACAAATGTAGTGGACGTTTATATCAATTACCTGAGAAAGAAAATAGACAGAGATCATAAGGAAAAATTGATTCACACCGTTATCGGTATGGGCTATGTTTTACGCAGCGAGAGTTAAATGAGAATCAGAAATAAAATTGTATTGATTTTCGTTTTAATTACTGCAACTACGCTTTTGCTTCTGAGCGTGTTTATTTATCTTTTTTCATTACAACATACCCATCGTTTTTTTTATACACGCCTGAAAGTACGTGCTTCTATTGCGTTACAGAATTACATAGATAGCAGCAATTCCGAGGCGGTAATGGAAATACGTGAACGCCATCTCGTTCAGCTTCCCGATGAAAGAGAATTCATCGTGCTGTATGATTCAATAGCCAATAAATGGAAAGGGAATGATTCGTTACCTCTGTTGAATTCATTTTATGAAGAAGCTCAGCGAAATTCATTTATGGAGTATGATCACCGATTTACGCATTATGTGGGCGTTTATGATTATCGTGCCCCTGGTGTTATGAGCGTGGCGTCTGCGTATGATGAAGAGGGAGCCGATCAGATGGAATCATTGCGAAATCTTTTGCTATTGGGCTTTGCCCTGGGTTGCGTTTTTGTTTTTGGTCTGGGTCGTCTTCTGGCCTATCAAATTATCAAACCCGTTTCTGATATTATCAACGAAGTCAATCGCATCAACGCGTCTAATATGGACAAGCGCCTGACTACAGCAAAAGGAGAAGATGAGATTGCTGCGCTGGCACAGACATTCAATAGCATGCTGGATCGACTTCATACCGCATTTCAATTACAAAGCAATTTTATCAGCAATGCGTCACATGAGTTGCGGACACCACTCACCGCTATTTTGGGTGAATCAGATGTAATTCTTTCCGATGAAAGAAATGCGGAAGAGTACAAGCGCTCAATTCAGATTATGCGCGCAGAAGCAGAAAAGTTAAATGATCTGGTTGCAAGTTTGCTTCAGCTTTCTCAGGTAGGATTTGATGGGAAGAGACAGATGCTGGAGGAAGTGAGTATCGATTTACTACTCATGAAAATCAAAGGTGAAATAAATAAACGTTTCCCGGATAATCACCTACACATCTTTGTAAAGGATGCACCTGAAAATCCTGATGCACTCGTTCTTTTTTGTATTCCTACGTGGCTGGAATTGGCTTTCCTTAATATCATTAATAATGCTATTAAATACTCGGATAACAAGGACGTGAATGTGGAAATATCAGCAAATGAAACTACCCTTGCCGTGAGCATCAGCGATCTTGGAATAGGCATTTCGGAGACCGATATGCAACATGTATTTGAATTATTTTTTAGAGGAAGTAATAGCCAGCGCTACATTGGTCATGGTATCGGCCTGCCGCTGGCTGACAAAATCATTCGTTTACACGGGGGCATTATCCTCATCGCCTCAAAATCAGGTAAAGGCACCACCGTGACTGTGGAATTTAACCGTAAAGATATTAAAAGGGGATAAGAGAAACTTTTATCACATTTTAATGTCAGGTTAAGCAAGCTCTAATCCTTGTCTCGTTTCTTTCATCAGACCATTAATCATTGAAAGTTATGAAGACTATTCTGATACCAACTGATTATCAGTTTGATACGCTGCATGCATTGGAGATGACCTGGAGAAATAGTGGAGCGGCTGCAGTTCAGGTTGTCTTATTGGGCTTTTCGCCTGTTCCGGATTCAATTACTGACTATCTGTTTCTTCAATCGCGTAATAATGATACGGAAGCGCGAAAACAACTTATAGAGGAATGGAATACGCGAAAATTATTGATCAACAACGAAATTCAGTTGATTGAACATCATCAATATGGGGCTTCTGCTCCGATTATTGAACAGATCATCGAACGTTATGAAGTCGGACAGGTGATTGTTCCGTATTCTTTACAGAAGAGTGAATCTGTTATTCACATTGCTGCGCTAAGTGCGTTTAGAAAAACGAATACTAAAGTACTGTGGATGCCTGAGCAAAGCAGTGTTCTTTCTTTTAAAGCAGAAGAAGTAAAGAGGACAAAGAAAAAGATAAATGAGTTAGTAGAGGGCTAAAAATTTGATCTATGTTGTTGAGAAAGAAAATTCCATGGCAATACGTAGTGGGGAAGATTAAGTATGAGGTGATAATTGTTCTGGCTTATTCTACCCTAATCGGCATATGGCATCATGAACTGGACATTAATCACATTTCAATTCCGTTATCTATACCGGCTATACTGGGCACAATCATTTCATTATTGCTGGCATTCCGTTCCAATCAGGCGTATGATCGCTGGTGGGAAGCCCGCATTGTATGGGGTGCAATCGTGAATGACTCACGTACATTGATGAGACAGTTGCAGTCTTTTATTAAAGATCCTGATTACTCAGTGGAAACAAGTCAGTTTATCGAGCGCTTCGGTAACCGGCAGATTGCATGGGTGTACAGCCTGGGTAGATCATTGCGTGGATTGAACCCCATGAGTGGGAATGAGGACCTTGTTTCAAAAGAAGACAACGTATGGTTGCAAAAACATGCTAATGTGCCCAATGCAATTTTATCTCTGCATGGACGTGATATTCGGTTTGCCCTGCAGTCTAAAATGATTAATAAATATCAACAGATTGAACTGGATAAGACAGTAACAAATCTGTGTGATTCAATGGGGAAGTGCGAGCGGATCAAGAAGACGATCTTTCCTACAACCTATAGCTTGTACATACACTTTGCATTGTATTTGTTTATCATTTTACTGCCTTTTGGATTGACTCAATCCCTTGGATTTATTCAGGTTCCTCTGGTTGTGGCGATATCGTCAACTTTTCTGTTAATAGAGAAGATGGCAATTTACCTGCAGGATCCGTTTGAGAATAAGCCAACTGATACACCGGTTACAACGATTGCACAGACAATTGAACGTGATTTAAGGCAAATGATGGATGTAGAGTATGTTTCTGAAAGAGCAATCACCAATGAAGTGAAAATCAAATACGCAGAATCGCACGAATACTATTTGCTGTAAGAGCTTATTTGGAGTTTTGAGGTTTGTTTAGACTAGGGTTATTTTGAAATTCCATTTATGATGCGGATATAATCATCAACTTCCGAAAGGGAGTTGGTGTTTATTCCCATCGAATTAGGATTGTAGGGTTCGTATGATTTAACAGGAGTGATTGAGAATAGTCCGATTGTGGGTACTTGCACCGAACTTGACAGATGCATTGCGCCACCATCAGCTCCGATAAATAAGTTAGTGTTGGCAATCAGTGCTCCGGCTTTTCTGATGTCTTTATTTGAATAGGCAGGAGCCTGAAATGAGATGTTAGAAATATTCTCGACCCCTAGCATTTCGATGATGTTATGATCTGGATATTCCCTCTTTAACCGATCATAAAAATTTTCCCACCATGATTTGGGATAGCATTTATCTCCAGTAGCATAGGTGAAAAGACAAATGACAGGATTTTCATTTTTAACGAGCTGCTTCAGTTCTTTTTTACCTTCTGCAAGCTCCTCATCGGATAGTTTTAAATCCAGTAAAGGAGCAGGTTGATCGGTTTCACCAAGTCCCATTTGTTGCAGGCAATAACGAAAATAGAATACTGGCTGACGTGCAATGTGAGGATCCTGAAATTTTGAAGGAACATCTTCATTATTCTCTCCAAAGAATTTATACTTCGATTTGGCAAATTGAGTAGAGAGCCTTCCGGAAGAGGAGTCTTTTGATTACATTGATTACAATATCATAGTTGGTCTTTCTGAGGGAGAGCCAGACTTTCGTGTATTTAATGAGCTCTTTAAGTGGTTTCTTAGGAAATTGAATGATCTCTCTGATGTTGGGATAGTTTTTGAAAACAGACGGAGCAATTCCACCTTTGGTGAGTAAGTCTATTTTGCTGTTGGGAAAGGTGTTGACTTCTTGTATTAAGGAGTAATGAGAGATATTCCCCAGGCGATGATTAGGTCGGCAGATCAGGATTCTGCTTATTTCTGTTTCAGGATTTTGAATGGTTTTAAGTTGTGAAGTCCCCACATTTCTTGTCAAACCCTGCATCAATGCCCTTCTAAATGAGTTTATGCTTTTCTTAAAATTCATCAACGCTCAAGTTTACAGCCGTATCGTTAAGAAATTCTTTCAATACAGAATAATTAAATGTACTTACTATTTTGTTCAGAAGCACTGCGAACGAACGAATTATAACTATTAATCGTTCCCCCTCCATTCTCAATTATCGACCAAAGTTCATTTTTCATCTACATTGCCAGGTCTCAACCAAATAGTAGTAGATGACGAAAATCATGAGACTTCACTTTTGTCATATTTTGTTCAAACGATTGCTGGTATAATTTTTTACCACTTGAAATATTTTGATCACGACTGCGTCATCAGGAGTGTACATTATATCATACCCCAGGGAAAAGGTTATTGGATGAGAGAGACGAAATGCCAGAATGTCGTGGTGATCAATCCTGATTATGAACACCTGAGAGATTATATACAAAATGTTCCAAGCCGATTCGATTCCCTGGGAACAATCATTGACGCCAGGAGAAATATTATACGCGAAGATGATCCGAAGGGCACAAGGCTGGTAATAAAAGCGTTCAAACGAATCTATCTCGCCAATCGCATACGGTATAGTTTTTTTTACCCTTCTAAAGCGCAGCGAGCTTTTGATAATGCACGGACATTACTAAAAAAAGGTTTCCTTACGCCCATTCCAATTGCCTACATAGAGATCCGGCACAACGGATTGATCAATCAGAGCTTTTTCATCTCCGAGTACGTTGATTTTCAACCGTTGGAAAAACCGGAAGTAAAATCGGCCATTACATTGGAGTTGCTGAAAGACCTGGCGAAGTACACATTCAATCTTCACCGAAGCAATATTTATCATATTGACTATACCTTAGGAAATATTCTATTCAAGAAGATTAATAACCGGTTAGAGTTTTCACTTGTGGATAATAACCGGATGAAGTTTACGAATGTTTCTTTTGATAAGGGAATACGGAATTTTGTACGGCTGGCACTGCCTGATACTCAGCTGGAAGTTATTGCCAAGGAGTATGCTCGGCTATGGAAGAATACAGAAGATAATGCTTATGCTCAGCTGGTGAATTATAAAAAAATCATTGCGCTTAAGAATAGCATTGTCAGATCGGTTAAGATTAAGGTCAAGTCAATGCTTGGAATGAATCCTGTTCGTTAAGTTGGCACCGCATTATTCTATGCTCTTCTTGTACCAGGTGCAATTCAGTCCGCGTATGTTTTCAGATTTATAAGGGATAAATCCGGCATTCGTATAGATTTTTTCAGCCGCGTGTTGCCGGTCTGATGTTTCAAGAATTACTTCTGTGTAGCCATATTCTTTTAATTTACCCAGAAGAAGTGCCAGAAGTTTTTTGCCCATTCCTTTACCTTGAAGAGCGGGTAGAGTTCTCATTCGTTTAATTTCAGCCACCTGATCGTTGATTTTACGAAAAGCCCCCATAGCAACGATTTGATCATCTCTTTCTCCAACGACAAACCAGCCATTGTTGTTGAGATAGTGACTTTCAATATTCAATAAATCATCGTCCCAGTGTCCTTCGCCTGTATACGCATTGGCATGAAGTAATGCCTCTTTATGAAGAAGCATTACCTGAGTGTGATCTTTGTTTTCGTAAGTCCGGAAAATAAGTTCCATTCAGATTAAATGTCCGAATATCCCGTGGGGCGTAAAAACAAGATTGTGTTTTTGGACATATTGTTTTTGTAATAAGGCATGGCTATTAATTTTTTCCAATGATCATCGGCAACAAATGCTTTCCAGTGCTCATCTCGGGAAGCCATATTTTCGAAAGTGGTCATGTACATCAGATTTGGCATACTGGGCCCTGACAACACCTCACCGTAGAACACAGCATTAAATCCCAGGCGTTTAAATAATCCAACCTCATCACCGGCATTGAACATTTCTATTTTATTTTTTGATATTTTTTCGGTGTGACCTTCATAGCTTCTGAGTTCATAAATACGATCGGCAACAGGTCCTTTCAATTCGGGTAATGTCATCTGCGGCTGCCCGGAGAATGCTTTCAGTACTACGGTTTCGATACGTGAATAAGGTGGATTGTCGTATAACGCGTCAATGTATTCTTTGCCATCAATCAGATATTGTTTGTCTTTGTTCAGTTTCTCATAGATCACCTCAAATTCATCCAACGATTTGAAGGGAATGAGAACCATAATTCGTTTGGTGTATAAACTATCGGTATCCAATGGTTTAAACACACCTATTTTTTTAATGCTTGCACGATGTAACGCGGGCAATAGCGCTCTTTGTAAATAAGTCTCTACACGAGCTTGTTGTTCTGAAGTAGTGAATTTATACGTGCGAAGTTCATAAAATTCGCGGGGGGGTACTGCTACGGTAGAGAGTGCAATGCCAATGAGTAAAAGGAGGAGGACTGATTTTTTCATCCTCCAAGTTATATCAAAGCTCTTCCACATCCAATGCCATTCGCCACATCCCTTTTCGCTCTTCTTTAAAGAAGGGAATATTTAATCTGAACTTGTCATGAAGACGAAATCCCATTTTTGTGTAAAATTCTATGGCTTTATCGTTGGTGTCGATTACTCCCAGCCACATCGTTTTCTTATTGAGTTTTTTGGCTATTTCAAAAGCCAATGAAACCAGTTGTTTACCGATTCCCTTTCCCTGGTGTGCAGGCATAAAATAGAGTTTTGAAATTTCCACTCCATCTTCGGGTGTATAAGTTGGTAAGTTTGAACTCATATTTAATTTCATGAACCCTACGGGTTCGTTGTTAGAATAGGCGATAAAATAATTGCTTGTTGAACCGGATAATTCCGATTCAATGAGTTTTCTTCCGTACACTTTATCCAGGTACCATTCCAGCCCGCCTTCATTCCAGTGATGGGCGAAATTTTCGATATAGGAATTTCTGGAGATGGAATAAAGAACGGGAAGATCTTTCAGCTCTGCTTTTTCAATTCTGACTATCCCCTTCATCTATATGATCTGAAATTATCAAATTCAATTCAATGACTACTCTGATCGCAACCTTGACACAGGGTTCATTCGTGCCGCCTTGATGGTTTGTGTTCCGATGGTTAACCATGCTACTGCTAAAGTAATTAATCCTGCACCCGCAAAATACCACCACTTCAGTTCGATGCGATAGGTAAACTCACTTAACCAATAGTTGGTGATGTAATAGCTTAATGGCATGGCGATCACTATTGCAGCAAGAATCATTTTTGTGAAGTCGTGTGATAATAGTAATACGATGTTCAGTTCGCTGGAACCAAGTACTTTCCGGATTCCAATTTCTTTTCCTCTTTTCTCCGTAGTGAAGGAGGCAAGCGCAAACAACCCAAGACCGGAAATGATAATTGCAAGCCCTGCGAAGTACTGTGATAAAAAAGCTACTCTTTGCTCAGCCACGTATTGTTTTTGAAATTCCTGATCGAGAAAACGATAATTAAAGGTGAATCCTGGATTGAAGGATTTGTATAACGCTTGTAGCTCTGCAACCATCTGTTTTTCCATGCCTGCGTCAATCTTTACCATAATGGTGCTTGCTGCCTTGGAATCGAGACGGAATGAATAAGGTTCTACTTCTTTGTGAAATGACTGAAAATGAAAATCCTTCACCACGCCTAATACTTCCTGGCCTCCTACAGTTTTTCCAACCGGATCTTTTATTCCCAGTGCTTCCACCGCAGCCTCGTTAAAAATGACCTTGTTTTTGTCACTTTCCAGATCTTTGGAAAAAGACCGCCCCTCTTTCATTTCAATACTCAACAGTTCAATCATTTCATAATTGATCAATGAACTATTCATGGTCACTGTTTTTCCTTCATACTGGATTTGTCCTGGCATTCCACCGCCCCCTTCCTGAGCGATGATATTGCCCAACATGCTTGACGCTCCTGCAACCCCTGGAAGTTGTTTCACTTCAGCAAGAAATGCCTCTGTATCCTGCATTACTTTTCCTTCTGTTTCAAACCAGATGATGTTGTCTTTATTGTATCCAAGATTTTTTGTCTGCACATACTCGATTTGCTTATAGACTACCCAAACCGATACGATGAAAATAACAGATAAAGCAAATTGAAATACCACTAGTCCTTTGCGAGCCCAGAGCTCACCAAGAGAAGTGCTGAATTGACCTTTCAGTACTTTTGCGGGATTGAATGCAGATAGATATATAGCGGGATAGCTTCCCGCCAGCAAAGCAGTGATGAAAGTAAGAACTACAAAAGCAACAACTAACCTGGAATCAGGGAAAAGAGTCAGTGCCTTACCTGTAATCTGACTGAATTGAGGGAGAAGCAGTTGAGCGATTACAAGTGCAATGAATACAGACAATATTGTCATTGTCAATGCTTCGCTTAAATATTGATAGATCAGTGTCTTTCGTTGTGCGCCAATTGCTTTTTTAATACCCACTTCTTTTAGCCTTCGCAGTGCTTGTGCCGTAGACAAGTTCATGAAATTGATGCAGGCAATTAATAAGACGAACAGAGCAATAATGGAAAAGAGATTTACATATTCAATTCTGCCTCCTGATTGTTCACCATTTTCGTAGATGCCATGTAGATAGTTGTCCGAATAGTGTTTTAGAAACAATGTTCGATGATCGTTGTTCTTGCTCTTGCCCTTTAAGAAGCCAGCCAACTTTGAATTGAGCTTTTTAATTTCAGCATTTTCTTTTGTAACAACGTAAGTAAGGAAGGGGGCGGAGTTGTCCCAATTAATGGGAGCGTTGTTGAGTCCCATGATGTCTCTGAAGGAATCGAATGTCAATACAAAGTCGAATTGTTCCGATGAGTTGGCAGGTACATCTTTAAATACTCCGGTGACAAATACCTGTTTTTTGAGATCCATGATCTGCCACTCTACAGATTTTCCAATGCTGTTTTCGATTGAACCAAATAGACTCTTAGCCATCGATTCAGATACTACCATATTACCCTTGTCGCTGAGTACTTGTTCAGTATTTCCGGAAATCAAATCATAAGAAAAGATGCTGAAGAAATTTTTATCGGCAAATTTACCCACGCCTTTTACATGTACTTCTGCACTCCACAAAGTGAATGAAGGGAAGAAATTGGGCGGAGTAACCACAATGGAAGAGGTGATTTCAGGTATTTCTTCAGCAAGTGCCGCAGCTAAAAAATCCGGTGTTTGTCCCGATGTGTTGATGGTATTTTCCTTTTGCTGATGCTCCATCACCTGGTAGAGATTATGATCGTTGGCGTGGAACTTATCAAAGTTTAATTCATCATTCACCCAAAGACTAATCAGGATAACGCAGGCAAGTCCTGATGATAAACCGAGCAGGTTGATAATGAATGTACTTTTGAACCGCTTGAAATTACGAAACGTGAGAAGGAGGTTATGTTTCAGCATAGGTGGTTAGGATGGTTTAAGATAGAGAATTCCTCACTGAGCTGAAAGTCACGGATTAATGGTGTGCGATATCGGGCGATTTAAAGGTAAGCCAGATTGGTTTTTATTACCCTTTGAGTTAACGTAGCGTCTGTTCACAGTCAGACGCTACGTATAGCCATATCATATGGAGTCATTGACTCAACGGGTTACTAAATAATAGTATCAATCTCTCTTCAGTATATAATATCCATACACCTGATCAATGCGTAATTCAGTGATCTTTCCTTCTTTTTCCAGGAAGAGATAAGTTGAGCCACCATCGGTCCATGAATTATCTTTTAAATAGCGAAGTGCTTCGGTTTTCCGGCCATCAACTTTTACACTAATAGCAGAATCATTTTTATCAACGATCACCGTTATATCTTGCCCTCGTCCGCGGCCTTTGTAACTTCCGGCATATTTGGTAAGATCACCGGAATAAGCATTGGTCTTCTCAACCGGACTTTCAAAGAGGAAATCAGCAATGCGATCAGCGAGTTCTCTCGGGCCAACACTGGTTGTATTGATCAGTACTACAATACTTACGTTCTCTTCAGGGAAATAGCTGTTTTGTGAAAGGAATCCATAAATACCTCCGCCATGCTCAATCAGTCGTTTGCCTTTGTAGTCAGTAACCGTGATTC
>JBGATZ010000082.1:0-13361 GCA_044228905.1 Cyclobacteriaceae bacterium | reverse complement strand
TAACGTATCAGAGCCACTGCTTGTGAGGATCTCATCGATCGTTACATTTCTTTCCGGAATAGCCAACTGCATTGAAGGATCACCCAACAATGAGAAATTCCGGTTAGATACTCCGCTTAAACTTTGATTTTTAGTGTTTTTAAAAACAGTACCCAGATCATCGTGTTTACCCGAAGTTTTTTGAAAGACAGAATTATAAAATGCTTTATTGAGAATGAAATTGGTGTTGGCCCAAACGGGTCTGGAAGTAGTAACCAGACCAATTGCCCCAGCATTTTTCCTGTTCAGAATCAGCTCTCCGGACGAGATTATCAATGGATCATCGTGACGACCAAACTCACAGGTTGCTGTAACAAATAACGGAAATTGATTTTTATTTCTCCATTCGGCCAGAGAGCTTGGATCTAATATTTTTTCTTCCATCAATACCTGTTCAGAACCATGCCCTGTATAGTTTATGATGAGTGCTCCTTTCTCTACTGCATTGTTAAATGCGGTATTGGCATCGGGAGAATATTGCCCGCTAGGCCGCTCTAATTGTTTGTAAGAATCGATAAAGATTTTAGTGGTATTGAATTCCGGATGAGTAAGCTCAATATTGTCAGCTAACTCATTGGCACTGTCCTGATGAAGGTTGGAGTCTCCGTCATCAGCAACAAATACAATATCTTTCCTCCATCGTCCGAATGCGTTCTTGTTAAGATCATAGGAGATCAGCTTGTCTACCATGTTTTTTGCATCCTCTGTTTTTTTAACAGATAATCGGCCAACACCAATTTCCATGGTGTGATTTTGTGCTGGTGTTTCCGTCCAATCGCCTTCAGAGACTTCGAAGAATCCGAAGTAATCATCAGAAGAATAAGTCTCCAGAGGAGATAACGAATTTCTCGATTCGTACGTGGGTACAAAATTGGTGTTATCAATTACCCGATCCTTGTAGTCATAGGAGCCTCTTCCGAAAAGAAGAAGGTTTTTAAGTCCGGCAGAAAAATAAAGCGTTCGGGCAAAATCGCGAATAGCTGTCAGATCAGGTTTCCCTCCTGAAAATTCATTATAGACTTCATCAACCGTAACAACTTGTACTGCCAATTTATTGTGACTGCGTCTGTGTGCGGCTAATCGTTGTGCTTCAGCGAGAAATTTAGGATGTGTTACAATGAGTAAATCAACAGCAGAGGTAGCCGTAATGTTTTGGTTTGACACGATGCTTTCAAATGCAGGAGAAAGAATTTTGTCTGATGTAAAAGCAATGAACTTTCTCAACTCATTAGAAGCGGCTGTGAAAGAAGCTGTGGCATTACTCGTTGAAAAAGACTGCTCCTTTACCTGTGAGGGATCACTTATTTCCCAGATTTTTCCATTAACCGGAAAAGAACCTATTTGAAAATTTGAAATGCTGTTCTGCAAACTTTGGGAAGAAATGAATGAGAACGAATTTCCCAACCAATTCAATTTTCTTTTGGTATTTATTCCAATGAAGTCGAGGTATCCGATGGAACGCTTGCTGCTTGACTTGATGTATTGATATTTTATTTCCTGCGCTACCTGGACAGAAGCATTTACGGTATTGGATAGGACGGAAACAGTGTCCATTGCTTTTGCTCCTTTATTTCCATATCGCGTATTTGGAATTGAGGCAACAATCTGCTCCTTCAATTCCATATTGTTAAGAAATAACTTGAATGAAGTTTTATCCTGTGACTGAGCCATCACATGCGAAATGATTTTTATATCGGAGTTTTCAATGATACCTGCAACATCAAATCGTATACGGATTTCAGTAGTATTATCAAGTTGTTCTCCAAACCACTCCCGGCCTGAACTTAGAATATTGTACTTCTCTGTTTCATAAAAAGAGAGATCATCATATTGAGTTACTACCGGAAAGTCTCCCGATATGGATTCATTTTTGCCGATTCGTTTTCCATCGTGATCAGAAATGGTGAGGAAATAGAAATTTTTATCGGTGTATAGATTGTTTCTGTAATCGAAAAGATTCTTTTGGGGTAAGAAAGTAATTTCATCTGGCCCCTGGCCATAAAAAATGATGATATCGTCCTTGTCAAATTTTCCGTCTTCTTCACCCTGCACCACGATGGATAGTTCACGCAATTGGCCGATCCGGGCTGCACTATTTGCCTGAGGAAGCATGCCATTCCCAGCCGCATAGATGCTTAATGTTCTCGGATTGATCTGATCAGGATTGATGCCTGCTTTTTTTAGAAGATTGTAGTCGAGCTTATAGACACCATCCTCATTTACAGAAAACTTGTACCACTTGCCTGTACTGAGAACAGACGTATTTTGCCCAAGCGATAAGGTCACTATCGCCAGAAGAAAAACAATAATTCCTCCTTTTTTGAACACCTTTTGAGTAACGAGTTTAGATTTAGCCGACCAGTTTAAGAGCCTTACCAGCTAACGAAAAAGCAATATAGATTAGTATAACCAGTGATAATGCTGATTTGCCTAAAATAGCAAGTAGTAATACAGCAACGCCCAGAAAGGTAAACCTCAATTTGTTATCGGACCAGGAGAAATTCTTGAACTTAAAAGCCAGAATATCGATGCGTGAAACCATTAAGAGCGAAAAGACAATGGTAATTGTGATCAAGACCCATGTTTGTTGAATCCATGCTCCTATTCCGCCACTAATAAATGCCAGCGAGGTAATAAATATCGTGTTTGCCGGGGTGTTCAGGCCTTTGAATGAATCATGCTGGGTTTCATCGACATTGAAAATGGCGAGACGCAATGCAGAACAAACGGCAATCAAAAATCCCAGGTATGGAAGGAACGTTTCATTGGTTGTTCCTGCAATCATTTTGTACATGACGAGAGAGGGGAGCAAGCCAAAGCTGACCATATCAGCCAGGGAATCCAATTCTTTGCCAATGGGCGAAGTAACTTTCAGCCAGCGCGCGGCAAATCCATCAAAGAAATCAAAAACTCCTGCGGCAAGTACGAAATAGGCAGCGGGTACACCTCTGTTTTCGAGAACAAAGACAATACCCAGGCAGCCACACAATAGATTACAGCAAGTCAGAAAATTAGGAATGTGACGGATCATGAACGTAGGGACAAAGCGCAAAAAGGATTTGAGATTTTTTCTTCACCTATCGTGGTAGTATCCCCGTGTCCGGGAAATACTTCTACCTCATCGGGCAAAGCAAAAAGTTTAGTATGAATGCTTTTAATCAATGTTTCAAAATTACCACCTGGCAGATCAGTTCGTCCAATACTTCGCTGAAACAGAACATCGCCTCCGATAAGTATTTTTTGTTTTTCGTTGTAGAAACCTACATGCCCCGGAGAATGCCCTGGTAAAAAAAACACGAACAGCTCTGTCGTTCCGAATTTTACAATTTCTCCCTCCTTGAAATAAGCATCGGGAAGAATTTCATGATACGCAGGGAATCCATAATTGCCGCTATATGTTTTTACCGCCTTTAATACCGGTAACTCCACTTCGTGAATGAGAAAAGGAACTTTGTATTTTTCTTTTACGTGATCATTGCCCAATACGTGATCAATGTGGCAATGAGTATTCAACAAATATTTAACAGTTAGATTTTTTTTAGCGATGAACTCATCGAGAAAGCGCTTCTCGTCTGATTCATAACATCCCGGATCGATGATTACCGCTTCTCCGGTTTCATCGTAAAGAATGTAAGTGTTCTCCTGAAATGGATTGAATTCGATCGCCTGAACTGAAAGCATGGCTCAAAGCTACGAATTGTTGTTTTAAGGTTAGAATATGACTTTGTGATTAGTGAAAGGTATTTTTGTGCCCTGATGTCTTCGTATAAAGAGATAGATTACTTAATTGTCGGACAGGGACTGGCCGGGTCATCTTAATTGTCGGACAGGGACTGGCCGGGTCATGCCTTGCTATTCAACTTATTAAGCGAGGTAAAAAGATTTTAGTGATCGATGAATCGTTTAACAACAGAGCCTCCGCCATAGCGGCAGGATTATTTAATCCGGTCACGGGTAAGATGATGACCAAGACATGGAGAGCAGATCATCTTTTCCCTTATCTGGAAATCTTTTACACCGAAGCTGAGAAAATGCTTCAAGCGAAATTCTACCATCCGTTTCCGCTATATCGTCCCTTTATTTCAATTGAAGAACAAAATGAATGGATGGGAAAGAGTGCAGAGCCGGAAATGATGGATTACATCGAACGAGTTTTTACATCGTCCACTTTTTCAGGAGAAGTAAATGACCCGTTTGGAGGCTTGCTATTGAAAGGTTGTGGTTACTTGAGTGTACCTCTTTTCATGAAATCGTTAGCCGATTTTCTTGCGCAAACTGACTCGCTGAGACGGGAGCGGTTCGAAGAAAAACACATTGCATTTGTTGATGAGAAGATCCGCTACGGTGAATGGATTGCTGATAAAGTCGTTTTCTGTAGTGGAACAGGGCTGCTGCAAAACGGATTTTTCAAAAATGTACCCATCCGACCTTTAAAAGGCGAGACACTTTCGGTGAAGATTGGTCACTCGTTGGATAGGATCTACAATCGTGGAGTATACGTTGTGCCTTCACAGGCGACCGGCTTTTACAAAGTTGGAGCAACGTACAGCACTAAAGATAAGCTCGAGGGCATAACAGAGGAAGGCAGGGCTGAATTGGTGGAAAAGCTGAATGTATTGCTTAAAATTCCTTTCGAAGAAGAAAGTCAGGACTGGGGTTTCCGGCCAACAACCCCCGATCGCAGGCCTATTCTAGGTTCACACTTCGCTCACCCCAATTTGGTGATTTTCAACGGACTTGGAACAAAGGGAGTAAGTCTTGCCCCTTTTTTTTCCCGCCAATTAGCTGATTGGATGGAAGGTGTATCAGAAATAGACAAGCTTGTAGATATAACTCGTTATTATTGACAGGAAGAGCAATTTCACGTGGATTTTCAACGTTTTCATGTGTTATATTTGATGAAATAAACTTTATCATAGTTCATAAAACAATTTGAATTTCCTTCAGGAGAATTCATTAAGTTGTGTGAACACATCAACCCCAATTTGATTGAACCTGAGCGTGATTATGAGAGGAAGGATTGTTGGCTTTCTATTTTGCATTCTCTTTGCCCACATTGCGTCAGCACAACAGGCGCTTCAGACGTTTGGTAAAAACCGGATTCAATACAAAACATTTGAATGGCAATACCTGAGTTCTGAAAATTTCGACATCTACTATTACGATGATCGGAGAAAGGTTGCTACTGAAGCAATGCAATATCTTGAATCCGAGTTTGACCGGATCACTGACCTGATTGGTTATCCTCCTTTCCTGAAAACAAAAATCTTTCTTTATAACTCCATCACCGATCTGCAGCAAAGTAACATTGGTCTTAACCATACTTTGTTTAATGTGGGAGGAGAAACAGAATTCATCAAGCCTTATGTTGAAATTGCTCATCCGGGAAATTCAGATGATTTTAAAGAGGAGTTGATTTATAAAACGTCTGATCTCATGATCAACGAAATGATGTTTGGTGGCAATTTGAAAGATATGTTTCAGAATGCCGTGCTGCTAAATCTGCCTGACTGGTTTATCGATGGTGCTACCAGCTATGTAGCGAAAGGTTGGAATGCAGAGATGGATGATTATGTGCGACAACTGATTCGGAGCAAGAAGGTAAACAAAGCGTTAAAGTTAACCGGTAAAGATGCTGCTCTGGTTGGTCAGTCAATCTGGAGTTATATCGTAGAAAAATATGGGAAGAGCAGTGTTTCAAATATTCTTAATTACACCCGGGTTATTCGCAATGAGCAAAAGAGTATTCTGATTACGCTCGGCATCAGCTTCAAACAACTGATGATTGACTGGCAGCAATACTATTCAGGAATGGAACAGCGGGTAAGCCAGAGTTACCTGGGCTTAAATGATTCTGTCCGGTTTACACCAAAACATAATCCCAGGATTGTTTATACCACAGTGAAAATAAGTCCTGACGGTAAAAACATTGCTTATGCGGAAAACGACCGCGGTAAATTCTGGGTGAAAATAAAATCACTGGATAACGGAGAGGAGATGACTATTCTTTCAAGTGGAAATAAAGTGATTCGCCAGGATGTTGATTATCATGTACCGCTTATTAGCTGGGCCGATGCAAACACACTTGGTGTAATTGGTGTTCGGAGAGGTGAATACATTTTCTGGTTGTATGATCTGAACACAAAAAGCAAACTGCCTCGTGAATTAGATCGCTTCAGCAATATCCGAAGTTTTAGTTTTTCAGGTAACGGGCGGTTGGCTATTATGAGTGCGGACCTTGCGGGGCAAAACGATTTATTCCTGATCAGTAGCCGTAGAGACCGCACCAAACGACTGACAAATGATATTTACGATGACCTTGATCCATCATTTATTCCGAATACCAATAGCCTGGTGTTTAGCTCCAACCGCACGACAGACACAGTGAATACGACACTGAAAGGATACAGCAAGATCACGAAGAACTATAACCTTTTTCTTTTCAACCTCGACACAACTACAAACGTGGTAGTGCGCGCAACAAATACATTAGGGAAGGACACTCATCCAATGGCTTTGAACGAGAATGATTTCTTTTATTTGAGCGATCAGCGTGGAATAGTTAATCTTTTCAGATTCAACAGACAAACAGGAATATATTCTCAGGTTACCAATTTTAATTCAGGTATTAAAGATTATGACCTTGATTTTTCCAGCAGGCAGCTTGCTATGGTGATGAATCAAAGATTGAAAGAAGATATCTTCCTCTTGAAAAATTTCAATTATGACCGCCAGGTATTTACACCGGCTACCCGAAGAAAGGAAGTGCAGCAGGTGCGGGCAATTACTGAAAAAAAGAAGCAAGAGACACCGAAAAATATGTCTATCAAAGATCTGATTAATTCGCGGTTGCGTGAGAAGACAGATTCAGTAAAGCAAGAACAACCGCAAACGCCTCAGGCAGGAACCGAGAAAAAAGATTCCGTTAACACAGATAATTATTCATTTGATGACGAACCTGCTAAACAAGCGAAGGATACGGTCATTGTGCCAAAGCCTGAAGAGAAAACTGTAAATACGGAAGACTATGCTTTTGAAGAAGAAGTAGTAAAGGCGAAGCAACCCAGTGAAACATTTCTTACCCGATATTTAAAGGCAAAGGAGAATACACGCATCATGGGGCCTTTTCCTTATGAGCCCCGATTTAGCTATGAAAACCTGATCACTAATTTTGTTATTGATCCGCTACGCGGATTGAGTGTACGTCTAGAAACACAGATGAATGACATGCTCGAGAATTACCGGTTCTTTGGAGGGATACAATCCGCTACCGATTTTAAGAGTGGAGATGTGTATGGTGAGATTCAATATCTCCCACATCGGGTAGACTTCAGTGCACGCATTGATCGTAAAGTTATTTTCTGGAATGAAACGGCAAATCTTCAGAAATACTCCTATCAGAAACTTGAGTTTGGTGCTTCGCTGCCTTTGTCCGTAAGAACGCGTGTTACATTAAAACCGTTTGTCGGGTTTACTAAATTCCTTGATAGAGGAAGTGATAATTCACCAACAACACCTCCTTCATTTTTGCCATCAGTACAACAATACTATGCGGGGGTGAAATCAGAAGTGGTTTATGACAATAGTTTGACAACGGGACTGAATATTATTGAAGGAACCAGAGGTAAGATTAGCTTTATCCATCATGAAGGACTTGGAAACAGCATGGCAAGCTTCTCACAGGTTTCCATTGATGTGCGTCATTATCAGAAAATATATAAAGAGATTGTGTTTGCGGTGCGTGGATATGCCGGTACTTTCTTTGGTAACTCTCCAAAGCAATATGTGTTGGGGGGAATGGATAATTGGGTGGGTAAGAAAACAAACAGAGATGGAGTTGGAAATCCGTTAGTGGTAAGTGAAGGATTTAATCCGAACCTTTTATTTGTTGAGTTTGCAACTAGCCTTCGTGGATTTGACTACGCTACTTTGTATGGTAACAGTGTAGCAATGGCAAATGCGGAACTCAGAATACCACTTGTTCGTGCGCTGGCAGGTGGCCCTATCTCGTCAAATTTCTTTAGAAACATGCAGCTCACTGCATTTTATGACATTGGTACAAGCTGGACAGGAGATCCTCCGTTTAAAACTCAAACCAGTGTTCGGAATCGTATTGTGCCTGAAACGAATACGGGAAGTCCTTTGAGGTAGAGGTGAAAGAATATTTGAACCCCCCTGGCTTTATAGTTATGGTTTCGGTTTCCGCACAATGATTTTAGGTTACTACATAAAACTAGACCTGGCGTGGCCGGTTGAGAATTATGCAGTACAAGATCCGCGTCTTCATTTCACGCTTGGATTTGATTTCTAAATCGGAATTAGTTCATCTGGTTTTTTTTATAAAACTTGCTTAAAATTTTAAGCAGACGATGATCAAATCTATGACGGGCTTCGGCCAGGCGGCCCTCAATTCAGGTGAATCGCAGATTACAGTTGAAGTAAAAAGTCTCAACTCCAAGTTTCTTGATTTGAGTTTAAGATTGCCACGCTTGTTTTCCGAAAAGGAGTTGGAAGTAAGGAACGCTGTGGCAGATAAACTTGAACGCGGTAAGGTTTCCTTAAGTATTGATTACCAGCAAACCGGCAAAGTAGAGATCCGAAATCAGTATAACGCTGAGTTGTTTGCCGCCTATTACGCTGAGTTGAAAAAACTTGCCGATAAAGTGATGGCTCCTTATGAGCCTCTTTTTTCTATGGCATTGAATTCTCCTGATGTCATACAGGGCGGAGGTAAAGAAGAATTGGATCCCGCCCTTTGGCTTACAGTGCAGAAACTGGTAACTGATGCTATAGAGAAATGTGACCAGTTCAGAAAAGCAGAAGGTAAAGTGCTGGAAGGAAAGCTAGCTGAATATGCCAACAGTATTATGAGTGGCCTGGTGCAGGTGGAGATCATTGACCCAAAACGGGTTGAAAAAGTAAGATCAAAGATCAAAGGATCCATCACCGAATTTTTTGGGAATGAAGGATTTGATCAGAACCGGCTTGAGCAGGAAATTATTTTTTATATCGAGAAGCTGGATATTCATGAAGAACGTGTTCGCTTAAGAACGCACATTGAATACTTTCTGAAACTTCTTGCTGCTCCTCAGTCAAATGGAAAGAAGTTAGGATTTCTGGCTCAGGAAATTGGCAGGGAGATCAACACCATTGGCTCCAAAGCCAATGATGCCGAAATGCAAAAGCATGTGGTGATGATGAAGGAAGAACTTGAAAAGATTAAAGAGCAACTGAACAACGTTCTTTGATTAGTTCATTCGTCTTGCATGACTAAGTAAATGTTCAGGCAGTTTTTGGATAGATTGAATCTGAATGCCAGAGTAAAATATCTCAGCACCTTCTGATTGAATTTGAATTTTTGCTTTTGTGAGAGGCAACTCTTCATCCCCGTCTTCTTGTCGTGAATTGTAAAGAGTCATCACTACCACATTGTTGATCATGTGGATACTCGTTCCGTTGAAGCAATAAATATCCACTGTGTTCCACTGACCAACTGGTTTTTCTGCGTCTTTGTTTTTAATACACTGTCTTCCGAGCGGGCTTTTTTCACTAAATGATAACAATGGTCCTGCGGGGTCATATACATATTCTTTTTCAGAACGCGCACTTGCTCTTACATCGAAGGCACCGCCCGCTACGCCCCAGTAGTCGCCACAATCTCCCTCCTGAATCTGAAACTCTTGTGACCGCATCCAGAAACCACCATCTGCTCCGTGTTTGCCTACTGCATGATAAAGGATGCCACTATCTCTTTTTTTGTCTTTACGGGGTTCCCATTTCAATGTACCCCATTTGAATTCCAGGCGCAGATGATAGTTCTTAAATTCTTCTTTGGTAGATATTCCTCCAAAATGCTCACCTGAAATCCGAATTGAATTTTTTCCATCTTCTTTCACAACTGAAAAAACATGATTGGGATCGCGATTCAGCCCGAAAGGCTCTCCTGTAAATTTGTCCTGTGCTTTATCGTAGGCAGGACCCACATAAGTATCCCATCCGTTGAAATCTTTTCCATTAAACAGTAGCCGCCATTTGGTATCGTATACAGATTGAAAGCCAGAGTGGATTAAAAAAACAAGGAAAACTAAGACAAGGTAGGTTTTTGGGGATTTCATACAGTAAATATAATTTGTTTCGAATTAATGCATGAATTGGCTGGTGATTAAGAAAGTGTTATCTGTTTAAAATGATGACTTATCTTGCATCTATGAAAGCCGCCTCATTGAATGAAGTAAAAAGAGAATTACAGAATCTTGATACAGAAATACTAAGGGATCTCTGTATGCGATTGGCCAAGTATAAAGTTGAAAATAAGGAATTGTTAACGTACTTATTGTTTGAAGCACATAATGAACAATCGTATATCGAAAGTGTGAAAGAAGATTTGAATGAGTTGTTCACTACACTTCCGCCAAACAATGTTTATTTGATTAAGAAAGTGCTTCGCAAAATTTTACGCATTGCCAACAAGCAAATCAAATATTCCGGGATTAAACGAACCGAACTGGAGTTGAGAATCTTCTTCTGTACGAAAGTAAAAGAGGCCCGCGTTCCGTTAAATCCCGGTACGGTGCTTTTCAATATGTATCAGCAACAGTTGAAGAAAATCAATACCGTATTGGAAAAGATGCCTGAAGATCTGCAGGCTGACTATGAACGGGAACTATCTGTAATTTTGTAATCAATGGAACAACAACCTAATAATCCGCTACACGGGAAAACGCTTGAGATGATTTTGGTCTACTTGGTCGACCGGTATGGTTGGCACGAACTGGCAGATCGAATCCCTGTAAACTGCTTTATCAGCAATCCAAGTATTAAGTCAAGTCTTACCTTCTTTCGGAAAACACCATGGGCCAGAAAAAAAGTGGAGGACCTGTATATCGAATCTATTCAGAAGTAATTTAATTTTTGATTTTCAAGGCGGACAGGTCTACCTGGTAGATGTCGCAGAGTCCATTGCCTGCATTGTGAATTCTTTTTTGAACCTCGGCAATTGTTTCTCTCTTCACAGAAATAGTCGGGCTGCTATTTCGTGAACTGGCAAAGAAAAAATATTTCCCGTCACGCGTTATTTTAGGAGAGAACTCAGTCACGTCTGTGTTAAATGGTGGAGGAAGTTTTTCTGCTGTTGTCCACGTTCCGTTTTTATTAAAACTGATAAAAAGATCAGCGTTTACTAAATCGTCAGGAGACGCTCTTAATACGATCATGAATTTTTCATCGCGTGAAATCATCGGTTCATATTCGCTCCCGGACGTGTTAATGGCTTCACCAAGATTTACAGGTGTATGATATTTTCCATTTATCAGCTTGCTTACATAAATATCTGCTCCGCCTTTTCCTCCTTCTCTTCGTGATCCAAAATACATATTGCCATTATCCGCGAGCGTTGGATAATATTCACTCTTGTCGCTGTTGAACGGTTCATCTAACCAAATGGGTTCGCTCCATCCTTTGGATGTTTTCTCCAGTTTCCAGATATCCATATCTTCTTTTTTTACTCCTTCTTTGACCGGACGATTGGAAGTGAAGAACAACGTCTTTCCATCTTTGGAGAAGAACGGATCCGCATCCCAGTATTGTCCGGAGAAAGGAGCAACTTCAGGTGTTGTCCATTTCTTGTTTTTATAATAGGAAACACATATTGTCCACTTGCTCACATCGGGTGCGCTTTTCACAAAGTAGAGTGTGTCACCCGAGATTGAGAACTCCGGATGAGAATCGTAGTCACCGACACTGATTATTCCTTCAGCAAAAATGCGTGGCTCCAAAAGGGGCATTTTTTCTTCATACGACTTTAACGATTGTGAAAAGGTCAGAGACGAACAGAGAATTGCGAAAAGCAGTACAGATGATTTCATCGGAATTAATTATCTCACAAAATAGAAAATCGTCATTTTCAATAACATCCCTAAAGATGCGTGGTTTGCTGGCATGTATTTTTTAAATGTATTGCTCAAAAAGCAAGGCCATGAAAGACATATTATATAATCTCGACAGCGTAGAAGTATCTTATGGAGACGCCATTTTGAATGCGGTGATTCAGCTGAATGAACGGATTGATGAAATTTCGAGCCAACGGCAGACCAGTGAATTCAATGGATTTGAGAAGAGTGAAACGGCAGACCGAATTCAAAAACTCGTTGACTTGAACCAGAAAATCCAGAAAGAATTACAGAAGCAGGTGGAGAAGCTGCATAAAATGGAGCTGAGCCTGATGACCACACTTTAAAAGATTTGCCTTGAAATTGGCATTAAAACCTTGTTTTAATTCTGTGAACCATACATTTTAAAACAAGGCCTGTCCTCTCATCAAATTTTCATTTATAGTCACGTAGCAAAGTGTCTTTTTGCAGGTAAGATTAGACCTAAATCAGACTATGCTACGATTCATTACGGTGCTGGCGCTTGCCTGCACATTTACGTTGGTATCGGCTCAGACCATACCCACGCCTAAGGAACATTTCGGATTTGCTATTGGAGATGATTACAACCTCGCCACTTACACTCAAACAGAAGCTTATTTTAAGAAGCTGGCTGCATCCGACCGTGTAAAGATGGTGGATATCGGCCTGACCGAAGAAGGCCGTCATCAGTGGATGTTGATTGTAACTTCTCCTGAAAATCACAAGAAGCTCGATCGTTACAAGGAAATCTCAACCAAGCTTGCCCGTGCGGAAGGAATAACGGAAGAGCAAGCCAAAGCAATGGCTGCAGAAGGAAAAGCAATTGTTTGGATTGACGGAGGATTGCATGCTACTGAAGTAGTGGGAGCGCATCAATTGATTCAAACACTTCATACTGTTGTTACCGGCACAGATGCTGAAACACTTCGCATTCTGGATAAAGTGGTGATCCTTTTTGTTCACGCCAACCCGGATGGACAAGAACTGGTTTCCAACTGGTATATGCGCAATCCGAAACCGGAAAAAAGATCAATGGAACATTTGCCAAGATTGTATCAGAAATACATTGGTCATGATAACAATCGCGACTTCTTTATCATGAACATGAAGGAAACACAGAATATGGGCCGTCAATTGTTCGTGGAATGGATCCCGCAGATCATGTATAATCACCATCAGGCTGGCCCTGCAGGTTCTGTATTGGCTGGTCCTCCTTATCGCGATCCATTCAATTATGTTTTTGATCCAATGATGATCACTGGTATTGATGCAGTAGGTGCTTCGATGATTAACCGACTGAACTCAGAAAACAAACCTGGTTATACCCGTTTGAATGGTTCTGTATTTTCAACGTGGTATAATGGAGGTCTTCGTACCACTACCCACTTTCACAATATGATTGGATTGCTTACT
>JBGATZ010000081.1:1875-13727 GCA_044228905.1 Cyclobacteriaceae bacterium | reverse complement strand
GCGAGAGACGGTTCAGGAAAAGAGATTGATCAAAAAAATGGTGTGCGTGGCGCTGCCCTTACAAGCTTGAGAATCGCTGCTGAACCTGATGATAACTTTAAATCAGAAGTTCCAAAGGATGCAACATTCCGTATTCGTACTATGGAAGTGATCCTTGCAAGAGGAACAGCTCGGGTAGCAACTATTAATGCTACTTCAGAATTACCTGATATCAGTGCATGGAGATCTCAATTCCGTCCTGGTGATCGTATTGTAGTAGATATCAAAACAGTAACACGTGGAACATTCCAGGGTGAACAGGAAAAAGTAGATGTAGTTGGTGGTGTGTTAACAATTCCGATTCAATAATAAAGGAAAATGAAAAAGTTAGTTCTCTTATTGTCTTTAGTTTCAATTGGCGCAGCATCTTTTGCTCAGTCTACAGCAGAGCAGGATGGGCAGATCAATCCGAACTCATTACAGCGTATTCCTAAATACGAGCAACTGTACAAAGTACGGGTATGGCGCAATGTGGATCTGAGAGAAAAGCAAAACAAAGGCTTCTTCGCAAGAGGCAACGAGATTACTAAACTGATCATGCAGGCAGTTTCTTCCGGGGAATTAGCTGACATCTATTTGTTGGATTCGTTAACTGCGAAAAAGCCAAAAGATCAGTTCTTCGCTGACATGGTTGCTCAGGCTGGTCAGACTTACCCGGCATGGAGCCCGACAACAGATAACTTTACTGGTGACCGTGTTACTTTGAATGGTAAAACATACGAAGCACTGGTTGATAACAAAGGAAAGAATCCTGAAACGTCAAAGGATGAATGGCAGGTAACTACCGCTGGTAATGCAGCGTATTTCTTGCCAGGAGATATCTACCAGATGCAAATCATGGAAGATGTAATCTTTGACAAACGCAGATCCAGATTGTATTACGACATCATTGCTGTTAAACTTTCAGCGTTTGACGTGAATACAAATACATACAAACCGCTTGGCTGGTTTAAGTATAAAGATTTGGAAAGAGTGTTCCGTAATCACCCGGATGATGCGATCTGGTTCAACCGCTACAATACAGCAGAAAATAAGAACTACGCTGATGCATTCCTTTTGAGATTATTCCACGGAAGCATTGATAAGGTTGAAAACCCGGATGATGACCGTATCGCAGATGTTTACGGCCGTAACGGCAGACCTTACAAGGAAGCAGTTTGGGCAATGGAGTGGGAGGAAATGAAGATGATGGAACGTGAGCACAATCTTTGGGAGTATTAATCTGAAAGAATATTCAATAAAAAAGGGAGCTTATTGCTCCCTTTTTTGTTGACCCTGTTCCAGAATCTGATGGGCTTTTTTCTCTCCAATGAGTTGAATGAGTTCCTCCAATGGAGCCTCCTTGATTTTTTTCCAGGACCTGTATTTTGCCAATAGAAGATCAGCTGTCTTTTTACCAATGCCTTTAATGGATTCCATCTCGGTAGTAAATGTTGCTTTACTTCTTTTTAACCGATGAAACGTGATCGCGAAGCGGTGAGCTTCGTCCCGTATTTTTTGAATTAACAATAAGGCGGGCGATTTTTTACCGATGTGAAGCGGAAACGGATCTTCCGGATAATAAATCTCTTCCAGTCTTTTGGCAATACCTACAATCGGAATACGGCCATAAAGCTCTAATTCCTGCAAGGCTTCGCACGCGCTGCTTAACTGACCTTTGCCACCGTCTACTATAATCAGACTGGGGAGTGTTTTGTTCTCTTCAATTAATCTTTTGTATCGCCTGGATACAATCTCTTTCATAGAAGCAAAATCATTCGGGCCTTCTACTGTCTTAATGTTAAAATGTCGATAACCCGCCTTGTCAGGTTTTCCATCTACGAAACGGACCATGGATGCGACCGGAGACGTTCCCTGGAAGTTGGAGTTATCAAAGCATTCAATGATTTGAGGAAGCTGCTGCAGTCTTAAATCTTTCTGAAGTATTTCGAGTACCTCATTCTTCTTCGATTTCTTCTCTTGCTTTTCTACTTCTTTTTTGCTCTTGATGTAAAGTGCATTCTTCAGAGAAAGTGAAACCAGGTGTTTTTTGTCGCCAATCTGGGGAACTTGATTTTCTATTTCTTCCGACTTAAGTGATAATGGGATATTACTTAGTACAATAGAATTGCTAAACCGTGCGGATGAACGTAACTCATGGAAAGCATAGCTCAGTAAATCCTCATCGGTTTCATCCAGCTTCTTTTTGATTTCCAGGTTTTTTGAGAATACAATACCTCCTTCTTTAATCTGCATGTAATTAATAAAGGATTCCTGCTCACTGCTCACAATGGTAATCACATCGATATCGGTCATCTTTTGATTGACAACCAGTGATTCTGAAACTTTTCAAGCAGCGTGATTTTGTTCTTGAAAACCGCAGCCTTTTCAAATTGAAGAGCCTGTGCAGCGCTTTGCATTTGTTGCTTGAAATGATTTTCAACAATACTTACTTGTCCCTTGAGAATGTTTCTGGCCAGCGCTATCTCTTCAAGATAGGTTGTTTCTTCCTGCAGAATTCACAAGGTCCTTTACAGTTCCCAATGTGAAACTCGAGGCATACTTTGAATTTTTTTTGCAACGTTTTCCGGTGACAAGAGGAGATTGCAGGTGCGGATGGAATAGAGCTGGCGGATTAACTCCAGCACATTTTTCATTGATGCGACACTGGAGTACGGGCCAAAGTATTCTCCACTTCCCTGAATATATTTTCTTGTATAGATGATTCTTGGGAAACGTTCCTTGAGAATGCAGAGATAAGGAAATGTCTTGTCGTCCTTAAGCAGAATATTATACTTCGGCTGATTCTGCTTGATGAAATTATTTTCCAACAGCAAGGCATCGAATTCCGAATTGGCAATTGTGTACTCGATGCGCCTTATTTCTGAAACGAGCTTGGCTGTTTTTCGGCTATCGTGCGACTTGACGAAATAGCTACCCGCTCTCTTCTTCAGGCTCTTGGCTTTGCCAACATAGATGAGTGTATCTTCTGAATTATAGAAACGATAAATGCCAGGAGCATCAGGCAATGAGGCTACTTGCTCCCTAACGATATCGCTCATAAAGATTAAAAATTATTGATGTCCCAGGGTTGTACCGTGGTTCCTTCAGTATCTTCTTCCTGAACTTTAGAGCAATCCAGAGACATATCTAATCCTGAAACAGGTCTCTTGAATTGACCTTTGGTTATCCCTGTTGCCGGATCAGCATAAACCTTCAGCATAAAACGCTGCCAGATCGGACGAGCTGATTTGGTACCTGCTCCAAAATCCCATGAAGGGAAGTGAATATTACGTTCATCACCACCTACCCATACACCACTTACCAGGTTATGCGTGATTCCCATGTACCATCCGTCAGATGCATTATCGGTTGTTCCTGTTTTACCTCCCAGCTCATTGTCTTTTTTCAATTCGTAACTAAGTCCCTGGGAAGTACCACCACGTTCTTCCACTCCACCCATTAGCATATAAACCATTTTATAGGCGGTTTGTTCATTGATGGCCTGTCTTGTTTTTGGAATGAAGTTTTCAATTACGTTTCCGTTTTTGTCTTCAATGCGTGTAATGAAGTAGGGTTCAGTATAAATACCACTGTTAACGTAGGTGCTATAAGCGCCTACAAGTTCATAGAGGCTTACATCACTTGTTCCCAAACAGAGTGAGGGCACGGCATCCAGTTTACTTTGAATACCCACGCGATGAGCAAACTCTACTACGTTGGCAGGTTGCAGGTCTTTCATCACCTGTGCAGTGATAGAGTTCACCGATTTCGCCATAGCCTGACGAATGGTCATTAATTCTCCACTACCTCTTCCTCCCGTTGCATTTTCAGGGCTCCAATCGGGCTTGCCGGGACCCATGTAAAAACTTGGTGAAACATCTTTCATCTTCTGGCATGGAGAGTAACCGGATTCCATCGCGAGGCCATAAACAAATGGTTTGAAGGTAGAGCCGGGCTGACGCTTGGCTTGTTTAACGTGATCGAACTTGAAAAACTTATGATTGATTCCCCCTACCCATGCTTTGATTGCTCCGGATGTAGGGTCAATAGCGGTCATACCGCTTTGTAAGAATCGCTTATAGTAATTCAGAGAATCAAATGAGCTGAACAACGTATCACGTTCGCCTTTCCAGGTAAACACAGTCATTTGTTTTTTCAGATTCAACATGATGTTCAGCGAATCAGAATCCTCTCCATATCGGGATGCATAAATCTTATAGGCATCGGATTGTTTGATGCGTGATTTGAGAAAATTGGGAATCTCTTCAAAGTCATCATTGACCCATGGATTGCGATTTCTTTTTTTCCATTGTGCTTCAAAATCTTTTTGAAGCACAGCCATGTGTTCTGCTAATGCCTCTTCTCCATACTTCTGAAGCCGGCTATCGATGGTTGTATATATTCTTAAGCCGGAATTCCATAAATCAATTCCTTTGTCTTTACAATAGCTCATCAGCCAATTGCCCATTACCGTGCGGAAATAAGTAGCCATTCCCTGATTTTGATTTTGCACGCTATAATTCAATTCAATAGGCAAAGCTTTAATTGAATCGAGCTCTGCTTTTGTTTTTAACTTGTAATGATGGTAATAGACTTTGTTAAGAACTTCGTTTCTCTTTTTTAATGCGTTTTCAGGATTTCGCTTTGGGTTAAAAAAAGTAGTGGATTGTAACATCCCTACCAGTACAGCTGACTCCTGAAGATTTAACTGATTGGGTTCTTTGTTGAAATATGTCTCCGCGGCAACTTTTATTCCGTATGACCCACTACTAAACGCAGCTGTATTCAGATACATAGTCATAATTTCTTCCTTGGTGAAGTTCTTCTCCAGGTTGACAGAGATAATCCATTCTTTTGTCTTCTGAATGACACGTTTGGGCAGGCTTCCCATTTTTGCCAAATGTCCATCCAGGCTTCGGTCTGTATTTTGTGTGTAAAGATTTTTAGCAAGCTGCTGAGTAATCGTACTGCCTCCACCTTGTGGATTAAGCGTAAGAATACCAGCCACTACCCGGAGGTAGGCCGGAAAGTCAAGACCGGAATGATTATAAAAACGATGATCTTCTGAAATCAATAATGTGTTTCTTAAATCCTCCGACAAGTCATCATAGGTTACCTGGCTTCTGTTGTATCGAAAGTAACGGCCAAGTGATACGCCATCTGCTGAAATTAATTCTGAAGACAAGTCATTCTCCGGATTCTCTATTTCTTTGATGTCGGGCATTCCACCAAAAAGTCCGAACAGATCGATACGTACGGTGAAAAGGTAAAGAGGAACTGCTATGATGAAGCAGATGAAGAGAATCCAAGTGTATTTTATGATTCGATGAAACCAGGGCCGCTCAATACTAAGCCAGCTACTGATTTTTTGTTTGATAGTTCCGGTCGAAGAAGGTGAGGTACTCATCCAGCGCTTTGGTTCTGTAAAAAATTTGAAAGTTATCCTTCGTGATTACAAAAATATCGAATTTATAGTTGGTAAGCGAAGGCATTTTGGCCAGCTGGAGTTTCGTTTTGTCGAAATAATCAGCAGCGCTAGTCCGGTCTGCTAATTCGGAGACAAAAGAGATGGAGTAGATCTCATTAAACTTAAGATTACTTGTTTTAAGATTTTTTCCCTTGAATGCCTGATTATTAAAGTTCTCCAGTGTTTGTGTCAGAAGATCAGTTAGTTTATCCTCGGTTTTATAGATTACCACAAGATAGTGTGGTTCATCAAGTGAGTTAACAAAGCGAATGCCTTTTGCTTTCTCAGTTCGTTCAAGAAAGCTTTTTGAAGACGACAGTAAATTCTCCGCATAAGACTTAAGTTCGCTATCGGGATATTTCTTAATAAACTGACCTAACTCAAACTGGTAACGGGTCGCATCTTCTGTTTTTCCGGTGATTAGAATTTCCAGTAATTCGAGTTGAGGCCCGAAGTTAGTTTCTCCAAGTGCTTTTGCCTGATTGATCTGATCCTGAGACAAGCGTAAGTTGCCTTGAACAAACGAGTTGTATGCTTCCTTGTAGATCAGCTTCTGCTTCTCCACAGCAACACTGGTTTCCTTCAGGTAATTTGGATTGATGAGGATTTTTGCAAAGGTGGAGCCTGGATATTTATCTTTTAATAGCTGAGCATATTTTTCTGCATTGGATGCTGAAGTTTCTTTTGCGATGAGATAAAGTTTATAGAGTACCTCAGCTGCATAATCCGTTTCTGGAAAACGTGCCAGTAGTTTTTCATACAATCCGAATGCGTTTTGCTTTTCATTGAGTTGCAGATAATAAAGATCTCCCAGTTTAAAATAGGCTTCTTCTATTTTGGCTAAAGCAGCTTCTTTTTGTTTTTGCGTACGGGGTAGTTCCTGGAATACTTTTAAAGCCTGGTCCTCCGCTTTTTCTTCTTTCTTTTCTACATCCACGGGTGTCTGTTGACCATTCTCCGAGGCTACTTGCTGATCCTGAGTCACGTTGACAGAGGCAGACTTATTAGATCGTCTCCAGTTATCTTCAAGCGCAATGGTTCCCCACACGCGCTGAAATTCCGTCTGCCCAAGACCAACCGCTGACTGATTGCTGAAGTACCAATCCGTTCCGGTATCGGTTCCATCACCTGTGCTTTGAAAGAATGGATTGCTTGAGTCAGCGTTTCCTGTAGCTGTGGATGCACGCTTCTTTTTCTTTTTTCCAACTACAGGTTTGTTACGTTCTGCAATAGCAGAATCCAATCTTCTTCGAAGTACAGTTGAATCGAGATCAGCCATCATCAGAAGACTGTCCTGCCATTGAATAGTTTGTGTGTATTTCACAAAGTCGCCCAATACTTCCTGACGCTTTTTAATCAACTCATAGTTGTCGAATTCTTTAGGTAAAGAAGTTACTGCGCTATCATAATAGGCTTTAGCCAGTTCGTATTTTTTCAGTGAATCAAAATAGAGCTGTCCGGCACGTAAATAGGCACTTCCCTGGATGCGTTTATTTTTTCCCGCATGGGCAGCGAGTTTATAATCTTCAATGGCTTCATTCAGGTGATTCTGCTTTCGCTCGAACTCACCGAGTTCATAATAGATCTTGTCTTTAAACTCTGCATTCTTTGCGTCTGTAAGAAGTTTATTGAATTGCTTTCGCACTGTTTTGATATCGCGTGAGTCATCGAGACGGGCAACCTGTGCCATATTAAGTCGCGCATAAAAATCAATCTCATACTCTGGGTTGGTAGCAATCGTTTTTCTGTAATAGTTATATGCCTCTGCTTCGAATCCCAACTTCTGATATACTTGTCCGATGATAAAGTAGATACGTCCTTTCCGGTCATGACGTGTCAATAACGAGTCGGCCTTAGCCAGGCTACGCACCATTTGATCATAGTTGTCACGCACCTGTGCGTAATATGCTTTTTCGAGATAGAGATTTTTTTGATTGACTTTATTCAGTCTTTCTTTTTCAAGAAAACGAATGGCTTCATCGGCCTTATCATATTCGGCTTGTTCAGTAAAAGTTCTGATCAGGTGAATTAATGCTTCATGACGGATATTGACATCTGTGCTTTTGGTATTGACATATTTAAATGTCTGAATAGCATCCTGAAAGTCGCAGCTATATAACCGGGCTAAACCCACATAGATATAATCTTTATATACCCAACGGCTATTGGGATGGCGTTGAATGGAGAGGGAAGCCATCTTGATGATTTCTTCTGTATCCTTTGCGTAGCTTTTGGCCAGTACGGTATCGAGTTTGGGAAACAGGCGAAGAATCTGGTTATGATCATCGTCCATACTTTTTAGTATGACTTTTTCCACCTCAAGTGTTTTTTCACGCGCGTAGAAATAACCATTATAGTGAGCCGTTGTGTTGTGATAAATTTTGCTTGTCAGTGTGTTTTGCTCAAGGGAACAGCCTACAGCTAATGCAAGTAAGAAAAGAGCGAGGGATAAAGATTTGAGGGGCTTTTTCAACCTTAAGTGAGAATTACCAAGTACAAACGTAAAAAACAGATTTTCAATATTATAATCAATCAGAATATCTAATTTTACCCAAAAATACAGGGATTTTGAAACCCAAAAAGACTATTTCGGACAGGCTTACCACCAAATATCAATTGGTAATCCGCAATGAAGAAAACCTGGCGGAGAAATCCACCTTTGGATTCACCTATGCCAAGTTGTTGTTAATGTCAGCGGCACTCTTTGTTGTCGTGTTTATGTTGAGCTTATTATTATCGAAAACACTGCTGGCTAAATGGTTTGATCCAAAGCACGCACAAATGGTAGCCAACAAGCAGTTGTATGAATTGGCATTGAAGGTTGATTCACTGGCGACAGAAGTAGACCGCAAGGATAATTTTATTCAGAACTTTCAGCGCATTCTTAGCGGAGATACTTCCAGTGGTTTTGTTGATCCCGCACAAGCGTTGAGTGGACAAGACCAAGTAGTGAAGCCGGTTGGTAACATGAAGCCTGCTGTGGACGACTCAATATTCAGAAAGGAGTTTGAGAAGTCAGATCTTTCCCTGGTATCACTTACCAGCGGTAAATACAGAGAACTGCAGGAGACTTTTTTCTTCTCGCCAATCACCGGGTTCATCTCCGATCATTATGATTTAAAGAAAGGTCATTACGGGGTTGATGTAGTTGCCAAAACGAACGAACCGGTGAAATGTATTGCAGACGGAACGGTTATCATCTCCTCCTGGACTCAGGATTCAGGGCATGTGATTGCGGTGCAGCATCGGGGGAACCTCATTTCGGTGTATAAGCACAATGCCGAATTGTTAAAGAAAGTTGGTACTTTTGTAAACGCTGGTGAAATCATCTCTATAGTTGGTAATAGCGGTGAAATGACGGATGGGCCTCACTTACATTTTGAGCTATGGTACAATAGTAATTCGCTCAATCCGGAAGAATTTGTAACTTTTTAAAACCAGGAAAGACATGTTGACCTCCAAAGAACAAAAACGCGCAGCTGATGAGATCAGTAACTCCAGCAACGTTATCGGTAAGGGTACAGTACTCGAAGGAAACGTAGAGACGTTTGGCAATATCCGTATTGAAGGAAAAGTAACGGGTAATGTAAAGTCAAAATCGAAAATCGCACTAGGTAATGGCAGCCATATTGAAGGTAACATTATGGCACAAAATGCAGATATTGAAGGCGAAGTAAAGGGCAAAATTGAAATCAGCGAGATGTTGGTTTTAAAAGCAACTGCGGTTATTCATGGCGATATTATCACGGGTAAACTGGTAGTTGAACCAGGAGCCGTTTTTAATGGAAGCTGTAAAATGGGTGCTGCAGTGAAGGATATCAAATTGGGAGAGAACAATGGCGGAGCCCGCAGCTTCAGATCAGAAGAAGCAAAAGCCCTCTAACGACTTTCTTAAATACAGCAGCCTTGGGATACAACTTGTTGTGGCCATTGGCTTAGCTGCCTGGTTGGGGCATAAGCTTGACCAGTACATGAATATTGCATTTCCCGCATTTCTACTTGGTTTTGTTTTTCTCACTTTTGGCGGTATGATATACCAGCTTTACCGTTCTTTAAAAAAGTAGCTGCTTGAGACCTTATCTAGTTTTTGCATTACTGGGTGTGCTGGTTTATTTGTCCGTTAAAGGTCTTGTATTTTTAAATTGGCCCTCATCAGAGCCCACCTACACGCTTGAAATTATCTTGTTTCTGGTATTTATTACCAGCTTTATTTACCGATATATTCTACGCTTTGCGTCTCAGGGGGCGCAGATTTTAACGCAGTTTTACCTGCTTTCAATTGCCATTAAGCTTCTGGCAGGGTGCTCGTTTATTACTGCCCTGATTCTTCTGGATAAGCAGAATGCTACCGGAAACGTACTGCTGTTTTTGGCTGGATATATCCTCTTCACCGTGACGGAAATTATGTTTTTAATGAGGTTGAAGAACCCGTGAAAAATGCCCGATTAAGAAGCCTGAAATACCTCCCGAAACAGGGCAAAAAAAAAATAAAAGATTTCCTTTTCAGCTATTAATCAATACTTTTGCAGTCGATTTAAAAAGACCCCCGGTGGAAGTAATGAAAAAGCCCTTCGTGACTATAAAAACCGCATTTTTCACTGTATTTCTAGTTCTTTTTGCTTTTACTTTTTCTGCCGTTTCTGCGCAGGACGAACCAGAACCGGAATTTAATGACCACCAGTCAACAAGTGAAAAAGAATTCAATGCGAGTGAAGTAATTCTCCACCACGTACTGGATGATCATACCTGGCACCTTTTCGATGGCCATTATGGCACAATCTTCCTTCCTGTAATTGTTTATTCTTCGGAAAGAGGACTGGATGTATTCTCCTCAAGAAATTTTTATGATGAGCATCACAACCTTGTCGAATACAATGGCTACAAATTAGAGCACAACCATATCTATTTATCAGGTAAAACAGTATTTGATTTATCCATCACCAAAAACGTAGCGATGCTTTTTATCAATGCTACGATTTTAGTTCTTGTCTTGCTCTCAGTTAGTAAATCGTATAAGAAGAATGCAGGTAAAGCACCAAAAGGTGTACAGTCATTTCTTGAGCCTATCATTCTCTTCGTTCGCGATGAAGTAGTGAAGCCAAACATTGGCCACCACTATGAAAAATATTTGCCTTACCTGCTTACGCTGTTCTTCTTTATCCTGTTTGGTAACCTGTTAGGCCTGTTGCCAGGTGCGGGTAACCTTACCGGTAACATTGCAGTTACTTTAGTGTTGGCAGTTTTCACTTTTGTGATCACCAACTTCAGTGGTAACAAAAACTATTGGGGTCATATTTTCTGGACTCCGGGAGTTCCACTCCCAATGCGTATTTTGATTTTACCTGTGGAGATTGTTGGAATCTTTACTAAACCAATCTCACTGACTGTTCGTCTTTTTGTGGCGATCACAGCGGGTCACATTGTATTGCTGGCGTTGATCAGCCTTACGTTTATCTTCCAAAGTTTGACGGTAGGTTTTATGTCAAGCTTAATAGTAGTGTTTATCAGTTTAATTGAATTGTTGGTGGCTGGTATCCAGGCTTACGTGTTCACGCTGTTTACAGCATTGTACATTGGCATGGCTACAGAGGAACATCATCATTAAGATATTCTTCCCGAATGGGGGGATTTTTGTTTCACTTTTAATTATTAAAATTATGTTGTTAGCACTTTTATTGGACATCAGCTACGCAATTATGGGCGCTGGCATCGGTGCGGGTCTGGCTGCAATTGGCGCTGGAATTGGTATCGGTAAAATCGGTGGTTCCGCGATGGAAGGTATGGCACGTCAACCTGAAGCTTCTGGTAAGATTCAAGGTGCGATGTTGATCATTGCCGCTCTTATCGAGGTGGCTGCTCTTTTCGCTCTTGTTATTTGCTTGCTGGTTTCATTAAGACAAGCTTAAGAATTGAAGAATACGTCCTGACGATGGGTCAGGACCATTCTTTTTTATGAAACAAAGAATTTAAGTTTTTAAAAATATGGATTTACTAACCCCTGGCACCGGTCTCATTATCTGGCAGACCATTATTTTTCTGGCACTGGTTATCCTTTTGGGCAAGCTTGCCTGGAAACCAATCCTGGCTTCACTGAAAGAGCGTGAAACATCTATTCAGCAAGCATTGGATCAGGCTGAGAAAGCCAAGTTAGAAATGGCTTCATTGAAAGCTGACAATGAAAAATTGCTTCGCGAAGCACGTGATGAGCGTGACAAAATTCTTCGTGACGCACGTGAAGCGGCTTCCCGTTTCAGCGATCAGGCTCAAGCTGATGCTAAGAAGGCAGCGGATAAAATCATTGAAGATGCAAAGGCTGTTATTCAAACAGAGAAGCAAGCTGCTTTGCGCGATGTAAGAGAACAAG
>JBGATZ010000081.1:0-1844 GCA_044228905.1 Cyclobacteriaceae bacterium | reverse complement strand
TGATCAATTCCTATATCAAAGACCTTAAGCTGAATTAATTCATGGCTGATTTAAGAGTAGCGTCCAGATATGTAAAGTCACTGCTTGGCCTGGCAGTGGAGCAAAATGCCGTTGAGCAAGTGAACAACGACATGAATTTATTTGCTGCCACTGTGGATCAGAGCAAAGAGTTTACACTGATGCTCCAAAGCCCGATTATCCCACACGATAAAAAGAAAGCGATTCTGGAGAAGCTTTTCAAAGGGAAAGTACATCCATTGACAATGGCTATCATCGATATTCTGACCAAAAAGAATCGTGAGCCTTTGTTACCTGCGATCGCAAAAGAATTCCACAACGCGTATAACGAATACAAGGGTATTGGTAAAGCAACCATCACCACCACCGTGCCAATGGATGCAGCATTGCGTGAAGAAATCAAATCTATCGTGAAAAAACTGAGCTCCAAAAAAGATGTGGAGTTGATTGAGAAAGTAGATAAAGATTTGGTGGGTGGATTTATCCTTAATGTAGGAGACCGCCAGATCGATACATCAATCAAGAATAGATTGAGTGCGTTGAAATTGAAATTCCAGGAGAACCCATACATCAAAGATTTTAGATAAAAAGACAAACCGAATAACGAATAAGTTATGGCAGAGATAAGACCCGAAGAAGTATCAGCAATATTGCGTGAGCAATTAGCACAATCACGTACCGATGCTCAATTGGAAGAAGTAGGTACCGTGCTTACCATCGGTGATGGTGTTGCCCGTATTTATGGATTAACTAAAGCACAATCAGGTGAGTTGTTGCAATTTGAAAACGGATTGCGCGCCATGGTACTTAACCTGGAAGAAGACAACGTGGGTGCCGTGTTGTTGGGTGAATCAAAAGGTATTAAAGAAGGTGATACAGTTAAAAGAACTGGTGTTATCGCTTCTGTAAAAGTAGGAGATGGTGTGTTAGGCCGCGTGGTTGATACCCTTGCCAATCCTATCGATGGTAAAGGACCAATCACTGGTGATTTATATGAAATGCCATTAGAGCGTAAAGCTCCTGGTGTAATCTTCCGTCAGCCAGTAAACGAACCACTTCAAACGGGTATCAAAGCGATTGACGCGATGATTCCAATCGGTCGTGGTCAGCGTGAGTTGATCATCGGTGACCGTCAGACTGGAAAGACTGCGGTAGCGATCGACACCATTATCAACCAAAAAGAATTTTACGACAAAGGTCAGCCGGTATATTGTATTTACGTAGCGGTAGGACAAAAAGCTTCTACTGTTGCCAGTGTAGCTGGTACTTTAGAGAAAGCAGGTGCTATGGCTTATACAGTAATTGTATCCGCATCTGCGTCAGATCCTGCTCCAATGCAATTCTTTGCTCCGTTCACTGGTGCATCAATTGGTGAATTCTTCCGTGATACCGGTCGCCCTGCATTGGTTATCTATGATGACTTGTCTAAACAAGCTGTTGCTTACCGTGAAGTGTCTTTGCTTTTGAGAAGACCTCCTGGTCGTGAAGCTTATCCTGGTGATGTATTCTATCTTCACTCTCGTTTACTTGAGCGTGCGGCTAAGATCATCAACAACGATGACATCGCTAAGAACATGAACGACTTGCCTGCAAACATCAAGCACCTTGTAAAGGGTGGTGGATCTCTGACTGCACTTCCGATCATCGAGACACAGGCGAATGATGTGTCTGCTTATATTCCTACGAACGTGATCTCGATCACTGACGGACAGATCTTCCTTGAAACGAACTTATTCAACTCAGGTATCCGTCCTGCGATCAACGTAGGTATTTCGGTATCACGTGTGGGTGGTTCTGCTCAGATTAAGTCAATGAAGAAAGTGGCA
>JBGATZ010000080.1:0-13453 GCA_044228905.1 Cyclobacteriaceae bacterium | reverse complement strand
TCCTTTCTCGGATGTAATGAAGAAAGGGTGGTTCATTGGCATGATGCGTAAAGTGCATGAACAAGGTAATGCCATTCATGGTCTTTCAGATCTGAAAAAATTCAGATACACCACGCATGTTCCCAAGTTCTCGATTGCAGTTACTTCCAATGAAGATTCATTTGATCTGAAAGTAACGGTGCAGTGGGGTGAGCAGCATATTCCATTGAAGGAAATCCGCCTTGCTATTCTCAACTGGCAGGATACGATCATGCTCGAAGATGGAACGCTGGGGCATATTCCGGAAGAATGGATCAAGCAATACAGTTTATTGCTTCGCACGGGTAAAGAAGAAAACGGAGTTCTCAAAGTGAACAAGGTACACTTCACTGTACTCGAAGACATTCTTGAAAATCTCGATGCCGATGCACGTAAAGAAGTAGAAGCACGCAAGAAAAAGTTATTGGAATACGATGCGATCGAGAAAGTTCCTCTTTCGAAGGAAATCAAAGCATCATTACGTCCGTATCAGCTTTCGGGTTTTCACTGGATGCAATCATTGGATGAACTGAGTTGGGGCGGTTGTCTTGCCGATGATATGGGTTTGGGAAAAACCTTACAGACGATTTCGTTCCTGCAATTTCTAAAAGAAAAATATCCCGGAAGTACACAGTTAGTAGTGTGTCCTACTTCATTGATCTTTAACTGGGAGAGCGAATTGCAAAAATTTGCTCCGACATTAAAGTTCTATCGCCACTATGGAACGCAACGCGAGTTCAAAGATGCGCATGTAGAAGAGTACGATGTGATCCTGACTTCGTATGGTGTAGTTCGTAATGACGTAGAAGAACTTTCCAATGTGTTGTGGCAATACATCATCCTCGATGAAAGTCAGGCGATCAAAAACCCGGATGCGCGTGTAACGAGAGCAATTCAACAATTGCGTTCGGTGAATCGGATTATATTAAGTGGTACTCCGGTTCAGAATAATACCTTCGATTTATATTCTCAGTTCAGTTTTCTTAATCCGGGTTTGTTGGGTAATCGCGAGTTCTTCAATCTGTAGATTGCCACTCCGATTGATAAGTTCGGTAGCAAGGAGAAAGCACAGCATTTGAAAAAACTGGTTCATCCGTTTACGTTGAGAAGAACGAAAGAACAGGTGGCCAAGGATCTTCCGGATAAAACAATCACTGTATTGTGGTGTGAGATGGAAGCAGAGCAACGGAGATTGTACAATGAATACCGTGATGGATTCCGCAGCAAACTGATGCGAAAGATCGATGAAGAGGGAATGGGCAAATCCGGTTTGGACGTACTCGAGGGATTACTTCGATTAAGACAAATCTGTGACCACCCTGCACTGATCAACACTACCGAAGAAATGCAGCATAGTTCGGTGAAGATAAATGAGCTCATTCGTGAAGTAAAAGAGAATGCAGGTAATCACAAGCTGTTGATCTTTTCGCAATTCACCCAGATGCTCCAATTGATCAAAGAGCAATTTGAAGAAGCAGGCATTGAGCATTGTTATCTTGATGGCAGCACGTCACTCAACAAACGTAAAGAAGAAGTAGATCGCTTCCAGGAGAACGAAAATATCAAAGCGTTTTTGATTTCATTGAAAGCCGGTGGGGTAGGTCTTAACTTAACTACAGCAGACTACGTTTATATCGTGGATCCATGGTGGAATCCGGCAGCGGAGGCTCAGGCGATTGACCGTGCACACCGCATTGGACAAAAACGGAAAGTGTTTGCTTATAAGATGATCTGTAAGGATAGCGTGGAAGAAAAAATCCTTCAGCTCCAGGAACGCAAGAAAATGCTTGCCGATGACCTCATTCAGGAGGATGCTGGTTTCGTGAAAACATTATCGAGAGAAGATGTAGAATTCTTATTCGGTTAGTAATTTGGTGAAATGAATAATCGTCATTTTAGAGCCATCGCCAATTTACCAGAGCGATTCTCCATTCTTTCGAAACGATTTCGATGGACAATGGCCCTGACCATCGCAACCCCCTTCTTAATTATTATCGCAATAGTGATGGGGGGTGGCGGACATGGTAATGTGGAAGGAGTTGCCATGATGTTTCCTCTTGCGTTTCTTGTTAAGGATGCTACAGACGGTTCGATTCCAATATCAATGATTTTTGAATTCCCAGTCTATGGATTGATAATAGATTTATCAATGATAGTATTTAAAAAACCATTGATCGGATTGATTGCTGTTATGGTGATTCATTTGTTAATGGTGATACTTGCTTTAAACTAGACAACCATCATAAGATATCAAATAAGAAGGGCTGTTGTAAATGAATACAACAGCCCCTTTAGATCGGCCGGTAACCAGCTATTGAACTAGCGTTGTTCTTCCTTTGTAATCCTGCATTAGCTTATTAAAATAAAAAGCATTTTCGGCTGACTGATCGAAGCTTAATAAAGTAGCATCTCCAGCAATCGAGGTTACTTCCTTTGCTTCAGGAACTTTTGCCAGGTACTCACTTGCTTTGGCATAGTCTCCTAACCACGTTGAAGCAAAAGCACAGTTCAGGAGTAATCCCTTCAATGCTTTCTCTTCCAGTTCTTTGTTATTGGCAATAAATTTCTCCCATACCGGAATGGCTTCACGCAAAACGTTGTCCATTTCTTCTTTGGGTACTCTGTTCTTTTTGCTCAATGCGCGGAATTTTCCGTACACCGCTATGATCTTCTCATTGACAGTGTTGATTTCTTCATATGCTTTTCCTTTTACACCGAACAAGCTTTGATTGATCGACTTCTGTTGATCTCCGAAAACATCGTTCAGTTGGTTGCCCGCCTTTTCAATAATTCCACTAAGAATTACATCATCGTTGCTGGCCAGGATCTCATCAACGATCGCTTTGGTCTTCGCTGGATTATTCTTGGCCATACCCAATCTTACTTTGTAAGTAGGATCAACCCAGATAATGCCCTTCTTGAATTCCTGTTCTTTTCCTGATTCTGGTAAGTCAGCCTGATAAACGACTGTGTTTGATGCATCTGTAATGGTAATGCTTGCTTCGTAAATGAATTTGGCCAACCAGTCATTGTCACTTAATTCTGTGGCTGGCTTCTCATTGCGTGAAGTGATTTTAATGTCGCTTGTCTTCAAGGTAATCGTCCAATCCGGACTTCCTGAAGCAACACTGTATTTTGGTCCTGAAATAACAAGATCTTCTTTCTTCCATGCATCCACTTTCGTTGGAGAAACGTTTGCCTTCGTATCAACGATACTCAGATACTTAACGGGCTTTTCAGGTTGTGGCTTCTGCGGAGCAATGGCTACCTGGAGAAGAAGGAGTTCTTTGGATTCTTTTTGTGCGTAGCTGAATAGATAGATCGCACAGAACAAAATAAGCAATAGATTTTTTCTCATGTTTTTTGGTTTTTGAGGCGTGCGAATTTAAGGAAAATTAAAGCCATGTAGAGCTACCTCTGCGAATCCATTGAAGATCAGGAGCATCTACTTGTCCATTGACCATTTCCCTGCTCCATTGAACAATAGAAAAAGTGAACAACTAAGCATAGCGATGGCTGGAAACATAGAAGGATAGGCATCGCCAATGTGTATAGATAAAATGGCGACTACAAAATTGAATATCATAATCAGTGCGGCAACTCGTGTCCAAAGTCCGGCAATGAAAAGCAAACCACAAATTAATTGAGCATACACACTCACAAGGGCACACATTAAAGGAAACGGGAAATAGTGCGCACCGAGAAATCGCTCGAACTCCAGCATGCGTTCCCAGCTGAAAACATTGTCCTGCACACCATAGATCAGGTGAAATCCGGCCATCACCCTGATAAATAATGGAGCATAGTCCTTCTTTGAACTGAGGTAAGAATTTAAAGTCCTGAGAATACTCATGGGGGTTTCAGTGGTTTGGAATAAAAGTGAAAAAATAAATCATTGATTAAAAGACCATTATTGGGGGAGAATAGAGATTTTTGAGACTTGAATTATAAAATGTCATGACAGAAAGAGAGCTGAAGAAAATGGAAGCGGTAATCCGCCAGAAAATGCTTGACATCAAAGAGCAACGCGTCACTCCGAAAGATTCAGGTATTGGAGGATTACTTAATTCATTGAAGAAAGTGGACGAAGCGCTTTACGATAAAATCCTTCCCGAATACAAGGAACTACTTGCCAATAAGAATATTTTTAAGAGTTGAAGAGACTTCACAGTTTCTCAACTCTTCTATCCTGAAGTATAACCTCCCCTGTTTCAAGAAGAACTTTGAGCTTCTGGAGATTTTCCATTACCGCAGACTGAATTCTATTTTTTATAAACAGACTTACAATCCAGGGAACATCTATGGCAATAGAATCTTTGACCTGTGTTTGACTTCATATTGAGGATATGTAGTAATTCCACTTCGACATGTTCTCGAAATTCTGAAGAAAGGCAAAGACGTCTTCAATAGAGCGATTGATGATTATTTTATTATAGATTTTCATTCAGTAGCCCAGTAGCCCTCAGCTTCAAAACGGTGCCCTTTATAATCAATTCATAATTAGACTATTAGAAGCAAAAATATCCAAATCGGGTTCCCAATATCCAGAATCAAGAATCCATCTCCCAGCATCCCTTTCAAAATAGTAACTTTCCTTTGTAACCATTCCACCCCCTTCCGGTAACTAACACGAAACTTGACAAAAACTGAAGACCTGATGACAGACGAACAGATCATGGAAGCCGTAAAAACCGGTGATCTCCAACAGGCCTCGCTGCTTTTTGACAGGTATCACAAGCGACTGTTCAACTTCCTGGCCCGTATGGCGATGGATAGGGAACTGGCGGAGGACCTCACTCAAAATGTATTTCTGCGGATGATTAAATATCGCAACAGTTACAGAGAAGGTGCGAAGTTTCAGTCGTGGATCTACCAGGTAGCGCGCAACGTGTTTTCAGATCATTACCAAACCATAAAAAACCGCAAATCTGATTTTATAGATGTGGAAAAAATAGGAGAACGTATGGCTGAGAGCGATGAAACTTCAATGATGGATGAGCAGGAGCGGTTACTGCATCGCTCGATGGCGTTGCTGAGTGAAGAGCAACGAGAGTTGTTAGTATTAACACGCTACCAGCACATGAAGTACGAAGAAGTGGCAACGATTATGGATACAACGGTGGCGAACATTAAAGTGAAAGTACACCGCGCAATTGCTAAACTCAGAGAACATTATTTCGAATTGGAAAAGATTTAAGATATGGAGAAGGAAAAATTAGAAGGATTGATCATCGACTACATTGACGGCCGGCTGAATAATGAAGAAAAATCTTTGATTGAAGCAGAACTGGCGCGCAATGAAGAGGCATATCAGCTCTACGAACAAATGCGTGAAGTGATGCAGGCGATGGATCGCTCGGCAAAACTGGAACCTTCTGCCAAACTGAAAAATAATTTTGATCAGTTGCTGAAAGAAGAGATGGCGCAGCAAAAGCAGACTAAAGTTGTGTCAATGTACCCCACACTTTATCGTGCTGCGGCTGCGGTGTTCCTGGTGTTGTCGGGTGTGGCGATTGGATATTGGATCAATAAGAATCAGCAACGCGAAACAGAAATGCTTGCGATGCAGCAACAGATGCAGGAGATGAGAGAGCTGATGATCTCTAAACTGGGTAATCAGGAGTCTGCCAGTCAGCGAATGATTGCGGTATCGCAAGTGATGGAACTTGAACGACCTGACGATGAGATTGTGCAAGCATTGGTAAAGACGATGAACGAAGATGCGAACACTAACGTGCGCATGGCCGCGCTGGATGCGCTGAGTAAGTTTCATCAGGATCCGTTAGTAAGAAAGGAATTGGTAAAAGCATTAGCAAAACAGAAAGATCCGGTTGTTCAAATTGCGTTGATCCAATTGATGGTGAAAATGAAAGAAAAAGGTGTGGTGAAAGATTTGCAGCACATCGTAGATGATAACAAATCAATGAAAGCAGTGAAGGATGAAGCATACTCTGGTTTGCTGAAGCTTTCATAGAATGTCGCACTGAGCTTGTCGAAGTGCAGCTGTGTCAGTGTCATGTTGAGTTCATCGAAACATGATTACTAAGATTTCGATAAGCCCGTCTGCCGGCTCAGTCTGACACACAAAGTGACTTAAGAACAGATATCTGAAATACATAAGTAAAAAGGAAGTTGGGTTTAGTAAAGAAATTTTAAAAGCAAAATGAAAAAGACATCGATAATTATAGGAGTACTGTTTCTGATGACAACCCTCTGGGCACAGGCACAGGAATATAAAGTAGCAAAGAGCTCAGGTCGTTTGGAGATCCGGATCGGCCGCGTAACCGTGGAGGGACATAATGGAAATGAAATCATTTTCACTTCCAACAATCGTGGAAAAGATAAAGACGAACGTGCACAGGGTTTACGGGCAATCAATAGCCTCGGTTTGGAAGACAATACGGGATTAGGAATCAATGTAACCGACAAAGGCAATGTGGTGGAAGTGCTTCAATTGAAGAAAACAAATTCACCAGATATTAAAATCCTGGTTCCAAAGGGGATTATTGTCTCCTTTCGTTACGAATCGCAATACGGTGGTGAAGCGAGTTTCAAAAACATGGAGAATGAAATTGAAGTAGATGCGCAATACAACTCTATTGAATTAAATAATGTAACCGGTCCGCTTACTGTGAAAACAATTTACGGTGGTGTAGATGCAGAATTCGGTACGGTGATTAAAGATCCTGTCTCTATCGTATCCGTGTATGGTCATGTAGATGTAACCATGCCGCAGACAACCAAAGCAGATCTTCGGTTGAGCACATCGTATGGGGAAATTCTGGTTGCACCCGAATTCGATATTAAGGTAGAGAAGACAGGAAGTATGATCAGCTACAGCGACAAAGTAGCCGGTAAGATCAACGGAGGAGGAATTCACATGGATCTGAGCGCGAATTATGGCAAGATCTATCTCCGCAAGAAATAAAAATCAAACAGTAACAACAGTTAAGAATTTACAGATATGAAAAAGAAATTCGGAATGATCGCTCTTGCCTTACTAATAGCTGGAGCAGTAAGCGCCCAAGACTTTAAGGTTTCAAAATCAACAGGCACGTTGGACATCAGTGAAGTAAACAACGTATCTATTGAAGGTACAAGTGGAAATGAAATCATCTTCAGCTCCCGTGATCGAAACAGAGACGATGATGGCCGTGCGAAAGGTTTGCGTGCTATCAGTAGCATGGGCCTGGAGGATAACACCGGTCTGGGGCTTTCAGTAATTGATAAAGGAACAACTATTGAGGTTCGTCAGCTTAAAAAAATGGACGGACCAGAAATTAAAATCCTGGTTCCGAAAGGAGTGAAGATTTCGTTATCACATACTTCGCCACACGGCTCAGATGTAGAAGTGAAAAACTTTGACGGTGAAATTGAAATCTCTACCGTACACAATGAAGTTACGTTGAGCAATGTAACTGGCCCAATGGATATCAAAACAGTACATGGTGATATCGATGTTACGTTTGGCGCAACGTTAAAAGGACCAATCTCTATCAATTCGGTACATGCACACGTGGATGTAGCTATTCCGGTAGGAACAAAAGCAGATTTCAAATTGGGTACAACCTGGGGAGAGATCTTTGTTGATCCTGATTTCAAACTGGAGATCGACAAGAGCGGAAGCTTCGTGAAGTACAGCAACAAAATCAGTGGCAAGATGAATGGTGGCGGAACTGAGATTGAGTTGGCTTCCACGCACGACAACGTTTACCTGAGAAAGAAATAAGAAACTTTGAATTGTCCCGATCGATAATTTCGATCGGGACGATTCTTTAACTCAACAATCATGAGATCAAGATTATACCTGATTATTTTGACTTGCTTTGCAGTGCTCAGCAGCTTTGCGCAAACTCCAATCAATAAAACCATCGCAGTAAGTTCCGGACAAAAACTGGTTGTGCATTTTGATTACCCTGAACTGATTAAAATCACCAGTTGGGATAAAAATGAAATTTCAGTAGGAGGGACGGTAAGCATCAACAACGGAGAAAACGATGATGCCTTTGAATTGAAGGAATCGACATCGAATGGCACAATCTATTTAGATGGTTCTGTCCGTAACCTGAAAAGCCTGCCGCAGCGTATAACGATTAACCGTGATGGACAAAAGATTATGTTCAAGACGAAAGCAGATTATAAGGAGTACATGGCAAAGAATGGAGGAAATTATAACAGCACCTCATGGGGAGTAGACATGGAGATTATAATAGAGATCAAAGTGCCTCGTAACATGGAAACAAGAGTAGAATCGGTTTACGGTATGGTGGAAGTGAAGAATTTTACCGGCCCTATTACCGTAGATGCAACGTATGGCGGAGTAGATGCAGCTGTTCAGGAAGTAGCCATGGGAGAGTTGATTGCAGAGACTAATTATGGACAGATTTATTCCAATCTGAATGTGAAATTTGACACTTCAAAAGAGGAGGATTTTCACACGTATGTATCTGCAAAACCGGGCAAGGGACCTCGCTATAGTTTCGAATCAAAATACGGAAATGTGTATTTAAGGAAGCTGAACTAGTAAACGATCCCATTTAAAAATAACCAAAACAGCCTCAAAAAGGGCTGTTTTTTTGTTTTTTCATAATATTTTCCATAAAGTCTATTGATTTAGTAGATTATTAATACTTTTGCGTTGTTATGATGAAACGCACGTATTCCGTATTGTTTGTTGGGCTATTGATTTTCACCAGCACTTTTACTCAGGGCCAGGTTGCTTCTGAGTCAAAAGAAAAACAAGCTACTCAGACAGTAGTGGTCATTACCGGTGCGCGCTTTTCATATAAGTTGGTGGAGAAATGGATTGATCGTTATGCGAAAGTGAATCCTTCGGTGCAGATTGTAGTAGAGGCAAGAGGATCTGCAGATCCGTTAAAGTATGATATCCTTGCTGAAGTATATGAGCAGGATGCGGAGATCAAAAAGACACGCGAGTATATTAATGTAGCTCGTTATGCGGTTCTTCCGGTAGCAACAAGCACTTCAGCGTTTGCAAAGACATATAAAGAGAAAGGCCTTGATGCAGAGTTGATCAATCAGATTTTCTTTCACGACATCTTTGCGGATAAAGACAAGCAGAAGCCGATCAAAGAACCATTTACTGTTTATACACGCTTGCAAAAAGCAGGAGTGCCCACCGTGTTTGCCAGCTATTTCGGTCATAAGCAAAGTGACATTATTGGAAATGGAATTGCCGGAGCAGATACTCATTTGCTGAAAGCATTACTCCGTGATTCTACAGGTGTAACGTATTTGCCCCTGGCGCTTATTTATGATGAACAGAGCCGCAAGCCCATCGAAGGATTGACGGTGTTGCCGGTCGATTTGAACGGAAATGGAAAAGTAGCAGACAACGAAAAAATCTATGATAACCTCGATCAGGTAATTGAACGCCTTGAGATCGCAGCGAAGGGAGAACTGAAAAACATTCCGGTTGAATACCTGCACTTATCTGTGAATAAAGAAAAAGCAAGTAAAGAAGCCGTTGACTTTCTGCAATGGGTGAACGAAGAAGGGCAGGCCGACTTGCACGAATTCGGATACCTGAAACCAGAGCCAACCCGTTTTGCCAAAGAGAAATTCAATGAGTTTGCTGCGAAGCGCGGAACATTATAAAACTATAATCAACCTAACCCTGAATACAATTTATGAAATCACTTTTACGCTCCTGTTGTTGCTGATCGCATAAAGTGACGTTCCGTTCGGACCGTCTTCATCTCAAACATTTTTAAATAAACAACTTCATAGATCGGAGAAAGTCCGATCCAGGAATTCTATTGTCTAAAAAGTAAAACGATAAGCAATGATTAAAAAATTACAACTAATTCTATCACTCCTGTTTGTGGCGGGCATCTCGCAGGCTCAAAATGTAACAGGTGTGGTAAGGAGTGCAGAAGGCGAAGCCATTGTTGGTGCAACCGTGGTGGTGAAGGGCACACGACTCAATACCGTTACGGATGTGCAGGGACAGTTTAGTCTGGCTGCACCGAAAGAACTACCCTTCTCAATCGTCATCAGTTTCACGGGATTCAAGACACAAAACATCCAGGTGTTTGAATTGTCTGACGAACCCTTGGAAGTTTCGTTGATAGACGATGCTGTTTTATCTGCCGTAGTGGTTACTTCACGAAGAAGAAGTGAAACGGCTCAGGAAGTTCCTATTCCGGTTTCCGTAGTGGGAGGTGAGCTGATTGAAGATCAGGGTGCATTTAATGTGAACCGTGTAAAGGAAGTCATTCCATCAGTTCAGTTGTATTCATCCAACCCACGCAATACAGGTATTAACATTCGCGGTCTGGGCTCACCGTTTGGTTTGACCAATGACGGACTTGATCCGGGCGTAGGCTTCTATGTAGATGGTGTATATTACGCACGACCCGCAGCAGCAACATTGGACTTTATTGATGTAGAACGTATTGAAGTACTGCGCGGCCCACAAGGAACATTGTTTGGTAAGAATACTACTGCTGGGGCATTCAACATCACCACACGCAAACCAAGCTTTGAACCAGGAGCAAACTTTGAAGTGAGCTACGGTAACTATGGATTTGTTCAGGCAAAAAGCTCAGTGACTGGTCCGTTGAGTAAAACACTCGCTGCCCGTGCTTCTTTCTCTGGCACACAACGTGACGGTGTAATTGAGAATGTAGCCACCGGAAAATATATCAATGACATCAATAATATTGGTGGTCGTGTACAGTTATTATTCAAACCATCCGACAACACTTCTGTTACATTAACCGGAGATGCCTCTCGTCAGCGTCCGGATGGATATGCACAGGTAGTAGCAGGAGTGGTGGTAACCAAACGTCCGGCCTATCGTCAGTTCGATGCGATCATCAAAGATCTTAATTACACCTTGCCAAGTGATAATGCGTTTGATCGTAAGATCGATCACGATACTCCATGGAGATCGGGCAATGACCTGGGCGGAGTATCACTGAATATTGATCAGAAGATCGGGCCGGGTACACTTACCTCAACAACAGCATGGCGCTACTGGAACTGGGATCCTTCCAATGACAGAGACTTTACTGGTTTACAGGCGTTGGCAAAATCACAAAACCCGGCAGAGCATAGAAACTGGTCACAAGAAGTTCGTTATGCAGGAGAGTTCAGTTCACGTTTAAGTGGTGTGATTGGTTTGTTTGCATTAGGCCAGCAAGTGAAAATTCATGGAACGGAAGAATCGGGTAATGCACAATGGCGTTTTTCACAAAGCTCTACCAGCAACTTATGGAAAACACCAGGACTTTTTGAAGGATATGGCATCGCCACAGAAGCATCCATCAAATCATTGAGTGCTGCTGTGTTTGCCAACGCGGACTGGAAAGTAACCGAAGCATTCCATGTTCAGCCAGGCTTACGTTTCAATTATGATAAGAAAGAAGTGGTGTATGATCGTACTGCCTATGGCGGTTTGCAGACTACCGATCCTGCCTTACTCGCTTTGAAGAACGGAGTATATAGTAGTCAATCCTATGCAGCGGATGCCGATGAAAACAACTTTACTTACTTGTTGACGCTAGCGTATAAAGTAAACAAACGAGTAAATACCTATGCAACCTACTCTACCAGTTATAAGCCAGTGGGTGTAAACGTAGCGGGCCTTCCAACAGTGAATAATGCACCAGCAACGGATCTTGCCGTAATCAAACCCGAAGATGTGAAACACATCGAATTTGGTGCGAAGACCACACCATTTGAAAATTTTACGTTGAACCTCACGTTCTTCAATACGGACATTAAAAACTATCAGACCAATGTTCAGTCACCTGAATTAGGTGTGAACAGAGGCTACATTGCTAATGCAGAAAAAGTAAATGTGAAAGGATCTGAACTGGATGCCAACATCAGAATCAACAAGAATCTTTCATTGTTCGGAGCATTGACGTATACCGATGCGAAGTACGTACGATTTACCAATGCACCGCTTCCTTTGGAAGAAACAGGTGCAACCGTAGCGGATCCAAACGATCCAACTAAAACAGTTCAATTGGCATTCAAGGATGTTTCTGGTGGTGAACTACCTGGCATTTCAAAATGGGCCGGATCATTCGGAGGTGAAGTACTCTCCAATCCGGTTAAATTCTTCGGCCAGGAAAGTAAATTCTTCTTCGGGTTCAATGCCTATTATCGTTCTGACTTTTCTTCAAGTCCTTCACCTTCTGCTTATCTGAACATCGATGGATATGCATTAGTGAATGCAGTTCGGATTCAGGGCTACCACAGATTATCCTTCTTTGTATGGGGACGTAACTTGTTCGATCAGGATTACTACGAGCAGCTTTTGCCTGCAGGTGGTAATGCCGGCCACTATGCCGGTGTATTGGGCGATCCAAGAAATGGGTGACCCTGCGATATAATTATTAAGAGATTAAAAACTGTTTGTCTGGTAAAGCCTGCCGCTCTTTATGGGTGGTGGGCTTTTTAATTTACGGCCGTTATCGTTTGTGGCTGCTAATTTATCCGTAGAAATAATGACGTAGCTAGTAGTACTTCATTTTACTTTATATTCGCGCCCATTCAGAATTTATGGCATTATTAGAAAAGGATTTATACGTGAAGAAGTCAAACCTTACCGGTGCTGGTAAAGGATTGTTCACGAAGGTGTTTATTCCCAAAGGAACACGGATTGTTGAGTACAAAGGAGAGAAGCTCACGTGGAAAGAGGTTGAGAAAATGTCGGAAGACCGGAATGGATATGTCTTCTTTTTCAATAATCAGCACGTGATTGATGCGTGGAATTTTAAAGATGCGTTGGCGCGTTACGCGAATGACGCCAGAGGTATCTCACGTGTGGAGGGATTGAAAAACAATTCGGAGTATGTAACGGAAAAGAAGCGCTGCTACATTGAGGCATCACGTGATATTCCGAAAGGCTCTGAGATCTTTGTGGGATATGGTGGTGAGTATTGGCAGGCAATCAGATACAACATTCGCCTCGAGCAAAAGAGACAGGAGCGGAAGGCGAAGAAAGCAGGTAAGAAGAGTGATGGTAAGGTGTTATTGCCTCATGACCAGATAAAGCAGCGGAAGAAGGCCAAGTAGCTGTTTGGAATAAATGTCCTACACCTGATTGCTGAAGAATACAGGTGTAGGACATTTGGTTATTTCGGAGTGTTCTTCTCCTTCTCAATCGCCTCCAGCATTGCATCCTTTACCTTCTTGATCTTCTCCATCTCTGATTCAAGGTATTCACGAGCTTCTTCCTGATCGGAAGAATCCGGAAGCGGGTTGAATTGGTGCATCCAATCCATCATCAGTTGGCTGGTCGAATCCAGATGAGCAATTCGTTGCTCCAGTTTCTTCTTCTCTTCATCTACCAGTGCAGGAGTGCTTTCAATTTTCTCCTGAAGTTCTCTTTTCAGTTTATAGATGTCATCCATTTTGGGCATCACCTCATCGTGAATGCCCATTACCTGGTGATACA
>JBGATZ010000079.1:0-13720 GCA_044228905.1 Cyclobacteriaceae bacterium | reverse complement strand
CGGTGATGGAAACCCTGGCGTCAGAACAGCTCAACGTAAGTGTTCCCTTTGGATCCATTTTATACTCCTTGTTGAGATGGAAGTCCTGATTTTTGTCCTGAGCGAAAGAAGCGGTCAGGGCGAGAGCGAAAAAAAGAGTGGCAATTGATTTCATAGTTGCTTGATTTCAGACATAAGACGCTAAAGCAAGCAAAAGTGTTGCAGGGATTTGTAAGCCTTGTTTTTTAAACAAAAGGTAACTTTTTTATTTATCCATGCCTGCCATTGGTACGGTTTCAGCACAGTGTATTGTTCTATTCCGGACAGTTACAAATGATACAAATACCTGACAAAAAATCATAATTTTTTGATCAGCGCTACATACAATTCGGTCAGCTTCTTCTCTGCTTTCTTTGCCACAGCTACGATCTCTTTGATGTTGGCCGGTTGAAGATTGTCCGGATCGCAATCATCAGTAAGCACAGAAATGGCACAGCACGGTAGCCCCATGTGATTGGCCACAATTACTTCGGGCACTGTGCTCATACCTACCACATCGGCACCAATACGATTGAGGAATCGATATTCTGCGCGCGTTTCCAGATTAGGTCCAATTACTCCTGCATACACACCAATGTTAAGTTTGATCTTTTTCTCTTTTGCAATTTTAACCAAGCGATCATTCAATTTCTTAGAATACGGCTGGCTCATATCCGGAAAACGGGGGCCTAATTTATCATTGTTCTTGCCTCTCAGTGGATTATCGGAAAACAAGTTAATATGATCATCGATCAACATTAATTCCCCTTTCTTCCATTTCATATTCATATTACCTGCAGCATTGGAGATCAACAATGTTTGTACTCCAAGCATTTTCATTACGCGAATTGGTAATGTGATCTGCTGCATGCTATAGCCTTCATAATAATGGAAGCGGCCACGCATCGCCAACACCTTTTTCCCTTTTATTTCTCCATAAATCAATTGCCCTTTGTGATATTCTACAGTAGAGATAGGAAAGTGAGGAATGGAGTTGTAATTAATGACAATTGAATTCTTAATCTCTTTTAGAAACAGATCGCCCAATCCTGTTCCAAGTATTACACCTATCTCAGGTTGATCTACTCCATGTCTACGAATGTAATCAGCCGCTTGTAGTATTGCTTCCATAAATTATTTCTTACTTATAAAAATCAGCAGGCTTAGTCGTGGCTAGTTCAACAAAGAACTGAGCTACCTTTTGTGTCACTGCTTTAAAATATTTTTCACCCTTCTGAGCTGACGCTTTTCGCGGATCGCCTACACCTGTATCTTTCGTTACCTGCATCCATTTGCGCTCAGCCCATCCCCAACCTTCACGTATTGCACTGAACTGAAATTTCTTTGCAGCACCGTCACCTGCTTCGCTGAGAGGAAGAACGAGATCAGGCCGGAGGTACATCAACAAACTGGTTTCCATCTCTCCGGCATGGTCGTCTTTGTTTTCAAAAAACTCTTTCTGATCAATCGATTTGAACCAATCGCAAGAGCACAAAAACATTTTTGGGAATTTCAGCCCGAGCTCGCGGATCATTGTTTTAAAATCATTTCCACCATGACTATTAAGAATAACCAGTTTATAAATTCCCTGGCGATCCAACACTTCAATCACATCACGTAGCACAGCAAACTGAGTGCTCGGATTCATGTTGATGTCCAGTGTCACATCAAATTGTCCGGTATTCACACCAAATGGAACAGGAGGAAGAACAATCACTTTCGAACCCTGGTCATAAGCTATGCGGGCCGCTTCCGCAGAAATTAAATCCGCTTCAATAATATCAGTTCCGTAAGGCATGTGGTAATTATGCGCTTCACATGCGCCCCACGGTAATACAGCCAAATCAAATGAAGCATCTTTGATGTGCTTCCAATTTGTTTCTGCAAGGATATAAGGTCTCATTCAATGAAAAATTTAGAAAATATAATTACGCTTTAACAGGAACAGCAATTTTGTAAAATCTTACCTTTTTTTTCACAGTAAGACGTTCTTCACGCAGCCACGGGTTATATCTTTTCAACAATTTATAGTTAATACCCTGTTGCAAAGAAAAATCAATCAGGTTAGGAATGGTTTCTGTCACTTCCACATATCGCAGCTTCTCCTGCTGATAGAGATATTCCGGCTTTACATCAAATCCATATTTCTTTGGATTATTAATGATTTCTTTGATCGCCAGAATCCGGAAAACATATCTTGACGTTTCATCATTGAGGTACAAATCATAATAATCAGATACTTTCTGATTATCCAATGTTCGCTGAATACCGGCCATACCACGGTTGTACGAAGCCGCTACCAAAGTCCAGTTGCCAAATTTGCGATAGGATGTTCGCAGGTAATTGCAAGCGGCCTTTGTTGCTTTCAATGGGTCATATCGTTCATCTACCTCATCCGTAATCTCCAATCCATTTTCTTTTCCAGCCGATTTCAATATCTGCCAGAAGCCTACTGCATCTTTAGGAGAAATGTCATTAAGAAGTGCAGATTCAATCAGAGGCAGATACTTAAAGTCTTCCGGAATTCCTTCTTTCTTCAGGATGCTGTCAATTTGCGGTAACCAACGATTGGCTCTTTTCATCAGGAAGATTGTACTTCCATGAAGATAGGTGTTGATATGAAGTTCTTTATCAAGTCGTTCCTTAACATCCTGCAGTCGTAAAGGAACAGAATCACCAGCAAAGGTAATTCGCTTTGGTAGTGAAAATGAGACAACTGTTCCCGGCACAGCAGTGAGGCTTTCAAAATCACCTGCATCTAAATCAAGCTGATCGGAGGAGCCATTTCCTTCCAGCTTAAGCAAACGGTTATTTGTAACGTTAAGCGAAATAATCAACGCAATCATTGCCGAAACCGATAGACCAAGTGAAAGATTTTTCCACATGGTCTAGAAGTTTGGTGAAAGCAAATACTTTGCGTAGAAATCGTCTATCACCTTCACGGCATCTTCCGGTTTGTCTACGATATTGATCAGGTTAAGATCATCCGGATGAATCATCTTCTCCTCTACCAATGTTTTCTTGATCCAGGAAATGATCCCTGACCAGAATTTCTTGCCCACTAATACAATAGGGAACCGTCCAATTTTCTTTGTTTGTATCAACGTCAATGCTTCCGATAGTTCATCCAGTGTACCAAAACCACCTGGCATCACCACAAATCCCTGAGAATATTTAACAAACATAACTTTACGAACGAAGAAATAATCGAACGTGATTAATTTATCCGGATCGATATATGGATTTCCTTTTTGCTCATGGGGCAGATAAATGTTCAAGCCAACAGACTTTCCTCCGGCACGTCTCGCTCCACGGTTACCTGCTTCCATAATACCCGGGCCACCGCCAGTAATTACGCCATAGCCATGTTGAACCAGCTGATACGCAATCTCATCTGCTGTCTTGTAATAAGGATGCCCCGCCTTCACACGAGCCGATCCGAATATGGTAACGCAAGGACCAATCTTCGCCATCTTCTCAAAGCCTTCTACAAATTCACTCATCACTTTGAAGATCACCCACGAGTCAGAGCTTTTTATTTCAGCCCAGTCTTTATCTTGAAATGCCTGACGAATCCTGTTTTCATCTTCTAATTCTTCCTTTGATAAAATGTGTTCTTTCTCTTTGATTTTACTCTTTTTCACAGTCTTTATATTTTTATCTTTCCTAAACCTCTACAAGTTATAAAATGATACGCAATTCAATATCCTTTACATCATCTTCAATAAAGTTATATTGTATAGCGGTTTTCTCATTCGTCTTCGTTCAATGCAAAACGAATACTGCTAAAGAAGGTTCACTCGCAAATCCAGCCTGGGCGTTGCTCCCATTCGTAAAATCTAATACCAGCAATCCGGTACTTACAGCAGGAAATAATTCATTTATGTGCCCCATATTGAATGAGAATGTCTTCTGGGATGAGAAAGATGTTTTCAATCCTGCTGCGGTAGTGAAAGAAGGAAAAGTTTACCTTCTGTTCAGAGCAGAGGATAAAATCGGCAAACATGCAGGCACTTCGCGTTTAGGGTTAGCAATCAGTGACGATGGTCTCCATTTCACAAAAATGCCAAAGCCGGTTTTCTATCCTGCCAATGATAGCATGAAAGAATATGAATGGGAGGGAGGAGTAGAAGATCCTCGTGTGGTGGAAACACAAGACGGCAGATATATTCTTACTTATACAGCTTACGATGGAGATACTGCACGGCTTTGTCTGGCCAGTTCTACAGATCTGGAACACTGGACCAAGCATGGATTGGTCTTAAAAGAAAAGTATAAAGACAGTTGGAGTAAATCAGGAGCGATCGTTGCTCAACAACAAGACGACAAGATCATTGCAAAAAAAGTGAATGGCAAATACTGGATGTATTTTGGAGATACGGATTTGTTCATGGCAAGCTCTGACGATCTCATTCACTGGAAGCCAATAGAAGAAGATGGAAATTTAAAATCTGTACTGATGCCCCGACATGGATATTTTGATAGTCGTTTGGTAGAAAGCGGGCCGTACGCACTTTACACGGAGGCGGGCATTCTGCTATTATATAATGGAATGAATCTGGATGAAGGCGGAGACCCCTCTATTGCTGAAGGGGCTTATTGTTCCGGACAGGCATTGTTTGACAAAAATGATCCCGTTAAGGTAATTGATCGGCTGGAAAAGAATTTTTTACAACCAGATATGGATTATGAGATTACCGGTCAGGTAAATCAGGTTTGCTTCATCGAAGGCATGGTTCACTTCAAAGGCAACTGGTTTCTTTACTATGGAACAGCAGATTCTAAAATTGCCGTTGCCGTTCATGAGGGATTGAAGTAAAGACTATTACTCTTTCAACAGGTCTTCTAATGCCCCGTTCAAATCAGGAAATCTGAATCGATATCCTGCATTCTCAATTTTAGCTGAAGAGACGTTGCTTCCATTAATAATAATGCCGGCCATTTCGCCCACCACCAGTCTCAGAACAAAAGCGGGAACATTGGGCGCCCACAATGGTCGCTTCAAAGCCTTTGCCATTGCTACTGTCATTTCTTCATTTGTGACCGGATGAGGAGCTACTCCATTGTATGCACCATTCATTTGCATATCATTGACTGCCTTTAAGAAAATCGCACATAGATCATCGATATGAATCCAACTCAGGTATTGCTGGCCCGATGCCAGCGGTGAGCCTACATATAATTTTACAGGCACAGCCATTTGAGCCAGTGCCCCGCCTTTCTCACTTAGCACTACCCCAATCCTGATTTTAACTACACGAATTCCAAGTTGATTGATCATGTCCACCTCTGATTCCCATTGCTTTACAACCTGAGCCAGGAAATCATTTCCATAATTACTTTCTTCTGTGAAGAGAAAATCACCTAACGTGAAACCATAAATGCCAATGGCCGAAGCGCTGATAAAATTTTTTACCTGGTGTTTATTCTCTTTTAATTTTTCAAATAGCAGTCGCGAAGAATGTGTTCTGCTTTCCAGGATTTCCTTTTTGTTCTTATCATTCCATCGCTTCTCTGCCACGCCTGCTCCTGCCAGATGAATAATCGTATCGACTCCTTCTAATGCCGCAGGGTCAATATAACTCCTTTCCACATCCCAAATAACAGCAGGAATTGTTCCTTCTTTTTTAGAGCGACTTAAATGAGATACATGATGACCTTGTTGTATTAACAATTTAGTTAATCGTGATCCAACTAATCCTGAAGCACCAGTAATGAGTATTTGTCTGGACATTATTTTATTTGATAGCTTTGTCTGACTAAAATAACACCAGAATCATGAAGAAGTTTATCATTGTTGTTTCTATTTGCACATTATTCTTTGTTTCGCTTCAGGCGCAAACAGTGGCAGTAAAGAAACAGCAGGATCGGGTAAAAGGAGAAAACACTGACGGCTATGGCACAGAGCTCGAAGGCAGCAAAGAGAGCGTAAGCGCAGCGTGGACAAAATTCCTTAAAGAAGTTGGAAAGGGGAAAACAGTAAATGACATGTTGACCATTAATGAACCCGCACTCGGAGCAACGGTATACCCCAAAGGAATTCTTTACGCAACCACATCAGGAAATCAGGAGAAAAGCAGGGTATGGATTGGGTTAAAAGAATCAGAATGGACTGTGAATGACATCGAAATGGTGAATACAGAATTGGAGAAATTGGTTTATCGTTTTGGTGTGAAGTTCTACAAAGACAAAATACAATTGCAAATTGATGAAGCGCAACAAGCTTCTGATGCTGTAGACAAGCAAAAACAAAGATTACTCAGCCAAAGCAAAGATCTTGTTCTCAAACTAGGGAATAATGACCAGGAGAAAATAAGACTGGAAAAAGCAATCGAAGCCAACAAACTGGAACATGAGGTGCTTCTGGTAAAAATCGAAGGGAATAAAAAGGCGCAGGACTCAGTAGCTCAGGCTGGAGTACAAATCAAAAAAGTAATTGAAATGCATAAAGAAAGACAACAAAAGGTTAACTGATTAATTCTCGACTGATAAGCTGTCTGATTCAATGCTTACCCATTTCCTTTCGTTCTTATCAAAATGAAAATGGTCATCGGGGAATTCGATATACTTGTCACCAGCCAGTTTAGCATAGAACGGGCTTAGGTCTTTACCCTTTACCATCTGTTCGAACAGAAATTTTCCACGGCTTCTTAAGTCTTTGTCCTCCATTTTCCATGTTCTGAATACTTCGTTATATTCAATCAGAGAGTCTTTCTTGTTAAGTTTGAGCATTCCACCCACTCCTTCAAACATTGGACTGATGCTCCGTGCAGGCCGTGAAATGAGAAAATAATATCCTCCCTTTCCATCCTCATTAAGGTACATGATGTTCAGCTCTCTGGATGCGCGATCGTAATATTCATTAAACTCAGGGTTGAACATCGTAGCTCTTGAACTTGCAGGGGCAGATTTTACTGCATAGCGAACAAGTTTTCCAATTACTTCGTTTTGCCTCGTTCTGTCCATGTAGTCAAACGGATCATTTGACTTTTTACCGGAACACGACAATAGTAATACAATGGTGAGCGCAAGGGCATTAAATCTTATCATACTACAAAATTAAAGAGGCTGCCTGGAAAGACAGCCTCTCTGGAATCTAAAGTTTAAAGAATATTAATTTCCGTAATCTGCATTGTTTGGATCGAAGTTAGTCCAGCCTTTCAACCAGCTCGATGCTACCGTAGTTTCAGTTGTGCTGAACGCTCCGCGGTAGTCTGTCTTCACTAAAGGAGCAATTCCTGAAACATCAGTTGCGCCAGTTGCTAAAACTGAAGTGCTTGCCAATGCTACAAATGGATTTGCTATATCGCCTGCACCGGTTAAGCCAGTGAAGTTCGCAGAAAGATCAACTCCATTCAGCGTTGCAGCAATGATGTTATCTGTTGCAAAATTTGCATCATCATACCCGTTGCCTGCAACTGTAGTTCCTTTAGCTGCACCAGTGATACGGCCGATGTAGTTATTTTTGAAAACTGCTGCTACGTTTGCTTTCTCAAAGAGAACACCATCAATCTTACCTGTTCCTACAAACAAAGTATTATACACCTGAATTGCAGTATTTCTACGGATGTGAGCTCCGTGCTGGTAGTTGTTATTTACGTTTGAGTTGCTCAATGCACCTGAGCTCAGGTTAGCATATACAAATGGACCGAAGAAAGATACATTTGAGAACGTTGCAGATGTTAATGGAAACTTATCTACAGAACCAGTACCATCATTGTCTGATTCAAATCCGTTAGAACCTGATTTATCCGCGATGTTTGGATCACGATAAGAAACAAGGAATTGGTTTTTACCACTGTAGCCAAAATCTGTATCGAACTCATCATCCCATCCACGGTAAGCTACAAGATTCTTAGTGTTCACTGTTCCACCGAACCATTCAAATGAATCGTCACCTGAATAGCTTACCTGAACATGGTGAACCTCTGTTCCGCTACCTACGCTACCCAGTGTCAAGCCATTTAATTCATTATCGGTTGATAAAGCGATACCTGCGAATTCAATACGAGCATAGTAGAACTCTCCTGAACTTGATGCATTAAATTGTGTATCATCGATTGTCGTTCCTGTTCCGTGGAAACCGCTATCTCCAGTTGCAGCAGAGATACCTTCAATTTTCTGAGTAACTGACTGGTTGTTTTGTGCTTTACCAAGGATAACTACGCCACCCCAGTCTCCGTAATTACGGAACCCTTTAGGGGCAGATGACGTGAAGATGATTGGTGAAGTTTCTGTTCCTTTCGCATGAATTTTTGCACCACGTGCAATGATCAATGATCCTTTAGTTACTTTATCTCCAAGGATAATTGTTCCTGGTTCAATAGTCAATTCAGCACCAGAATTTACATACACGTTACCTTTCAACAAATAAAATTTGTTTGCAGTCCAGGTTGTGTTTGCAGTAATTGCTTCAGCAACTGTAACGGTTTCTTTTGGTTTCTCTGTAACCGTAACTTTAGCAGTTGTTACGCCTTCCTTAGCTGTTCCTTGCTGATCGATTACCTTAAAATTTAATGTCAAATCTCCTAATGCCTGATTAGCACCCACAGTATATTCATAGGTGAAAGCATCAGATTTTGTAGATGATTCTGCAGTATATGTTTTGATATCCGCTCCTTCCAATTGCACGGACTTCAGATCTCCTTCAGCTGCTACCGCAAGAGTGAATGTAACCTTACCACCTGGCACTTGTTGTGCAGTTCCTGGAGTTACCAAAATAGTTGGCTCGCTGAAATCAGGTGTCTCATCATCTTTGCAAGATGACAGAGCAAACATAGCAGCAGACAACGCCACTATCATTACTCTTGAAGCATAGTGTTTAAGTTTCGTCATGATTAAATTGTTTTGACTTTTAAAATCTGGGACAAAACTAGACGTGCACTATTACAAGAGTGTTACTTAAAGATTAGCAGTGATTTAATATTGGAACAGTTGAGTACCGTTCATAAACAAAAACAGGGCATTCCGCCCTGTCTTATTCGTGTGTTCTTAACAATTACTTAAAACTGCCAGGTTACCCCAATAGAAGAATATTGACCTAAGCGATAAGTCTGAATTTTTTCATCTACCGAAGTGATTTTATGATCACGATTAGAATCCTGAACCAATCTGTATTTCTGATTCAGAATGTCCTGAATACCTACTTTCAATGAAAGTTTATCTGTCAGTTGTTTGGTCAATGTAAAGTCGAGTTGATTTCTCGGCATTTCATATTGATTCGGATTTTGATCTTTATCACCTACTGCAAAAATGCGCTTGCCTATGACGTTGTACATTAGGCTTGCCTGCAATCCATGTTCAGTGTCATTATAAAATAAACTTCCGTTCACGATATATGGAGATTGTCCCTGCATTGCTCTGTTGCTTTCCAGGTTATCAAGATTTGAAGGCAGTTCAATCTTGCTATTAATAACGGCTGCATTGAATACAACAGTAAGCTTATTGATAAACTTGCTGGAGGTCAATCCTTCAAATGATTTTCTTGCCTCTGCTTCCAAGCCATAGTTTGTTGCACTGCTTGCATTTGTGAACGAATAGATCAGGTTTGAACCCTGGCTTAAGTATTGTTCAATAGGATCTTTGAATTTCTTATAAAAAACTCCAAGTGAAATGTTTTCAGACTTTGATGGATAAAGTTCCCAACGCAAATCCACATTATCGATTTTTGCCGTTTTTAAATCCGGATTTCCATACACATCCGCATTACGATCAAAGTCGTAATAGTTGAACGGTGCCAGCTCACGGAATACAGGACGATTTACTGTTTTACTATAGGCCAGTCTCACCAACATCTTTTCAGTGAAGTTGTAGGAAAGATTCATGAACGGCATCGGAACGGTAACCGGGCTGTTCGTTACCTGCGACTTTTTCTTGTTTGCATCATATACATCTATCTTCTGTACGTTGTGCTCTACACGTACTCCGGCAGATAACCTGAATGATTCACCCAGCGGAGTAACCACTCCAACATGTCCGGCAAGCAATTCATTGATACCATCATACTTATCATAAAGATTCGGACCTTCATTCGTTCCCTCTTCCAGAATGAACTTTGTACCCAATGTTTCCGGAGTGAACACCTGTGAGAACGGACGGTATAACAATGAGTTGTCAATTACTGATGTATTCAGCCATTTGTATGACATCCAGCGTGCATCAAATGATCTCGTCTTTTGTTCAACATAATAACCACTTATCAGCTTGGCCTGACGACTTTCTTCCGCAGACGGATTCAGCTTTATCTCTACATTACCAACAGCAGAATACGTGTTCTCATTCAACTTCGAATAAAAGCGACCCGCGTCAAATGAGTTGGCGCCAGGAGGAATCACAATAGCGAAATCATCTTGTGTATCCTTGGCTCGCTGCGAACGGATTCTTCTGTAGTCCGGTTGATTTGCATTGGTTGAGTTATAGCCTAATATCCAGTTGAAAGTAACTGCATCAGAGAATGCATGCTTACCTGACAATTGCCCTGAATAGATGTTTCTTCCGTAATAATTGAAGGCCTGATTGTTCACATCAAATCCCTGAAGATTCTCTGTGCCTGTTCTGAATGTAGATTGATTCTGAGCCTGCTGATTATAGAAGTTACGGAACTGAAGCTGATGAGAAGGATTGAACTCAAAGGTGAAATTGCTTACTGCTCCCAATCGGAATGTCTGTGCATAGCGAACGTCATTGTACTTATAACGCTGACCGCTGCTTTGAGTGGTCTGATTGAACTGTTCATAATAGTATTGTTCCAGTTCAATTCGTTGATTTGTTGCTGCGTAACTCAACGAAGTAATGTTGTCTAATCTCTTGCTTCCAAGGCGAAAGCTTCTCGCAAAATCAAAGTTCATTCTCAAATCTGGCGCAGCATTAAATGAACGCGTACCCCAATTGTTCGGCAACATCTGAGTAGCACTTTTTAATTTTGAAATGTTTGCGTCTGTAGGAACCTGTGAAAGAATACGGAGGTTTTGAGATGGAAAATTGCCTGGTAATGCACGGGAGCCGTCATCCATGCCCAACCAATCTGTTTTACCTTTATTTTCACTCAATAAAAATTCCTTGCCTGTGGAACCGGCACGATGTGCTCCGGAAATCGAAAACGACATATAGTTTTCATCCACCACGTTCTTTGTATAAATATTTACATCAGCACCTGCAAATTCTCCGGGCAATTCAGCCGAGCCCGATTTGAATACCAACATGCGATCAATCAGATTGCTTGGGATAAGGTCAAACGCAAATGCCTTTGAATCAACCTCTGTACTTGGCGCAATAATTCCATTCAGCATCACGGTGCTGTAACGCTCGCTTAATCCTCTTACGTTTACAAAGCGATTTCCAACAATGGTCACACCTGGCACACGTCTGATGATTTGACCTGCATCACGATCCTGTGACATCTGAATCATCTGGGAAGAAATTCCAACGGCTACCAACTCTGCTTTCTTCATTTCAGTAATCACCGAAATATCGGTATTGGTCGAGCGCTGTGCCGTAACCACTACTCCTTCAAGTTCCTGAACGTTTTCTTTAATAGTAGTATTGATTACTGTGGATTGGTCCGGGTAAACGTCTACTCCTGGAATTGTTTTAGTTACGTATGAAAGATAAGTGACCACCAGATTATACTTGCCCACTTTCACTTTAGGAATAGTAAAGTTCCCTTCAATATCGGTTGATGCGCCTTGTGTAGTGCCCTCAAGTACGACATTAGCACCAATAATGCTTTCTCCTGTAATTTCGTCTTTAATGGTCCCTTTAATTGTACCAGATTGACCCAAAACTACCGTTGTGGAGAGAATGAAAAGTAAAAGCGTGTAAAGCCTCTGCATACTAATTTAATTTGATGCAAAGGTCTTCTGGCAATATTACCCGTCTGGGTCGGGTATATTATGGAATTGTTAATTGGAAATACGTTTTCAGGTCACTAAGTGATGAGTGTTGCCTGATTTTTATACGGCCTTTGACATGCAAGTAAGATGAAAATGAAGGAGTTAACACATTCCACCGAATAACATTGCAGTAACTTGTTGTTAACGAAATTAAAGTTGGAATAATATCCAAATGAAAAGTCCGCACACACTGATTCCTTCAGTGTTTACCTAACGGAAAAAAGAAGAATAAGTAAGGAAACTATTTGTTGATCGGTACTTTGGTAAGGAGGGCCTTAATAATATCTGAAGTCTTCACATTATCCGCTTCTGCTTCATAGTTCAGCAGGATACGATGATTCATCACATCCATCGCTACTTCTTTGATATCTTCAGGCAAAACAAAGTCACGTCCTTCCATATAAGCCAATGCCTTTGCTGACAAATTCAGATTGATACTTGCACGTGGTGAAGCACCAAACTGAATGTATTGCGCTTCATTGTCGAGCTTATATTCTTTCGGCTTGCGCGTAGCAGAAACCAGTTCAATAATATACTTCTCAAGTGACTCGGAAATTTTCACTTTGTTCACCTCCGCGCGGATTGCGAAGATATCTTCCTTGGTGAGGACTGTCCCAACCTCATAACCGAACTGCATGTTGGAAATCCTCCTCATGATTTCCAGCTCCTGGTCTTTTGTAGGATAGTCTACAAAAACCTTCATCATGAAACGGTCTACTTGTGCTTCAGGTAGCGGATAAGTTCCTTCCTGGTCCACGGGGTTCTGAGTGGCCAAAACAAGAAATGGCTTGTCCAGTTTGAAAGTAGTTTCACCAATGGTCACCTGTTTTTCCTGCATGGCTTCCAGCAATGCAGATTGCACTTTAGCAGGAGAACGGTTGATCTCATCGGCCAGAATAATGTTGGCGAAAATTGGCCCCTTCTTCACTTCAAATTTCCCATCCTTCTGATTATAAATCATGGTTCCCACCAAATCAGCAGGAAGCAAGTCGGGGGTAAACTGAATACGTTGGAAATCGAGGTGCAGTACACGGGCAAGAGTAGAAATCGTAAGGGTTTTAGCCAGACCTGGAACGCCCTCAAGCAATATGTGGCCGTTGGTGAAAAGACCAGCCAGCAGGCGGTTTACCATATATTCCTGTCCTACTACAACCTTACCTACTTCTGAAAAGACTTGTTTAATCTTTTGCTGATGCTCCTGTTGTAATTCTGTCGATGATGCAGATGCCATAAATACCCGTTTTTCTAACGTAAATAATCGCAATAATAGGGATTTGAGTTCAAATTATTTGATAATCGGCTCAATTCAGGCCTCCCCGAAAAGGGCGATTTCTATAAACGAACAAGGAGAGCGATGTAATTCTGCTGCCAGACTCTGATGACGCTAACTCAGTCTTTAAAAGACAGTTTAAAATAGATCAGGAGTGAAACGAGCACAAACATGATGGCATTGCAAATAATCACTGGCCAGAGATGAAGGTAAAATCCATATACCAGCCATACCACAGTGCTTGTGAATACAATCATCATCATGGTCAGGCTCAGGTCTTTCACCTGCCGTGTCTTCCAGGTTTTATACACCTGAGGAATGAAAGTAACACTACTTAGGAAAGCTCCGAAAAGACCCATAGCTTCTATCCAATTCATAGCCGTTGATTAATTAAAGACAACAATCTCTGCGCCCCTCGGGTTCATTAAATAAGAATTGATCAGGTTTTGCACCACGCGATTTTCTTTGCTGACTTTAATATACCCTTTCGCTGATTCCAGATCTGAAATGGATTCACTTTTTCCAAAAAAACCATATCCCA
>JBGATZ010000078.1:0-13780 GCA_044228905.1 Cyclobacteriaceae bacterium | reverse complement strand
GGTTGTGCGGGTGAATTCAAATTGTGACAGACTGTTATTCAGCAGTACATCATCGGTCATATTCGGATTCATCGGGAGCCGTTCAATATACATGTCGTGAGTTGTTACGATTAACGAAATAGACACAGGAGCATTTGCTTTTACCATGAGCTCCGCGGAAAGCTGTGAAACCCCGCTCAATGTTTTCGTGCGTGTATATGAGCCTTGTGAAACGGTGATCTCTGCAGATTGAATTTTGGTAATAAGGCCTGATGAAACCGGCATCACAAACTTTACGGGTCTTGCTCCTACGCTGTAGCTCCAGCTTGCATAACCGAAATCTTCCGGCTCATAGCTACTCACTTGAATTACTTCCGGAATTACGGTTGTGGTTTTATCGTGCGTTACGTTGAACGACAAAGGCAATGGATGGTCAACCAGTTCCACGAGTTCCGAACCAGAGACCGGAGCTGCATAAATAACCGTGTTGTCATTTTCCAGAATCAAAAACTCTTCAAGTGTATAGTCACCTTCTTCCAATGAGATTGGTACCGAAAGAAAAGTATCATTGAACGGATAGAGCTCAATTTTGCCGGAGATGATTTCATTATTTGCTTTCTTAATCGAATAGCTTATAAAAGCAGGAACCGGTAATGAATTTACCCGCCCGGCTGACTCAGCCTGTTCTTTGAAAGAGAAACTCGCACAGCCCTTCAATACGGGGGTGTCGTCCTGATTACAGCCACTGAGTGACAACAGAGTGATGAATATCAATATGCTCCAGCGTGGAAGACAAGAATTCATATTTCTTTAGTTCGTTTGGTTTCGGGGAGGTAACTGACGTATTCACTACGGATTGATTTTTGAAAACCGATAGATGGCGGTGTACTCCACTTCAGTTGTTTGAGTTGCACTGGTTGGAGGTGTTGCCGGTGCTTTGCCCCCGGTGGTGGCTATGCGTTGAATGTAGTCTACGTCTGCAAATACACCGGAAGGTGTCGTTCCTGATTTTGGCATCAGCAACAACCAATCAATGCTGTTTGCATCGCTGCTCTTCGCAGTTTTTGCCGGTGAAAATGCCTGGCCATTGATGAGTCCTTTCGAACCGGCAATCTCCCATGAAGGGCCAACATAATGTGTTCCGATCTTCGCATTGCTGGCATCAAACAGATCGGCCTCTGGTGCTACAAATACCCATTCGAAAGCAACAGGATCGCTTCCTGCTTTTTGTTGTGCTTTATACTTTTGAACTCCTTCGGCATAATACGTGACCACACGTGTATTTCCTTTTGATCCATTGGCAGGAAGATCTACTTCAGTGGGAATGGTGAGTTTATCGCTTTCAGCGATCAGGAATGAGGGTGCACTGGTATCGATTTGTTCATCTTCCTTGCAGGCGAAAATAAAGACTACCATGAGCAGGTAGAGTGTAACCATCGTTTTTAAAGCAGTTTGTTTTTTCATTTGTTGTTTATAATTGTTTGTTAGTAATCCATTTTAATGGAGCATGTAGATAAGGGAGGCACTTACTTAGTTTTGCAGCCCGTATTGTTTACTCAGTTTCTGATATCCATCTGTTTGCCTGATGGCATCCAGGTTGGGATCCGTTTCTACCGGTACCTGATAGATGCCGTGCTGCAATGCTTTTTCAAGATACGACAGCGCTTCTGCGGTGTGATGTTGAATCGAATGAATGCTGGCCAGGCCGAAATAAGCTTCAGGTTTATCCGGTGTGAGTTGCATGCTCTTTTCATAAGCCACAGTAGCATCTTTATATAGCTTGACAGGTATATAGCTATCGCCAAGTCCTACCCACACATCCGCATTGCCCGAATGTGTCAGTAACAGTTTCTTAAACCATTGAATCGCTTCATCGTATTGGCGGTGTTTGTATTTTGCAATGGCATCATCAAACTCTTCTTTGAATTTGATCCATTCAGCGTGCACAGATTGATAATATCCGATTGTGATTCCGTTTGTTCCTGCACCAATGGCAGGCGAAGTATTTTTTAACGTAAAAATTCCAGCAGCATGATTTTCAAATAAGGGATCAACAGAAAGACCATCCGGAGAGGTGATGCCGGAATAGTCAGCAACAGTTCCGTTTTTGTCTTTGTTGTTGAATAGAATGTTGCGTTGTGCTTCCACTTTATAAGTACCCGCTTTAACGGTTATTGCTGCCGTTTTTTCGGGAAGAGTATTAAAGGCGATGATGTTGTCGCTGATTTTCACTTTCTCCCACTTCTCATCAATAAGAAGAGGAATAAATGTGTTTCCAGCTAAGGTGTTGTTGATTATTTCCGCATTCCCAAAGGGATGTGGTTCTTTCAGATGTATGGCACATCCGCTGCGGTTTTCATTAAAGAGATTATTTACGATGATCGTCTTGGTTGAATTACGTACCACAATTCCATCGGGGGCACATCGTTTGAATTGATTTCCCATGATGTGAACATTACGCGAATCATTAACGCTGATGCCGTTACTGGCTGACTCACTGAATAAACAAGCCGCAATGATGCAGTCATCACATTTGTCAATTGAAATCCCGCTCGTGAATTTTAACCCCCGAATGTCTATATTATAGCAATCAACAATAGTGATGCTGTTCGCAGTGCCTTTTGGTTTGATCCATACGTCACCTTCTGCGCGTATATTTATTGCTTTCCTTCCTTCCAGATGTAGTGCTTCCGCATATTCACCTGCCTTAATAATAATGTCACCTCCTTCGGGGCCTGTTGCTTTGAGCGCTTCTCCAATGGTTTTGAAATTTCCTGTTCCGTCTTTAGCTACGATGAATTCCTGGGCGGAGGCATTGATTGTGATCATAAGTGTTCCAACTGCGAAAAAGAGACCTGTCATTTATTGCATTACTTTTTAAGAGCAGCAAAAGTCAGGATATCATCAGTGAGTTACTGGTAGCAGGGAAACGATGTCAGGTAATTTTGAGAGGAGACGGAAGGGAGATAGTTAATGACAACGTTTCCGGAAGGGATTTGTATTTATAGAAAAAGAAAAGAGGGTTCTTGTGAAACCCTCTGATCAACTCACCGACCCATTCTTTACTTAGGACAACCAAATAAGGTATCGCCTAAAAATTTTGCATAGCTCGCTCCATATTTTCCACCACCTGCATAGTCCTGGATGATATTTACCTGGTATAAATGACAGAATGCGAAATCATCTTTTGAATCGCGCGCCCAGATATATCCTTGTTTGTAACGCGAAACGGGAATATCCAGATCGTTTTTGGCAATCTGCCACTCCCCGTGAAACTGGCCGATCTTATGGACAGTGAGTGAGGCACTGTTCTTCAATGCTGCTTTCATCATAGTTTCTTCTGCCTTGTTGTGAAAAGCGAAATTTTGATTTCCTGGTGTATAGTCCGGAAGTTTTTTCGCAGCTGAAATGCTTAACGCGTCCAACTCCTGGTATGCTTTTGTTTTTCCTGCTTCACTTGACTTAAAGAAAGACTTTGCCCATCGCTCGCGTTCTTTTGCGGACAGGGCACGCAACAGCCATTCGCCTTCGGACGGTGTAACGAGGTAGGCGTCATCATCACCGAACTCCTCTACCTGTTCGCGAATCTTTTTTATTTCATCGATGACAAATCCCATAGCTACCGGAATTTCTTCTTTCACTGCGCTACCGCCTTTTTTGCTCAATGATTTAGCAAGCGCATTGAGCACTTCATCAAATTTTTTCTTTTCTGTTGCATTGGGTTCGAAGCGTTCGTAGAACCGATCGCGCTCTTCTTTGGTTGTTGCTCTTTTCAACCAGGATGCTTCGGGCGAAGAAGCACTGTAATTGGCTGTGCCATTGTCAACTTCCTTTTGAATTTTAGCGATGTTGTCCAATTGTACCTTCGCAGAAACAGATAGATCGTCCTGACCCAGTACGGACTGGAATCCGAATGTAAATAGCAGCAGGAGAGCGATGAGCAGAACCGGATTTTTTTTCATGAGGTGGTTGTCTGATTGTTCAGTGTTGATTGTGGTTATTGTTTCTTTGATGGGAGCGCTTCGTGCCGAAGCGTGCTGCGCGTTGCCTATCAAAAGCAATAGCAACACCAGCTGAATGATTTTGTTTTTCATTTGATTTTTTAATGCAAAGCAAATGGGAGCACATGGCTGATGCCCGCAATCCTGAAACAAATGCAGGTAAATTTGCGGGGATCCTATGTTAAGAAGGCCTTATGGTTTGTTTTATATGACAATATCTCTCAGCCAGCTACTCTTGATCAGGCAGAGGGTATTGTTTATCCAACACGATGTATAGAAGGGAAATCGTTAATTATTTAATATATCCTTCTTTGTGTTTTTTAAGATAGCCGGAGTTTGATGTGAGCAGTGCAATGCTGGCCTCGTGTATTTTCTGAACGGGTATTTTTTTCCAGACATCGAGGCTTTTCTCGAAATCGACTTTAAAGAGCGTGCGTGACAAATCACGGATGAGGTAGTAGTTGGCTAACTGATGATCATCGGTAGTGCTGGCGTTTGAGTTGTTGATGAAAAAAGTGAGTACGTTCCAGATCTCTTTATCCAGCAGACTCATCTCCGTTAATTTTGCGCGATACTCGAGGTTGGCGCTCGTAAGTCCCGGAAATAGTTTGTAGTCATTGAAGTGCCGGCCTTCGTGAGCCAGGTAACTCACATTGAAACTTTCACTTTTCAGATCGTACGCTTTTCGTACACAAAACAGACTTTTATCGGTTGCCCATCCACCCGGATGCAATTTGTCTGCCGTGGCATATTCTTCCCAGCCCAGCGTAACAAAGTCATGCATGAATACTACCGGACAGTTGATCTTTTCATTGTTGACGGTAAACTGGTAGACGGTATCTTTCTGTTTGCGCCATACCAGTAAGTCGAGGTATTTTCCGGTGCGCCCAAAACCACTGGTGTGATATCCTTTGGATTCAACATACGTCTTCAGCTTTTGTTCAATACTTTCCCTATCTGATGACGTGTTGCTGTTTCCATAGTGATGATTTAAGAATGAGGTTACTGATTCCGTAAGAAAAGTATCATACACCACCGGATAACCGATCATCGATTTTCGCCAATACGTATGGTAGATTAAGAGAAGACTGTCGATGGCTGACTGATGAGTGATGAGATAACTACTCTGATCTGTTTCCTGATTAAATCTACGATTCAATTCACTTCGTATGGCTGCATGTTTTTTTACAACCGGTTCTTTCGTTTCTGCATTCAATAGTTTCAATGCTCCCGGAATGTTTCCTTCCAGCAGCAACCCGAACGTGCCGGGCATGTTGAGTTTAACACTGTCCGTTTGATTTTGCGCCTGAACGAAGTGAACCGTTGAAAGCACACCCAGTGTAATGAAGAAGGAAATCGATTTCATAAATGGATCTTAATGCAGATCCAATATCCGTCAGAAAAAGCAGTTGGTGGTACCCCGCATTGCGGTAAAATAATGTTAATAGCAATGAAGCAGGATGTATGTGCTTCTAGGAGCCGGTTTGCAGTTTGGTTAAACCGAATTCTCTTTTGCCTTCGCGTGAGAGCTGGATTCGTTGCGTATAGTTTTCGAAAGAGCTGATCAGAAGTTTTTTGTCCACGAGGTCATTTTTTACCTGCAGTGTAATCCAGGGTAGATCTTCAACTGGTGCATTGATAGGAGGATTGGCCGTGACTGCCTGAGCCAGTTCATCGATGGTGATGACTTTTGCAGGACTGTTCAGGATAATCGTCACGATTTCCTTCACCAATATTTCATAGATGTTTTTATCCATATACGGGCCTCTGCGTGTGATGGCTCCTGTTAACCTGATCCGATTTGTTTCTACCTGCATTTTCGTGTTCTCCTATACCCGTAATTCAACGCTTCCGTTCGTTTCCTGTTGCATTCAGGATTATTTCATTGTGTAAAATTCACACAATATTTGAAATATGAGCCAATCAACGCCATGTGATTAGACAGACTGGTCAAAAAAATCGACTTACGGGTTAAGCCTGGTTTAAGATTAACGAATTGTTAAGAATTGTTTTTGGGTTGTAGATTGCATGGACAGACCCATAGTGCATAACTTCCGGTTCTTTCCTAGTTTAAAAAAATGAAGATCACTGTTGCACGTTCTGTTTTCTTTGGTGTGCTTTTACTCACTGCTTCTTGGACATCGGCACAGCGTTATCAGCCTACGCTGGAAATGCGGGTGAATATTGTGCCGGAGGTGACAACCCTTTCGGGAAAACCCAGTGTGTCTTATGAACTATATATGACCAGTTTTTCTGCTGACACCCTTTACCTGGACAGACTGAATGTATTTAATGGAGCTGATTCCACTCTTCTCTTTTCGGTTGAAGAGAAAAACTGGAATTCGAAGGCAGGATTGATTGGTAACGTTTCCAAAGACCGGAACAAACTTCTTCCGGGGCAATCGATGATTGTGTATCTCGATTTCGTGTTGCCGAAGAAAAACGGTTCGCTCTATCACGAACTTGAACTTGCCGTGAGAAGCAGGACAGGAAGTCAAACTCATTCCTTAAAAGGTGCCGCTGTTGCTTTTACAACAACACCGGTAATAGTGTTGGGTGCTCCGCTGAAGGGCGGACCCTGGGCAGCAGTATACAGCGCAGACTGGGAACGTGGACACCGAAGAGTAATTTATACGATGTATGGGAAGGCACGTATTCCTGGTCGTTATGCAATCGACTTTATTTTGCTGAATGATCAGGGACATTTTGCAAAAGGCAATGATGATGAAATCAGAAACTGGTTTGGTTATGCTGCCGCTGTGCTGGCGGTAACGGATGGAATAGTATTGTCAACCCGGAATGATTTTCCCGAGAGTGCAACCTTGCGCAATCACGTGGAGGCCACCGCGGATAACGCAGCAGGAAATTATATTTCAATTGATATCGGAAACGGTAAGGTGGTATTCTATGAACACCTTCAACCGGGAAGTGTGAACGTAAAACCCGGCCAGCGTGTGAAGAAAGGAGAGGTCATCGCTGCGTTGGGATTTACCGGTCAGACGACAGGACCTCATCTTCATTTTCATGTGGCCGATGCAAACGCGACATTGGGAGCAGAAGGACTTTCTTTTGAATTTGAGAAGTTTAATCAGTTGGGAACTTATTTGAATTTCGAAGAGTTTGGGAGATCACCCTGGAGTGCGGAAAAGAGTGCCACTCGTTTTCTTATAAAGAATGAAAGACCAGCTCCTAATTCGGTAATCCGGTTTTAGTTGTGAGCTGGTCATCGTAAATTGCAGGTTCGAAAAATTGAAACTGCACTACATGATTAATGCCACAGAAAAAGACGAACGGGAATACCTGGAGCTGATTGAAGACAAGCTGGAGCATGCCATTCATGAAATTGAAGATCGAGTAAAACTTCAGGCGGAGGAACTGCGCCAGACCAAGCAGTATTGGTATGAAAACAAGTCGGGGCTGGATGAGGCAGACATGGTTGCGCTGGAGCAATCGGTCTACCGGAGTTCACTGGTGGGCGATTCATCGGCCAACCGAAAGAAAAGATTATGGAAGCTGCGCGACTCGCCTTATTTCGCGCGCATCGATTTCAAACCAGACGGAGTGGAAGAAACCACTACCGTATACATGGGTATTCATTCTTACTTTGATGAAAAGACACGCAGCAACCTGATCTACGACTGGCGTGCGCCCATCTCTTCGATGTTTTATGATTTTGAAACCGGTGATGCATGGTTTCAGTCGCCCACAGGAAAAACGGAAGGTCAGCTTTCGCTGAAGCGACAGTATCGCATACGCAAGGGCCGCATGGAGTTCATGATCGAGAACTCGCTGAGCATACAAGACGATGTGTTGCAGCAGGAACTTAGCCGCACGTCTGATGACCGGATGAAGAATATCGTGGCCACGATACAACGTGATCAGAATAAAATTGTGCGTGATGAGACTACACCTGTGATCATCATCCAGGGAGTAGCCGGCTCGGGAAAAACTTCCATTGCCCTTCACCGTATTGCTTTCCTGCTTTACCGGTTCAAAGACACGATCAAATCGGAGAACATACTTATCATTTCACCGAACCGTGTTTTTGCCGACTATATTTCTAACGTATTGCCCGAACTGGGAGAAGAGAATATTCCTGAAAAAGGAATGGAAGATCTGGCAGAAGAAATTCTCGACAACACCATCAAGTTTCAGCGTTTCTTTGAACAGGTTTCGCAGCTGGTAGAAAAACAAGATGATGCATTGATTGCACGCATCCGCTATAAAGCTTCCACGGAGTTTTTACAGAAGATCAATCAGTATGTGATTCATATTGAAAACCACTACTTCATGCCCCGTGATGTGAAGGTGAGAAATATCGTGGTGCCTTCTTACCTGATGAAAGAGCGATTTAAAGTGCATACGCGGCAACCGTTGCTGAAACGATTTGCGCAGGTGGCGAAAGACATTGAGACGCATCTGCAGCAGGAGTATAAATACAAACCCAACGGCAAAGAGAAGCAGGACATCCGCTTCACGATCGAGCGGGGATTTAAAAGCATCAGCGTAACGGAGCTGTATGCCGATTTTTATAAGTGGGCAGGTAAGCCGGAAGCGCTTCGCCTGATCAACGGGCATATGTATGAATATGCAGATGTGTTTCCATTGATTTACTTTAAGATGCGGCTGGAAGGCCTGGAGCCATATCACCAGGTAAAACACCTGGTGATTGATGAGATGCAGGATTATACACCGGTGCAGTATGCGATTCTTTCGCGCTTGTTCATTTGTAAGAAAACGATATTGGGAGATGCATATCAATCGGTGAACCCATATGGTGCTTCTTCGGCAGAAGAGATTCATAATGTGTTTCCGCAGGGAGAGGTGATCAAACTTAACAAGAGCTATCGGTCTACGTATGAGATCACGCAGTTTTCGCAGCGTATTTCGCGCAATCCCGAGATCGTAGCGGTAGAGCGACATGGCGATGAACCTGTGATTAAAATCGTATCTACTCCGGAAGCAGAACTGACAGAGCTGAAGCGATTGACGGACGCTCATCATGACTCGGGATATAATACGATGGGGATCGTGTGTAAAACAAGAAAGCAGGCGGAGCAATTGTATAAGGAACTGAAGACACCTAAATATCCGGTGCATCTCCTGGGTGCTGAGAGTGCATCGTTTGCACAAGGTGTGGTGATCACTACTGCCCACCTGGCCAAAGGGCTGGAGTTTGATGAAGTGATCGTGCCGTTTGCTTCGGCACAGGTTTATCATTCAGATGTAGATAAGAGTATGCTATACATTGCCTGCACGCGTGCGATGCACAAGCTGACGTTTACGTGTGTGGGGGAGAAGACGCGGTTTGTTTGATGATGGTGCGCACGTGTAATAAACGCGCGCGGGAGGAAGAGGAAGCGCACGCGTTAGAAACGCGCGCGAGGGGAAACGCGCGCACTTATTAAACGTAATTACTTTATCTTGCAATGATGTCCAGTTATTTAATCAATCAGTTATCGGCTTACGGAAATTTTGAGGAGGAAGAACTGGCGTTTATTGAAAAGTCGTTCACGAAAGTGACTTTGCAGAAGGAAGATTATTTTTTGCGTGAGGGGCAATTGTCTAACGCCATCGGACTAATAGAATCGGGATTGGTTTTATACTCGCGCACTTCTGAAGAAGGCGTGGAAACGATTTGTGATTTTGCAAAAGAAGGAGAGTGGATTACGCAGTATCAGAGTTTTGCTTCGCGTAGTAAATCACCGTTATCGATACGCGCGATCGAGTCGTGTTCGCTGTACGTGATCACGTACGACAATCTGAATGCGTTGTTTGCCCGGCTTCCCGGCTTTGAGCGCATTGCCCGACAACTTATTGAGAAGTTTTTCATTCAGATGATTCAGCGTGCCGACACTCTTCAAAACCTGAAGGCAGAAGAACGGTATGAGCGACTTGCAAAAGAGAATCCTGATATTTTGCAGCGCGTGCCTCAGTACTTTATAGCGAGCTACCTGGGTATTGCACCTCAATCCTTGAGCCGGATCAGGAAGAAATAAATTTGGATTTATTGTGTGCATCGTCCCCTTTGCGGGAGACGATGCAGGGCGGTGGTGCGCACGCATATAAACGGGTACGCACGCGTTATAAACGCGCGCGATGTGGGTGTTTTTGATTTGTTAACAAATGTGAATGCGCAGGAGTTGCCGTAGCGGCACTTTTGAGGTGTAAATCATTCACATAAACAGCAAAACAACATGAACAAGTTTCTTATTACTACGGTACTGCTTTGCATTACCGTGTCGTTGGTGAAAGCGCAGACTTCTGCGAAGCCAACTGTGAGAACTGAACGCAATCAATTCAGCGTTCTCTTCGGACTGAATCAACCGCTTCTATTGCATGGCTTCAACTTTGAAGCGGACTACTGGACCAGAAAATGGGTGTTCGATTACTCGCATGGCATTGGGCTGAACATGACGGGCAAGATGGTAAGTTCGGAATATGAAAACCAGAAGGTGAATTTCAAGATTACGCACTCGCTGGGCTTTGGTGTAGGCTACCGGTTTACCAGGGCATTTAATGTGCGCTTCGAGCCGAAGATGCACGTTTACGAAACGTACTATGACGGGCAACCACAGACGAAGCGCAACAGTATTGCCAACTTCACCACCTATACCCTGGGTTTTGGAGCCTATTATAAATGGCAGCCATTTGTAGAAAAGCAAAATGCCCTGAGGGGAATTTCTATTGTGCCGAGTGTACGCTACTGGTACCAGGTAGGTTCTACGTTGAAAGATGATAAGCTGACGTATGCCAATACGGCAACGGGAAGGAGTGAAACATTGAAAGCGCCAAACATTGGCATTGCCAATACACCTTTGCTGGTGAATGTAAGTGTTGGTTATACTTTTTGATCCGCAGGGTCAACTTGTGTTAACCACACTTATTATTCTCAGTTTTTTAACTACGGATGTTGGCGGGTGGGGCTTTTCGCTTTCATATTAAGCAGATCAGTTGGACCTATTTTTATTTTAGTGTGAAAAGTGATGCACTGTAACCGTTGGGATGAGGACTTGTTTAGGGACAGGGGTGCTACTGGATTTGTGATTCTGATCCTTTTTACCGGATTCTGGATGTTGGCTGTTGGCCTTTGACTTTTAAGTATTGGTGATTGGCTTTTGGGATTTAGTAAATTCAATGTGTCCTATCACTAAGATTAATACAATGGATCAGCCAAAGACTGTTATCGTTCTGAAGCAGGTTTATCACCGGGAGCATTATTGCATTGCTATTCTTTTTCCTAAGGATTTTGATTTGATACGAATTGTGAGAACAATTTCAGGTGCGACATTCAGCAACACGATGAGTTGCTGGTATGTGGCTAACAGATGGGGTTTGGTGGATGAAATTGTTACTGCATATGAAGGGGTGGCTTCTGTTGATCGTTCTGCATTTAGAAAGAGCAATACTCTCTTGCGTGAGACGATGCGAGACGTGAAAAGTGCTGAGATCAATATGCACGCATTGGAAACGCGCACGAAAGAAGGGCCTCGCTCTGAGGCGAAACCGATGCCGGATTTGCAAACAAGCCCTGCGACCAGCGAAGATGATAGTAAGGGGCGCAATGGCAAGGGAGAGCTGGAAATGCGCATGATGTTGCGGATGATGGAGCAAAAGCTATTGCTGAAAGGGTATAGTGCGAATACATTGAAAACGTATCTTCAGCAGTTCAAGGAGTTTCTTCTGTTTTTCGGAAATGTTGCAACGATTGATTTAACGGAGATAGATATTCGCAATTACCTATTGTATCTGGTGGAGAAAAAGAGGGTGAGCAAGAGCTACCAGAATCAGGCTATCAATGCAATAAAGTTTTTTTATGAAAAGATTATGATGCAGGAGAGGAAGGTTTACTACCTGGAGCGGCCAATGCGAGAGAAGCGGCTGCCTAAGGTACTAAGCCAGGAAAACCTGATGGCTATTTTCGGAGCACTTGAGAATATAAAGCATAGAGTAATGCTGATGCTGATTTATGCAGCGGGCCTGAGACGGAGTGAGCTGCTTGCATTGACGGTGAGTGATGTGGACCCTGAGCGCCACGTGGTATTTATACGTGGAGGAAAGGGGAAGAAAGACCGACAAAGTATAATGGCTCAAAGCCTGACTCCGTTGCTGAGACAATATATGGAGGAGTATCGGCCTTCGTTTTGGCTGTTTGAAGGGAGGGGAGGAGAGCGGTATACGGAAAGTAGTTTGCAGCAGGTACTAAAGCAGGCTGTGCGGAAAGCGGGCATAAATAAACATGTGACATTGCACATGTTGCGTCATTCTTTTGCCACGCACTTGTTGGAGTCGGGAACTTCTACGAGGTATATACAGGAACTGCTGGGGCATGAATCGCCTGTGACTACGGAGATTTATGCTCGGGTGACGCGCTTTGGGCTGGATAAAATAAAGAGTCCTCTTGATCATATTGCGAGTGCGAAGCACCTTAGAGGAGACGATGGCGGGGATAACTGCACAAAATAAATATCTTCAATTTCAGGCTTTATGATTAGTTTTATAGGCTTTTTGCGTGGTTAATTACATATAGTTTATATAATTAATACATATACACGAACGTTAGGTGCAAGCTGCTTTAGGACAATGAAGTTTCCAACGACAGGAGAAGACGTAAAAAATGAAATTCTAATCTCAGCCGACAAGCCTGGAGATTTAAGAATTAGACAATTTATCAATATCCTTCTTAAAGCCGACCCAGAGATTATCGTTGAAGGAATAATTCAAGTGATAGAATTAGAAGGACGATTCAATCCGTTTGGTGACCAAGAGACAGCTGGAAAAATACTTGAAGCTATAACCCCAAAATCACAAAAGGACTTAAAAGAAATTTTAAAAAGGACATTGAGACAATGGAATAAAAGCATAGAACAATTTCCATTTTGGCTTCGTGACAACTATGGACTTGAAACTCTCTCGCGGACTTTTGACCAAATGGAGTTGGATGAAGTCGAAGCTGACAAATTGAAGACCATGAAATGGTGGTTAGGAATAAAAGCAGCCAGCACCTAACAATGCATATAAATCATACCGGCAGAATTTGATGATTAATTACTAATTTGGTCTGCCGGCACGCTTTATATGCGAACGTTAGCGGCAAGCATCTTCGGAGAAAGAGATCAATTTGAAAACACTCGGGACAATTATTCTGACTTTATTTTCACTCACGACTTTTGGACAAAGAGATCTCGTTGGATATTATTCAAGCAACGTTGCTGACAATGGATTCTTTATTACAAAAGTTCAGCTAAGACCCGACTCGACTTTTAAATACGAATTTTATGGCGATCTGTTGTACGACAGAGGAACGGGGAAATATAAAACTGAGAACAAACGAACTATCTGGTTGATATTTGATCGGGACTCTATTGACATTCTTGGATTTGGACGAATGACCAATAGACCCGCAAAATTCCTTTACAAGGATGGTCGACTTTACGAGTTCAAAACTGATGGAAAAATTCTAAGACGAGGACGAGCATATAGCCGACACAGAAAATATTTGGTTTTCGGAGACTACTATATGACCAACCGAAAAATGTATTTGAAAAGAAGAGAAGGTGATTTGGTGTGGACAGGGGAAGAAAATGCCAGCCGCTAACAAAAGCTATAAGTCATGGCGGCACGTTGGATGATTAATTTTTATATTTCGGTGTGCCGCCACGCCTTATAGCTAGACGTTGTAGGGCATTTTTCTCGGATAGAGACGACTTCGAAATAAAAAATGAAAGGACAAAAGATTAAAGAACTAATTCCACTTGGACTTGTGGTCATTGCACTTATTTATACTGCAATTGTAGTAT
>JBGATZ010000077.1:0-14126 GCA_044228905.1 Cyclobacteriaceae bacterium | reverse complement strand
GGTTTGTCTGATTTTTGCCTGTTGATTTTCAAATGCTCCGGTTTGAATTTCTTCACGCAGTTCCTTTTCCTTTAAGTAGAAAGAGTAATTCCCTTCATAGGTAACCAGTTGCTGATTGGTAACATCTACTGTCTTGGTAATAACATTATCAAGGAACGTGCGATCATGAGTTACAATCACCACAGCACCGTCATAGTTTCTAAGATAGTTCTCCACCCACTCGATAGAAGGCAGGTCCAGGTGGTTGGTTGGTTCATCGAGCATGAGCAGTGATGGCTTCTCTAAAAGAAGTTTTGCCAGCATCACACGCATACGCCAGCCTCCGGAGAATTCCCTTAATGGACGATGAAGATCTTTGGTAGAGAATCCAATACCTTCCAGTACCTCTTCTGCTTTTGATTGCATCGTGTATCCATCCAACTGTTCAAATTTCTCCTGAAGCTTGGTCATTTTATCCACCAGGTCATCAGAATAATTCGTCTCCAGGTCATGAATTACTTTTTCCAATTGACGTTGGGTGTCCACGGCATCTTTAAATGCACCCATAGCAACAGTTAAAATGGCATCATCACTTTGGTAGGATAGAAGATCCTGATTGAGGAAGCCGATCGTACAATCTTTTGCCTTGCTGATGGATCCTTCGTCTAAGCGGAGTTCTCCATGGATGATCTTAAGTAAAGTTGATTTTCCTCGTCCGTTAAGCCCTATCAGGCCGATCTTGTCATTTGGCTTAATGAACATGGAAGCATTCTGGTAGAGCGGGCGGCCGCCAATGAAATACGAGATATTGGAAACAGATACCATTTACGATTCAGTAATTGAAAAACATGCAAAGATACTACTCTAACGGGCAAAAAAACCGGTCAGCGGTATCGGATTGGGCGGATAGTTGAATTAATTTCATGAAAAAATTAAGATCATGACAAAAGTAAAATATATACCTGCTTTCGCACTGGCTGCTGTTGTGTTGTTTTGTAACAGCTCAACCAAAGAAGTTACAACTAAGCACGAGCCAATAGCCGATACTTCGTTGCCAGCTATTACTGACGCCAGCGCATCACTTCCTCTTAGTTCAATCAAATTGCCGAAGGGTTTTTCTATCAGTGTTTATGCTGAAGTGGAAAACGCACGCTCATTAGCGATAAGTCCGGGCGGAACAGTATTTATTGGAAACAAGGATGAAGATAAAGTGTATGCGGTTAAAGACACTAACGGAGATGGTGTGGCAGATAAAAAGTGGGTGCTGGCTTCCGGCTTAAATCAACCGAATGGAGTTGCTTTTAAGGATGGAGACCTATACATCGCGGAGATCAGCAGAATTTCAAAAATAAAGGGTGTTGAAAGTAAACTGGATAATCCAGGCAAACCTGAAGTGGTCTTCGATAAATATCCTACAGATGCACATCACGGCTGGAAATACATAGCATTCGGACCCGATGGAAAACTTTATGTGCCGGTTGGCGCTCCGTGTAATATTTGTAATAACGAAGATAAGAATCCGGTTTACGCCAGCATTACACGCATCAATGCAGATGGAACAGGCATGGAAGTATTCACTAAGGGTGTGAGAAATACGGTTGGATTTACCTGGCATCCGGTTACTAAAAATATCTGGTTTACTGATAATGGACGTGATATGCTTGGAGATGATGTGCCTCCATGTGAATTGAATACCGCAACAAAAGCAGGACAACATTTCGGATATCCGTTTTGCCATGGTGGAACGATAAAAGATCCTGAATTTGGGAGCAAACATGCTTGTTCTGAATTTGTGCAGCCCGCACAAAACCTGAATGCACATGTTGCTCCTCTCGGGTTGAAGTTTTATACGGGGGGAATGTTTCCGGCTCAGTACAAGAATCAGATTATTCTTGCTGAACATGGCTCATGGAACCGCAGCAAGAAAAGTGGTTATAAACTTAGTCTTGTGAAAGTAGATGCAAATAGTAAATCTGCCGGATACGAAACGTTTGCTTCCGGTTGGCTGGATGATGCTACTCAAAAAGTATGGGGACGTCCGGTAGATGTACTCTTACTTCCTGATGGATCAATGCTTGTATCAGATGATCAGGCGAACGTAGTGTACCGAATCACTTATAAGGGATAATCTTCCTTGTTTTGACAGGAGAAAGGATTCGGAGGCAACTCTGAATCCTTTTTTAATTTTAGAAATCCTCAGCGATGTCGTCAATCTTCTTGCCTTTATCTTCACGCATCATTTTCAGTACGGGATAGCTGCGGTAAGTGAGCCTTATTTCTTTTTTTGAATGGTCTTTGAATGTAAGACTTAATGTTTCAGTCAGCCAGTTATAGGTGTCTGTGGTGAGAATGTACTTAGGTTCTCCAAACGATTTTATCATTCCCTTCATCAAACGAGTGTCTTTATCGGTGATGACAATGATTTCATAAATCAGGTCTTTATACGTCTTCACTTCAACCTGTTTTACTTTCACCTCTCCGATACTTTTATATTGATCGCTGTTCACCTCATATAACTTCGCAGGGAACTCATTCTTCTCTTTGATGTCCTTTTTGAATTCCGTGCCTTTCAGACTATCAATGTGAGAGCCCAGCTTGATGTCCTTAAATCCATTTCTGCGCGCGAGTTCTGCCGTGTCCTGGGCAGCGGCTAAAAATGAGCAGCTAATCAATAATAGTAAAAAAGTTTTCTTGATAGAGACCACCGATTATAATTTAGGTTCAATAAAATCAACGGGGAATGACGTCTGAGTCTTATCCCAAAATAGGGAAATTATTGCCTTGTTGTTCTTTTGATCAATGGCAATGGTAAAAGTCTCATAAACCATATTTTGCAATGATTGAGATACAACATCAAAACGCATTGCATCCAGTTTAATGTTGTAGTTGTAAGAGCCCCATAAACCCTGTTCTTTATTCAAAATGATCGTCCATTTATCCTTATCGGGAATTGTGAATAGTGAATAGGTGCCGGCAACTAAGAGTTTACCATTAATGAATATATCTTTAGTAATTGTTATTTCAGTTGCTTCATTTGCACCTGTACGCCAAACCTGGCCATACGGTACCAGTGCTCCGAATATGGCCCGGCCTTTTTTTTGAGGTTGACTATATGTGATTTTTAAATAAGTGTCTTTATACTTTATGGATGTAATTGCCATCGGGCTGGGGCGGGGAAGGGCTTGCTCTTGTGCGGATCCAGTCAGGATGTGAAATAGGTTAAAAAAGAGTGCGATCAGGATCGGATTATGCTTGATCATTGGTCCATTTTTGAAGCGAAGATAAGAATTTTGATATCAATGCTTAATTTGCGGCATGGTGCGTCCTGAATTCGATGATATCTATATGGAACTGGCGGTAAATCTGGCCAGACGTTCACACTGCATTAAAAGACATGTTGGCGCTGTGCTTACAAAGGATACACGAATTATTTCAATAGGATATAATGGTCCGCCTTCTGGTACACATAATTGTGATGTTGAATGGCCAGAAGCTGGTTGTCCTCGTGATTCTAAAGGAGGATGCTCATTGGCGATTCATGCTGAGCAGAATGCCATCTTATACGCGGTTAAGAATAAAACTTCAGTAGAAGGAGCAACGCTTTATGTTACTTTATCGCCATGTCTGTCGTGTGCACGAATTGTATTCAGTATGGGAATCAAGAAGGTGATCTATCTGAATTCATATGCGGAATACAAAGGATTACCCAATGATGAAGGAGTAGATTTTTTAAACAAGTTTGGAATTGAATGCGTCCGTTATTCTGGCTTATTGAGCAACGCGGCACATCTTGTGTGAGGTTATCTGGATTTAACAGCTTTATCTAAATCAGATACCGTTTTTGCTGTAACTCCTTTGGTTTTTTTTGCCAATTCAGTTTTAAAAACTTCTAATGCACGTTCTCCCATTTCGTAGAGACCAATAGGGTTTTTATCATGGCTGTAGCTGCCAAGGCACCATTCAATGTCTGCCTGTAGTTGAGGCTCAATGTTTAATGTCTTCAGTTTAGCCAATGCAGTCACGCATGCCTGCTCAATGGAAGGAACTGCAGTTGCTTTTTTTGCTGGAGATTTCTTTGCAGTCTCTGCTTTAGGAGTCGATGTTGTTTTCTTCTCTGATGCTTTGGCCATAAGAATCGTGATTGGTTTTACAAAAGTAACGTTGCTTATAGTCGGGAAACAAGTTTAGAAAGAATAAAAATTACGCAACCGTTACAGAATCACCATTTTAAGTGTTGAATGGCTTATGAGATAGATGATTGATTGTAGAAAGAGTACGTTCGGTGTGATGTCAACAAAGGTTACACCTCAATAAATAAGATAGATGCTGTTGCTTAGTGTGTCTATGATTTACAGAAATGATAGAGTTAAGATGAGATACAAAAGAAAAGGGAAGCTATCCTTGATAACTTCCCTTTGTAAAAGTATTAGGCGAACCTAATTACTTTTTCTTCTTCGCAGCCTTCTTAGCTTTTTTAGCTACTTTTTTCTTAGCTGCTTTCTTAGCGGGTTTTTTTGCCATAGCGTTTTAATGTTTATAGTTACAAATTTATGAAAGGTATGATAAAAAATTAATTCACAAAAATTTTAAGCAAAAAATTTTCATATCTCGAAAAAAAGTAAGACATGATCGTTGTGACTTTTTATTCATAACTCATCATCATCAATGCATCAAATAATGTTCACTTCAGTAGTAAGATCAATGTTGAATTTTTCTTTTACTGATGATTGAATATTCATGGCAAGTTGTAATAACTCTTCTCCTTTAGCATGTCCATAGTTTACTAAAACCAATGCCTGATGTGAATGAACTCCGACATCACCGATTCTTTTTCCTTTCCAGTCACATTGTTCAATCAACCAACCAGCAGGAACTTTAACTGATTGATTTTCAGAAATATAACCGGGTATGTTTGCGTGAATATTTTTTAGTAAATCATACTGATGAGAAGTAATGGTTGGATTCTTAAAGAAACTTCCTGCATTGCCAATAACAGCAGGGTCAGGTAACTTACTTTGACGTATATGTATCACAGCATCACTTACTGATTGTATCGTTGGATGCATTACGTTCATCTGTTTTAATGTATCCTGAATAGCTCCATACGATGTATTGATGCGATGAGTATGCTTGGTGAGGGTTAAAGTAACACTTGAAATAAAATATTTTTCTTTCAGATCCTGTTTGAAGATACTTTCACGGTAGCCAAAGTGACATTCTTCATTACTAAATACTCTGGTCTGACCACTGTTTCTATCAATTGCTTCTACTTCATTGATCACATCTTTTACTTCAATACCATATGCACCTATGTTTTGCATTGGTGCAGCGCCCAATGTTCCTGGTATCAATGACAGATTTTCAATACCTCCATAGTTATTATTCACACAATAAAGAACGAATTGATGCCAATTCTCACCTGCACCTGCTTTGATTTTAATAAGTTGAGGAGTTTCTTCAACAATTGTGATGCCTTTGATATCATCTTTGATTACAAGACCATCAAAATCTTTTGTAAAGAGTACATTACTTCCTCCGCCCAGAATTAATGAATTATTATTCTGATAAGTACTGGTAAGAATAAGTTGTTGAAGATCTTCTTTAGTACTAATTCTGGTGAAATATTTTGCCTTTACATCTATTCCAAAGGTATTATAAGAACGCAGGCTGATGTTTTCTTCTATATCAATCATAAATATTGGTGATACAAAGAAGAAAAATCTTTAGAGTAAAAGAAAATTATGCTATTAACTACTTTAAAAAGCTTTCGATAGTTCTTCCGCGGATAGCTTGAATAAACATATTCGGGGGAATCTTCCGGCTACATAAGTTGTTCCGCACACCGCCAGCCCACCATCAGCAGTAACAATTACACTTTAGCCTGGTCGTAGGCAAACAGACCGATTTGTCTGCTTTTAGTATTGCTGGCATAGATCAATTGCTCTTTACCTGCGATAGTAGCTTTAATAATCTTAACGGGTGCATTTGAACTTAATTCAGGCAGCGAATTACCGCCAAGGTCAGTGCTGGATGATACACCGCTGGCGTTTAAAGTAACTTTCGGCAGGAAGTAATTATCACCAAAATTGAAACGAGCAGTGGCGTACTGTCCGCTTGCCAAAGGAAACACCTGACTTAAGCCGCCATCATCCTGCTGACCCTGGATTACACCCTGAGGTTCATCACCGGCCAGATCGGTAAACACGAGAGAGATAGTATAATTGTAAAAACCGTTAAAGAAATATTGACCTGATGCAGTCTTACCAACCTGAAAAGGCAGTTGCCTTCCTGTTCGCAAAAAATGATTAATGATAGGTTCTTCAACAGCATCACCTGCACCTATACTAAAGCCTTTGGACTTGCTTATTTGTCCGGATGGGGTGATTACTGATATCACACTTTCTTTATTGCCATTATCATAACTCAAAAGGATAAAGTTAGAACCATCTTGTGCAACAGCGGAGGGATATGAACCACCCACAGGAGTTGGTGTATTCACCTGTCCATCTGCGCTAACCTGGAACAGCTGTGTCTGAAGGCCAACAGGAGTCATTGCAAAGAAGTAGTAGTCAGAATTGCTTTCCAGCAACCCAACCGGGTTGACAAACTCAGAATCGAGTTCCCGATCGTAGACATATCCTCCGAATTCGTCTACTTTCATTACGTATACGCCACTGAAGTTGGATTCTTCCAGTCGCATTCCTCCAAGAATAAGAAATCCTCCATCCGGAGTTTGTTTCATGTCGATAGGATAATAAGAGGCACTGAACTTATTGTTGTCATAAATTTTTGTAAAATTTGATTTATCAGCCACCGGATCAGAATCGTTAGAGCAGCCGGATAGCAGTGCGAAAGCAACAATTGGTAGTAAATATTTTTTCATCTGTGTTATTCTTATATCTGATGAATAATTATTCTAATGACTTATAACCTTTGGTGAGGAATCGGAGAGGGAATACACAACCAGCAGAGATCACGATGTTATTGAGCTTTAAATCATCCTGAGCATCTCCAATCCCGGAAAGCCGGTCGTTACCGAAACGATTTTTTACATTAGCGATATTGCTCATTCCTTTGTGGTAAGATGCATCTAATACCAGGCGCACATTACCAACATTGTAATACAAGCCTGCTCCGCCAATAAATCCCCAGTAGTTGTCAAAAAGGTCTTTGGCACCTACGATAACGGACTCATTACTGAATTGATTTACTCCTCCTGAGGCAAAGTCAGTCCCGGATACATCTATTGTTTTTGTTGCATTAACCAACAGCGAGTAAAATACACCAATCTGTACATATGGTCTTATTTTATCACCGGTGATTTCATATTTGATAATCAAAGGAAGATCTGCATAATCTACTTTTTGTGACTGATCATACTTTAAAATAAGATGGTCATTTGTGTTTTCAGTACTTCTCCATTCAAATTCATTAGAATAGGTGAAGATGGATGTCCGGTAGGTAGGCTGTGTGCTAATGGAAAAATTTTTGTAGTTAAAGGTAACTTCAAGGCTAGCCTGGCCACCGATTTTACTGTAGTTATCATACACCTTGGTTGTAGCCGATGGTGAATAATTTGTTGGGGGGGGTAACTACTGTATACTTTTTGTTTGGATCCGCTTGTGAAAGATTGACGCCTGCTTTAAATCCCAGATAGAATTGTTTGTCAAGAAACTTGTTCTTTTGTGCAGCACGTGTTTTACTGTTGAATGAGGCTTGCTTTTTTTGTTTCTGAGCATAGCAGAAAGTAAATGCGAGTAAGCAGAGGAGTAGGGTGAGGGTTTGCTTCATGGAAATAGTTATCGGATTACGATCAGTTTTTTGGTTTGGTTGAGTAGTCCGGCTTTGATCTGATAAAGATAAGTACCGTTGGGGAGTTCTGATATATCTGTTTTGATTGAATATTGACCGGCTTCACGTTCTTCATTCAATAGATTTCTTAATTGCCGGCCATTAATATCCAGGAGATTCATTTGTACATGAGCAGGCGCATTAATTCTGAATCCAATTTCTATTTGTGATTTGGCCGGATTTGGATAACAATCGCCCAGTGAAAAACGATTGTTAATAAAGTTCTCATTCAACCCCGATACTACCTGCTGGGCAACAGGGATAGGCTCGTAATTTCCTGTTCCTTCTTCCTTTGGTCCATTAATGAAATCTTTGAAGAAGATATCGTTGTTAATCGTATCTGTGTCTACCAGCATCCAGTCTTTGAGGATGTTTGCATATACCTGACGGTAATCGTACTGCATTTCGATGTTATCCTTATTCATATCCGGAACTTTGCCTACTACACCAGGTGCAGCACCTTTTCCAAAGATGAACATCGGTCCGCCCGTGCCATGATCAGTTCCGTAGCTTCCATTTGAATGAACCCGTCTTCCGAATTCTGATGTAGTTACACTTAGCACCCGATCTTCCAGACCACGAACCCTTAAATCATCCTGAAATGCTTTCATCGCAGAGGAGATGTGATACATAAGGGCTGCATGTACACCCATGGTAGGATCATAATTCTCCACTTGAGATGCATGTGTATCGAATCCTCCAATCTTTACTAAAAATACTTTTGTTTTCACTCCCATGCCTGCACCACCACCATCGAGAAGCTTCGCAATCAGTTTTAATTGAGGAGTTAATCCGTTGCGAAGACTTCCTTCGGGTGCATTGAATGGATATTTCTCGGGATAAGTTACCGTTGTTTCAGGTGCTGCCTTATATACTTCATACAAGCGCTCTGCATAATCTTCCGATTTTTCTTCCAGTCCCAGAATCCAGTTTAATTCTTTTCCATAAGGAGTATTATTCAGCGCTTCCGGTGGTTTACCTCTGGGATCGATCCCCTCGTCAGAAAATCCTTTCAGGCCATTAACGAGATCAGGCTTACCGGGTCATTGATCGAAATAGAAGTAGGAATATTTACTTCCTGGTGGAAGATCAGCGAAACATCACTTCCCATTTCAATGGCCAGCGGATCTTTCATCTCCGGATTTGGAAAATCAGCCGGATAATTTTTCGGAGCAAACTCTTGCTGCAGGTAACGCCCAACCCATCCGGAAGAAAAATAATCATCGAAGCTTCCGCCCATGAAAGAGATATCGCGTCCGCGGAAATGTGAACCATTGTTGTTCTTATATGAAACTCCCTGCACTATATTTAATCTTCCTCTGTCGTACAGGTCCTTCATACCCAGCATATCCGGATGAAGTCCTACCTGTGAATCAGAAGGGAGTGTTTTATCCAGTTCGATCATTTTTCGCAAACTGTTTTTCGCTGGGATAGCGATGTTTGCCCTGCGTTTATAATAGAGATCGTATGCTTCAACAGGGATCACCGCATTCAATCCATCATTGCCTCCATGCATCTGAAGAATGATGAGCACGCGATCATTGGTGCTTTGCTGAGCCATTCGGGTAAGTGAATTCTCGGCCATCAGTTTGATGGGAATGCCTCCAATGGTGAACGGTACTGCAGCAAACGATAGCTTTTGTATAAAATCTCTACGTTTCATTTTCTGTGGGGTCGAGGTAATGGGTATCAGTTCTTGCGAACAAATTTTGATTTCTAGTACAATTGATATTCAGGTGACTGCATCATGGCATTGAATAAGCTTTGAAGCTGGTTAACAATTACTTCGTTGTCTACTTGCGTCCCCCATCGGGTAGCCCATGCTGCTTCCGGGTCAGGGTCAATTTCGGGGGATTTCAAAAACGCTGTGAGGAAATAGTTCATTCGCTCGGCAGTGAGTCCGGCTGTGTCATCTACGGCTGAATCGAAAGTAAGATTGTCAGATAATGGTAGCAGATACTCAGCCAGCGCAATAATTAAAGCCCTGGCATTTACAGCCGTTGAATTCGGGATTTTTGCTTTTACAAATTCAACCAGATCAATCTTGAGAGTACCTTCGGTCATGATATTGTCGATGGTCAGCTTCTTAATCAATTCATATCTTCTGGTGAGGTAATTGGTAGAGATCCAGCTGCGATGATAGATCGGGTATTGATGATATGCATCGTAGCCTGCCACATCAAAGGGCTCATAGAAATTCATTCCCATCAATGACAGATCACGGATAAGTCCGTTGGTAGTTTCATAGAAAGAAGCAGTATCTGTTTTGAAGTCGGGAAGTTGTATTTCGAAGAAGCGGAATGTTCCGATCATCAAATCAAGCGGGGACTTGATAATTCCGCCAAAGTTGTCATCATTTACTCCGGCTGCGGCTTCATAGAAATGTTCACTTTTAAAAAGTTCTTCCAATACGGGCTGAAGTTTGTATCCGTTGGATTCAAATGTTTCGGCCAAGTCAACAATGATGGTTGAATCGATGGCAGGAGTAATATCGTGATAGACATAAAAACGATAAATTCTCCGGCAGATATTCTTTGCCGTTTCCGGCTTAGAATAAATGAGTTCGATCAGATCGTCAATTTCTTTGAGTGCACTTTTTTCTGTGGCACTGTTTCCATTCACCAGTGTGGGGTCAGGAGTGATAACAACGTTATCGAAGCGATCGCTGAATTGTTTGGCCGAATTGTCATGACCCGATGCATTGGTTTGGCTTCCTCTCACTTTTCCCCGTGGTAAACTCGTATCAGGATCCAACGGGAGGTTGGGGTCAGGAATGTAACCTTGCGCGGTAGGATCCGGTATAGCACCTACTCCGCCTACACCGAGATTTAATACATCCCATCCGGAAAGTACTTTTGCAGCCGATTGGATATCCTGTTCACGATAAACAAAGTAATCACCCGGGTCAGTTACTTCCGGTAATGATCCTTCCAATCCACGACCAATGGTGTATAGTTCATGAAGTTCCCGAGCATAGTTTTCGTTAGGGCTTCCGTTCACATTGAGGTTACCATCGAGTAACCGGAGCATTGCATTGTCTACGCTTACCTTTTTGGCAAGTTCCTTAAAATTGAATTTGGCAGCTTTTGATTTATCAAATGCAAAAAGACGGAAGAGCTGATTCTGGAAATAAAGCGCTCTGCTGCTGTCAACTTTTGTTTGAATCGTGGTGAGTACAGTGTGAATGAAGAAAACTACTTTTTCACGGGTAGAATAGGCAAGTGATTTTTGTACAGATATTCCCTGACTAAGCATCTGAGCCATTAGCCACCCTTTAAAAAATTCCTGAAGATCACTATCCCCACTATTCGCATCGGTATTCCCTTTGATAAGCCAGTCATCATTGGTTTTGGTATCGATAGGTAAGATTGGATCTGGCAGTCCTGTTTGAAAAAGTTGTGCAATGGCCTCAGAAGGCGTTAATGCGGCAAAGTCATCAATCTCTTTTTTCGTAGCACCAAAACTGGCACGATGCAGGAGATGAGTCGCTCGTTTTATTCCCAGAGGTACGGTTAGTTCAGGTAGAGGCATAGGGTTAAACTAAATGGTCCAAGTTAATCCACAGAAACGAGAGATTAAATACATTTTGGCGGCAAAAGGACGATTATACCGACAGTTGTGTTTATTTTTCCACGACTTAGGACTTACCTTTTGTAGTAATTCATTTTTGTAAAAGATTTTTATGAAAATCATAGAGTGCCCGCGAGATGCAATGCAAGGTCTTGATGAATTTATTCCTACCACGAAGAAGGCGGATTACATTAACCAATTGTTACGGGTAGGTTTCGATACGATTGATTTCGGGAGCTTCGTTTCTCCCAAAGCAATACCTCAGATGAGAGACACATCAGAAGTGTTAAGTAAGCTGGACTTGTCCAATAGCTCTTCCAAATTACTAGCCATCGTTGCCAATACCAGGGGAGCTGAAGATGCGGCAGCCTTTGATGAGATCAGTTACCTGGGATTTCCGCTATCAATATCAGAAACATTTCAGCAACGCAATACCAATAAATCAATTCCGGAAGCATTGAATACCCTGGACGAGATTCAGGAAATATGTAAGAAGAAGAATAAAACTCTGGTGACCTATATCAGTATGGGATTTGGCAATCCGTATGGAGATCCTTACGATCTTGAAATTGTAGGAAAGTTTGCCGGCATCTTAAATACGCTGGACATTAAAATAATCTCTCTGGCTGATACAGTAGGAGTATCAAACCCAGATCAGATCAAACAGCTGTTCCAATCGCTGATTAAAGAATTTCCATCGTTGGATTTTGGAGCTCATTTACATTCCAGTCCATTCAAAGCGTGGGAAAAAATTGAGGCGGCTTATTCATCAGGATGCCAGCGTTTTGACGGTGCGTTGATGGGTTATGGTGGTTGCCCAATGGCCGAGGACGAATTGGTGGGTAATTTGGCAACAGAAACGATTATCTCGTTTCTTGACCAAAAGCAGGCTGCGCTTCAATTAAATCGCGAAGCATTGGCAAAAGCCATGCAATTGGCGCAATCTACCTTTCCAAATCATTGAAAATATTACATGCCTGCCGGAAGAGGCTATTCCACAGGAAATGAAGCAATTGGGTGGGTAATTTTGTATGAACAAACCACCAGAAAAATGAAAGGCTTTAATTCATTGGCGTGCATACTCCTGTTTGCATGCCTGTCTTTTCCGCTGCAGCGCAGTCTGCCAAAGAATTAACCCAGAAAGGATGGAACCTATGAGAAGCATGAATTCATGGAATCTATCCTGAATCTGAACAAAGCGATTGAAACGGATAGTAAATATGCCCAAGCGTACTTTATTCGGTGGAAATATCAAGGCTGCCTTTGAAGATTTTCATGGCGCAATGAAAGATTATAACTATGCGTTGGTTCAGAATCCCAAGATGAGTGATGCTCTCTTCGCTCGTGGAAACGTGAAAATGAAATTGCAGGATTACTACGGTGCGATTGCTGACTTCAGTTCTGCGATAGCATTGAATGAAAATTATGTTGAAGCTTATTTCAACAGAGGTAAGGCAAAACAATTTCTTCAGGCTTACGAAGATGCCATCAACGACTGCTCAAAGATCATTCAGATTAACTCAAAGAGTATTGATGCCTATTACATGCGTGGATTATTGCGCATCGATTTTGGTGATTTAAAACAGGGTTGTCTTGATTTAAGTAAAGCAGGTGAGTTGGGTGATCAGAAAGCATATGAAGCGATCAAGGAGAAATGCAATCAGAAGTCAGTGACTCAGCAAGGAGACGAAAAGATTGAATAATTTACTTGTAAAAGGTATTAAGGCCTCTTGTCGCTCTATCCGGCAAGAGGCTTTTATTTTATAGTTAGCCTGAACATTTTTCCGGGCAAGGCCTGCACAATATTCTTCATTTCGAGTGTGAGGAGGAGCGAGGCCAGCAGACCATGAGGAAGCTGCGATCTCCATGCCAATTCATCAATCATTAAAGGTCCATCCTTGTCCCTCATCGTTATAACTATTTTCTTTTCATCAGGCTCCAGTTCATCAAGATCGAACGAAGGAACAGGTGTTAGCTTGCTATCTTTTATCTGACTCCAATTCATGATATATTCCAGATCACGAATCGAGTGATAAAGGTGAGCGCGGTTTGTTTTGATCAATTTGTTACAGCCATCTGAGTAGGTTTGGCCAATATTACCAGGTAAAGCGAATACATCTTTATTATAACTGTTGGCGATATCGGCAGTGATCAACGCACCGCCTCGTTCAGCTGCCTCTACCACAATCAGCGCGTCTGCAAGTCCGGCAATGATACGATTACGCGCAGGAAAGTTATGTGCATCTGGTTTGGTACCGAAATGATTTTCTGTTATGAGTGCGCCATGATCAGTCATTTTCTTTGCTGTGTCCTTGTGAGCTGCGGGATAGACAATGTCCATTCCGCTGCCCATGACGCCTATTGTTGGAAGATTGTTTTTTAGTGCTTGTTTGTGGGCATGAATGTCGATACCATAAGCGAGCCCACTGATGATTAACGCCTCGTGAGGAATCAGATCTTCAACGATTCGTTCTACATTTTCCTTTCCGTACGAGGTTGCCTGCCGGGTGCCAACAATACCTACTGTCTTCCGGTGATTCAGATTGGTGTGGCCCTTTACATAAATTAATGAAGGGGCATCATCGATTGCTTTGAGTCTTGCCGGATATTTTTTATCAGTGAAGAAAAGAATCTCCACGCCTTCCTTTTCTGCTTTATTGAATTCTTTCTCTGCTGATCTGAAGGTGTCTCCATTGACGATTGAGTTAGCAGTTACAGGGCCAATA
>JBGATZ010000076.1:0-13612 GCA_044228905.1 Cyclobacteriaceae bacterium | reverse complement strand
CAGGGCGATAAGGTAGAACATACCTATTATTTCACTAATACAGGTACAGAGCCATTAATTATCACGAATGTGGAAGTAACCTGCGGGTGTACCACTCCTAAAGGATGGCCCCGTGATCCGGTCGCTCCAGGTGAGAAAGGAGAAATTCTGATTGCCTTTAACAGCACAGGCAAGTTTGGCCGACAAAATAAAGTGGTTACTGTAATTTCTAATGCGACCAACCCGGAAGTAATACAAATCACGTTTACAGCCAACGTGCTGGAAAAGAAGATTCCTTAAAAATTAGATTGTCATTAGAATCGAAATAACAACGAGCCTTGGTTTATTGCCAGGGCTTTTTTGTAATAATCGAGTAAGCCAGTACTGCCCAGCCAGCCAGCATTAAAATTCCACCCAAAGGAGTTAAGAAAACGACAAAGCGAAACGAGGTAAGGGCAAGCAGATAAAGACTTCCGCTAAACAGGACCACACCCAGAGCAATTAATACGGAAGAAATCATCAATCCGTTACCCGGAATTTTGTCCATCAGCAGCCCGATACCAAGTAAGGCAAGGGTATGATAGAATTGATATTTTACTGCCAGTTCGTAAGTATCAACACGGCCACTGGCAGTAAGTGTTTCCTTAAGAGCATGCGCACCAAATGCGCCCAGCGCTACGCTTAAACATCCCAGTATTGCTGCAGCGAATAATGTGTTTTGTTGATTCATGGTTTTATCTTTTTCCAAATATTGAAGTGCCGATTCGTACCATAGTGCTTCCCTCTTCCATGGCTATTTTATAATCCGAGCTCATCCCCATAGAAAGTTCTTTCATTCGCAAATTGGCTGACTCTCTCGTTTTGAGCTCATCAAATATTCTTCTCAGGTTTCTGAATTCTTTCCTCACTTGATTTTCATCGGCTGTAAGGGAAGCCATTCCCATCAGGCCTTCAATACGGATGTGAGGATAGTTTTTTAATTTGTCTGATTGAATGAACAGGAATAACTCGACTTCATCAAATCCGAATTTGGTTTCTTCCTGAGCAATAAAGATCTGAAGCAGACAAGGAATGATACGACCAATTTTCTCTCCCTGCTTATTGATTTCTTCCAGTAGTTTAATACTGTCTACCGAGTGAATAAGGGAAACAAACGGAGCGATGTACTTTACTTTATTAGTTTGCAGATGGCCGATCAGATGCCATTGAATGTCCTGAGGCAATACTTCATATTTGGCAGTCATTTCCTGCACTTTATTTTCACCAAAGATGCGTTGCCCTGCATCATACGCTTCCCGCACGGCTTCGGCCGGATGGGTTTTACTTACCGCCACCAACTTGCAGCTTTTTACTCCCAGTTCTTCCCGGTATAAAGCGATGTTATTTTTAATGCTCATTTCTTTATCTTGCCCACCCGAACGATAGTTCTTTAAGGGTTTACAAAAATACTATGGCGATCTTAGGAACCTTACTAAAAAAAGGAATAAAACTCCGCGAAAATCTTGATCAGGAATATTCTTCACCCTTTGAACTTCAAAAAAATGAATTGAAGGAATTATTGATTACCGCCAGTCAGACCGAATTTGGTAAGTACTACAATTTCAACGAGATACTATCTCATTTCCGCAAGGGCAACAAGGGATTTTATAATTCTTTTAAGAAAGTGCCCATTCATGATTATAATAAAATTTACAAGGATTGGTGGCAGTTGTCTTCTCAGGGGGTAAAAAATATCTGCTGGCCAGGAAGGGTGAAATATTTTGCTCTGAGTTCTGGCACCTCCGAATCGGCCTCGAAGAAGATCCCAATCACAAAAGATATGACGAAGGCCATACAGCGTACGAGCATCCGTCAGATTCTATCACTTTCGAAATATGATTTGCCTCCCAAAGTTTTTGAATCAGGAATTCTGATGCTGGGGGGAAGTACTCACTTAAATCACAAGGGGAGTTTTTTTGAAGGTGATCTTAGTGGTATTCAGGCATCACGTCTCCCATTCTGGTTTCAGCATTTTTATAAACCGGGAAAAGAGATTGCATCTACACGCAATTGGGATGCGAAGCTCGATCAGATTGTTCGCAATGCAAAAGACTGGGACATTGGAATTATTGTGGGTGTGCCCGCCTGGCTCCAAATTCTTCTGGAGAAAATTCTTGCCCATTATAAAATCAAAAACATCCATGAGCTCTGGCCAAATCTCCGTGTATATGTTCATGGTGGCGTGTCATTGGATCCGTACCGTAAAGGATTCGATAAGTTGCTAGGCAGACCTATTTATTATATAGAGACATACCTCGCATCTGAAGGTTTTATTGCCTACCAGTCGCTACCCAATCACCGGTCAATGAAGCTGGTACTCAACAATGGAATCTTTTACGAGTTCATTCCGTTTAATGAATCGAATTTCCTTTCTTCTGGTGAAGTAAAACCGGATGCCGAAACATTATTGATTGATGAAGTGAAGGAAGGTGAGGAATATGCAATTCTGATTTCTACTTGTGCAGGAGCATGGCGATACCTGATTGGTGATGTAATCAAGTTTACTTCCGTGGAAGAATCCGAGATCATCATCACAGGGAGAACAAAACACTTCCTTAGTCTTTGCGGAGAGCATCTTTCCGTAGATAACATGAACAAGGCGATAGAGTTAGTGGCCGATGAGTTGAATATCAATATCAAAGAATTTACTGTTGCGGGTATCCCGCATGGTTCTTTATTCGCACATCACTGGTATGTAGGTACTGATGATGCTGTAGATACGAAAGTATTAAAGGAACGTCTTGATTTTCATTTAAAGGAATTAAATGATGATTATGCTGTGGAGCGCAGTGCTGCCCTTAAAGAAGTTCTGGTGGATGTGCTCCCAATCAAAACTTTTTATAGCTATATGGAGTCGAAAGGAAAAGTGGGAGGACAAAACAAATTTCCACGTGTAATGAAGAGCACTCAGCTGGATGAGTGGTCGAACTTTGTCAAACGATGATCATCGTTTAGCTATGATCATTCTAAACGGAATAAAGTTAGGATTTGTACTTGCCTTTCTGGTAGGTCCGGTATTTTTTACAATTATTCAAACCAGCGTAGAGCATGGTTTCTGGAATGGAGCGCGCGTGGCACTGGGTGTTTTTGTCTGCGATATGCTTTACGTTACTATTTGTTATTTTGGTTTGGCTCAATTCATTGATCAGGAACAGAATAAGATTTACATGGCTTATGGTGGTGGTGCCATTCTGATTGCCTTCGGCTTGTATCATTTACTGGTGAAAAGCAGGAGGAACAAAAATGAGAGTGTGGCTACGGAGGTGAAAGGAAGATTTCGCTATTTCCTCAAGGGGTTTATTATTAACGGAATCAGCCCGATGGTGCTTCTCTTCTGGCTTGGTGCCATCAGTGTAGCATCTGTCAATTTTGGTTACTCGAAAGGAAGTCAATTTGCCATCTTCTTTATTGCCGTACTGCTAACCGTATTTGCTACGGATCTCCTTAAGGCTTATCTCGCAGACAAGCTGCGACAAATGATCACAGCTAAAGCGTTGATGTATTTAAATATAGTAGTAGGGATTATCCTGATCTCTTTTGGCGTTCGCCTGATGCTTCACACCAATCTCTGAATTAATCCTGAAGTACGTTGCTGAGGAATGTAGATTTCAATAATAGCCACAGCAGGAAGAAGGCAATTGCCCACTGTAGATAAATGAAATAGTAATCATTTGTGTCTTTGAAGCGGCTTTCTTTGATCTCCGCTTTTTCGTATTGATCAATGCGCTTGAAGACATTGACCAGGGCATCCTGATCGGTAGCACGGAAGAACTGCCCACCCCCGATGTCAGCAATTTTGCGCATGGTAGTTTCGTCCACCGTATTCTCTACCATATGTGGCCTTCCGAAATAGTCTTTACCAAATGGAACAAGTCCTTCTTTACCTACAATAATGGTGTATAATTTAATGCTATAGGCTGCTGCCAGTTCAGCGGAAGTCATAGGGTCGATATTTCCAGCAGTGTTATCGCCATCACTTAAAAGAATACAAACTTTTGATTTAGACTCCGACTCGCGCATCCGGTTTGTGACAACTGCCAATGCGCTTCCTATCGCTGTACCTCTGTTCTCAATCATTTCAAAGCTGATTTCGTTGAGATAGGAATTCAATAATTCATAATCAGTGGTGAGCGGAGCGAGGGAAAATGCATCTCCTGAAAATACAACGATGCCAATCCGGTCCTGCTTACGCCCTTTGATAAAATCACGCGCTACTTCACGTGCTGCGTCCAACCGGTTAGGAGTAAAATCTTCAATTTGCATGGATTGTGAAATATCGATAGCCAGCATAATGTCAATCCCTTCTGTCCATTGTTCTACTTTCTCATTGGTTTTTTGCGGACGAGCCAATGCAACAAGTATAAGAACAACTACCAGTGACAGGATGATATCGGGTAGTAACCGGAGTAGTAACCGGATAAGTGTGAGAGGTGTACTTTTCAACTCACTTTTCACCAACGCTACTGGTAATTTTTGATTCAGATAATAACGAGTAAGCCAGCGAACCAGAATAGCAATAGGCACAAGTATAATCGCCCACAGATATATGGAATTTTCCCACACGAACGAATTCAATGTAGATGGCGAATACCAATTGAGCGAATACCAGGGATCTGTAATCTCATTCATAGTTACACTTGCCACCAGCTCTTTTTAGACTTAATTACTTTCAACAGATTCTCCTTATTGTCTTTGTTCGCTTCTATTTCATGGGCATGTTGATAGGCGAATCCAAGTAGCACATTATTAGGTTCTTTGCTCCGGATGTTTTTCTTTTCCTTCACATTTAAATAGATGTACTGTGGAGTTTTGATCAGACCCCACGGAATTCCCCACCAGCCCAACAGTGCTGTAGATAAAATAGCCATGTTGTTCTTTCTGTTCAGGCAGGTAGGGCACCCGATAATTGACTTCTTTCTTGAAGAAGTAAGTACAATGAAGCTCTTTACTGTGTGAAGTGTAGTGCCGTTTATTTTTTCGTGTGTTTTACCACAGAACGGACAAGGCAATTCCCGCAGCAGGGTAGCGTATTCTACCACTTCATTCATTGTCACTTGACGTGGCTCTGCTGAATCGGGTGATACGATAGAACCTTTTTCAACCTGTGCACGTGGTTGTGGCTGAGGTTGTGATGATTTCTTGCGGAATGAAGTTTCAGCTTCAGATTTTAATTGCTGAAAAGCGTCTACCGACTCCAGTGTGATGTGACCGTAAATCATCCGGTCTATGGCCGTTAGTGAAGGACTGATGTCATTTCCGGCAAAAGCCTGTTTTATTTCTCTGGTGGTGTACTTGGTGTAGGGCACATCTGAAAGCTCTTCCATGTACTTTTTCCAGACCGTCAATGCTTCTTCTGCACGAGTGGCAGTGAGATTTGCTTTGAGTTCTTCTATCAACCTGTTGAATTTATCCTGGAAGGTCTGATAATTTTTTAGTAGCCGCTTCTGTCTGAAGTGTTCTTTGATTCGCTGTCCAAAGACAGTCCATACAATTATTGCAACGGCAATAATGATGGCTGCAAGAAGAGTAAGAAGTGGATAGTTCAAAGTCCAGTTTACCTTTTGATAGGCCGTATTCATTTTTACCGGAAGTTTATCAATGCTTACTGAATCCGGGTAAGAGTGAACCATACTGATCAGTCGCAGTGAGTCTTCATCTGAAAATACACGGGTACAATCGCGTGGCTGAACGATAAAGACTGGTAGTCTTAGTTTCTGAAGGCTGTCAGTTTCAAACGTGGAAAGATAGTACACAACGCTGTCATAGCTGATGGTATCTTTTGTAACAGTTGTAAAAAAGATTTTTTTATGAAACTCAAAGGGAGCAAATGAAAAGGCAGAATCCGGAAAAAGAATGTCCTGTGTTTTTGAATGACGTGCCGTAAGTGAAAAGGGTACAGGTATTCCGATTTTTGTACTGTCACTTAAAAATTGGCCACGAACCTGCACATCCTGACTAAATGCAAGAACGCTGGCTAGGGAAAAAATAAAGACGATGAAAATCCGGCTACGCACTCTTCACTATTTTGTTTCTTACTTTAAATAACCGAAGCAATTTCGGCACGTAGTCAGTATCCGTATTGATACTTAAAAAATTAATCTGGTGCTTCTTGCTGAAGTCAGCGAGTTCCTGAACGCGGCTCCCCAGGTTTTGAGTAATGCGTTGACGAAAATCACCAAACGAAGTGTTTACCCAGATCGTTTGATTGGTTTCTTTATCTAACACAGGTATAATTCCCAGTTTTGGCAAATTTGTTTCCCGTTTATCACTAATATGAATCAGAACAAGATCATGCCTGCGACCCAACGATTTCAAATTGTGAAAATAGCCTTCATCAATAAAATCAGAGATGAGAATGATCACACTTCTTCGCTTGATGTAATTAAGTGCGAAAGCAATGGCTTTATTCAAATTTGTTTTGAGTGATTTAGGTTGAAGCTTACTCAGATTATAAATGATCTGATAAGCCTGGCCAAGCCCTTTGGCTGGTTTGATAAATTTCTCCCGTTCGTCCGAGAAACAGATCAGTCCGATTTGACTGGATTCTTTTGCACCTGACAGTGCAAGCACTCCACAAATCTCTTTTCCCACGTCTGCTTTGGTCTTGCCTTCACTTCCAATATTTTCTGAAGCACTTACATCCACAATAAAGAAAATGGTCTGCTCTTTTTCCTCGCGAAAGGTTTTTACAAAAGTACCATGTCCTTTAGCTGTTACATTCCAGTGAATTGACCGTACGTCATCACCATATTGGTAAGGGCGCACATCGTCAAACTCAAGACCCGAACCTTTAAAAATCGAGTGAAAGTCTCCCTGCATCTGGCCATTTACGGCCTTGCGTATTTCTATTTCGTATTTGCGCAGTTTTTTAAGCAGTTCCTTCACCCGGCACAATTTTAGCGGTCTAAAAATACTCAGATTATGAGTAATTTGGACGCCCGTATGGGTTTATCAACGGCAAATTTGATCAATGGTATGCAAAGAGGGGTCTGCTTTTTCCTTTTAGTGGTGGTATTTCTTTCCTGTGGAAGAGACAGAAAACCGGCCGATATTTTAAGTCGTGAGGAGATGGCATCCGTTATGGTTGATATTTATCTGGCGGAGGCAAGATTAAATACATCTTTGATGAAGAGAGATTCGGCCTCCCAGGTGTTTCGACCCTATGAACATAAATTATTACTGCAGCGGGGACTTCAGGACTCTATCCTTAAGAAATCTTACTTGTACTATCTTGATCATTCTACAGAACTGGAAAAGATTTATGACTCCGTCATTGATACGCTCAGCCTTCGTGAACAGCGGGCTAAAGCGCTGCCTGCCAAAAAATAATTGGATTTAACTATAGTACTTTCTCTTCGTGATTTATCCTCAAGACTTTGAAATAAAACTTGGCTTTGACCAGGTGAGACAGAAACTCAGAAATTATTGTTTGAGCCCTCTGGGATTGCGTCATGTGAACGAGATGACCTTTTCTTCTGATTATCAACTGATAAAGAAAAAGCTGCGCCAAAACCTGGAGTTCAAACAAATTCTGGAAAAGGCTGAGGCTTTTCCTTCCTCACATTATTTCGATCCAGAAGAATTATGGCCCACCATCTCCATCGAAGATAATTTTATTGAGGAGGAATCGTTCCAGGAGATAATACTTTCACTCACTACCATTTTTGAGATCAAAGTATTGCTAAGCAAAGCGAAAGAAGTTTATCCCGAACTTAGTTTGCTTGCTGAGCCCGTGTTGCTAGATAAAAAAGTCCTTACCCACATTCAGTCCAAATTTGATGATCTAGGGAAGGTAAAGGATTCGGCAAGCGTAGAGTTGTCGAAGATTCGTAAGCGACTTCGTGAAGAACAATCGAGAGTAAGAAGGTTGATTGAACAGGTCTTCAGGCAGGCTGCTGATAGTGGCTTTACTCCTGATGGCGTATCACCCACAATTCGCGATGGGAGAATAGTGATTCCATTACTGGCAGAACACAAGAGAAAGGTGAGAGGGTTCATCATGGATGAATCCGCTACGGGGCAAACCGTGTATATGGAGCCCGCGGAAGTATTAGAAGCCAATAATGAAATCCGTGACCTGCAACTGGCAGAGCGAAGAGAAGTAGTGAAGATATTAAGAGAGCTTACGCAACTGCTTCGAATTCATCTGGGAGATTTAAAGATAGCTTACCTTTTTTTGGGGCAAGTGGATTTTGCCAGAGCAAGAGCAAAATTCTCTCTGGATATAGAGGCAGATTTGCCACAGATAAAAGAGAAGCCGGATCTTAACTGGCTTCATGCACGTCATCCGTTATTATATCTTAGTTTAAAAGGCAAGAGGCCGGTTATTCCACTAACAATTGATCTGACAGAGAAGGAAAGATTCTTGCTTGTGTCAGGCCCAAATGCCGGAGGAAAATCGGTAGTTCTCAAAACGACTGGTCTCATTCAGTATATGGCTCAATGCGGATTACTTGTGCCTCTTCATGAAAAGTCCACTGTAGGAATTTTTCAAAATATTTTTCTAGATATCGGAGACCAGCAATCTATTGAGAACGACCTGAGTACATATAGTTCACATTTGCGAAACATGAATCATTTCATTCGGAAAGCAAATGAAAATACCCTGGTATTGATGGATGAATTGGGCGCTGGAACTGATCCTAATTTCGGAGGAGGAATAGCGCAAGCCATTTTGACAACTTTAGTAAGGAAGAAAGTGTGGGGTGTGGCCACTACTCACTATTATAACCTTAAACTGTTTGCAAGTACGGAAGAAGGTATGCGTAATGCAGCCATGCTGTTTGATAGCAAGAAGCTGGAGCCGCAATTCATGCTAGAGATTGGTAAACCGGGGAGTTCTTTTGCCCTGGAGATTGCAAGGAAGATTGGATTGCCTCAGGATACTATTCAGGAGGCAGAATCCATCATCGGTAAAGATCTAACTGGATTGGAGACATTAATGAAAACGGTAGCAGATGAAAAACAGTTGGCTGCCCGAAAGATCATTGAGTTACAACAAAAGGAGAAAAAGCTTTCAGAAGAATTAAATCGTTACCAGCAGTTATCCAGCGGGCTTGAATCAAAAAAGAAGGAGATCATTGACAAGGCGAAAGCGGAAGCATCCACCTTATTAAAAGATACCAATCGCGAGATAGAAAAAACAATTCGCCACATTCGTGAGAACAAGGCGGAAAAGAAAGAAACACGAAAGGTTCGTGAAGGCTTACGTGGATTGGTGGATAAAATTCAACCTGAACAGAAATCGGTTCCACTAAAGGCAAATGAACCTTTCAAAGAAGGAGATAAGGTTCGGATTATAGGGCAGGAAGTAACCGGAACAGTATTATCAATTAAAGGTAATCAGGCGATGGTGCAATTTGGTGAACTTCGTTCTACAGTTAAAACTTCGCAATTGATCAGGAGTGATCAGGTGGAAGTTGATCCGGTGCTGAAGAAAGCTCGTTCTTTAGGAATCAACGTGTATCAGAAGCAATCGAATTTCTCAACCACATTGGATATTCGGGGCAAGCGAGTGGAAGAAACGATCTCACTACTTGATCAGTTTATTGATGATGCTATACTTCTGGGGCAGGCAGAACTAAAAATACTTCACGGCAAAGGGGAGGGAGTATTACGAAAAGTAGTCCGTGATCACTTGCGCAGGATTAAGGCGGTAGCCTCTGTTGCGGATGAGCATGTAGAGCGTGGAGGTGATGGTATTACAATAGTGGTCTTAAAATAAGAAAGCCTCTGAAGAGGCTTTCTTAACAATATTGTTTAATTGATAATTACTTGGTGAAAGTAAATACCCACTTTCCCTTAACTGCAGACACGCGGCCAGGATAGCCAGTACCTGAAAAATCGAAAGTCAGTTGAAGCTGGGAATCGCTAACGGAATAAGTCATATCCAATTTGTCGGCACCAGTATCACGTACAATTTGTGACTCAGGGTTTGTTCCAAATACCCATGTACCGCTAGGAGGCCAGGGGCTGTTTGAAGGTCTTCCAGCAGTTGTATAGCCGAAAGAGTCAGCTCCTGCCGTTCCGGAAATGGTCAATGTGAAAGCAGCATAATCTGTTTTTTTTGAAGTTCCATCCAACGTAACATCACTTAGTTTCCATTGAGAAGAAAGTTTTGCTAGCTGTTGATCTGGAACAGAAGGTGTAGCTGGATCATCTCCGCCACAGCTGCTTAACAGAAACAAGCTGGCCAAAGCCATTACGGGAAAAAGGTTTTTAAGGGTTATCTTCATTTAGATCAAGATTATTAAGGCCTTAAACATAGTAAAAACACATTTCTAAAAAAAACGCCTTCATCCCCGAAGGCTTTAGAATGTAAGTTTTAATAGGTTTAAAAACAGTTTTGTAACCTATTTAAAGGCCAGAATGTCAATCTTTTTGGCAGATGAGGGATACTCGTGTTGCTGATTAGAGGCGATAAAAATTAGCCTTTCGGGAGGTAAATCATAGAGATTCTTTAAATACCAATCGGTTGACTTTACATCGAGATTAGTACTTGGCTCATCAAGGAAGAGCATAGAAGTATCCGAATAGAAGGCGAGGGCCAGCTTTACACGTTGCCGCATGCCCGATGAGAAATTTGAAATGATCTTATCTTTTGCATGAGCTAGTTCCATTAACTCAAGTAACTCAATGGTTGATTTTGAACCACGTGTTTTCTTAAACTGAAAATGAAAACGGATCATTTCTTCCAATGTGTACTCTTCAATCAAATCCATATACGGGGTAGCAATGGATACATGCTGAAAGACTTCTTCTACCGCAATGGAGTGGCCATTGGAAATATAACTGATCTTTCCTGCACTGGAAGGGGACTGGCCCCACAAAGCCTGAAGCAATGTAGACTTGCCTGAGCCATTTGGGCCGGTTACAGCATAAATGTTCCCTTGTTCAAAAGTATAAGTGAGGTTTCTGAAAATCCATTCGCGATTGAATCGCTTTCCTAGATTTTCAGCCTGTATGATCATTCTACGTCAGCAGAAGTAGTGGTAAAACCTTTCATGATACCACGTTCTGACTCGCGTACAAACTTCACGATGTAGTCACGCTCAGGAGAAGATGCCAATTCCCTCTCGATCAGATCAAGTGCTTTTGAGTTATTAAGTCCTTTTAAAAAGATGTAGCGGTAGATTTCCTGAATCTCATTAATTTTTTCAGAAGTATACCCTCTTCTGCGCAGACCCACTGCATTGATTCCGGCATAGGCCAACGGCTCTCTCGCTGCTTTGGTAAAAGGCGGCACGTCTTTTCTTACCAGCGATCCGCCTCCGATATAAGCATGAGCACCTACTTTGGCAAATTGTTGTACCGCACAAGCCCCACCAAAGATGGCATGATCATCAATCATTACGTGACCAGCCAGTTGAACTGTGTTGCCGAGAATGATATTGTTACCAATGATACAATCATGACCGATGTGTGCATAAGCCATGATGAGACAGTTAGAACCAATAACGGTCTTGTATTTGTCTACAGTTCCGCGATTCAATGTTACGCATTCGCGAATGGTGGTGTTATCGCCCACCTCTGCTGTGGTCTCTTCTCCTTTGAATTTCAAATCCTGAGGAATACCAGAGATCACGGCCCCAGGAAAGATCTGGCAGTTTTTTCCTATGCGGGCGCCTTCCATGATTACGGCATTTGGACCAATCCAGGTGCCATCGCCAATCACGGTGTTTTTCTGAACAGTAGCAAAGGGCTCGATAACTACATTGTTACCAATCTTTGCTTCGGGATGTACGTTTGCTAAATGATATGAACTCATGAATCTTTTCGAACAATGCTAGCGGTCATAGTACCTTCACAGACCAATGTGTTACCTACATAGGCGCGGCCTCTCATCTTGGCAATACCTCTTTTAATAGGAGCAAGCAGGTCGCATTGAATAACAAGTGTATCTCCTGGCAATACCATCTTTCTGAAACGGCAATCGTCAATACCTAAGAAATAGGTCCAGTAGTTTTCCGGATCAGGTACAGTATTTAAAACCAGAATGCCCCCTACCTGAGTCATTGCTTCTACCTGCAATACGCCAGGCATAACGGGGTTGCCCGGGAAGTGACCTTGAAAGAACGGCTCATTCATCGTCACATTCTTGATACCCGATACAGTTTCCTGATCGAGATAAATAATTTTATCAATCAGTAAAAACGGATAGCGATGAGGAAGGGTATTAACGATATGGTTAATATCCATTACCGGAGGCAAATTCGGATTGTAACGCGGTACACCTTTTTTGTCTGCATCGGCCATGGCCTTTTTCAGTTTCTTAGCCATCGCTACGTTAGCTGCATGACCTGGACGGGCAGCAAGAATTTGCGCCTTCAATGGTCGGCCTGCCAATGCAAGATCACCCACAATGTCCAATAGTTTATGACGTGCTGGTTCGTTGTTATAGCGAAGCTCTATATTATTGAGAATTCCTTCTTTCTTTACTTCAACTTTCGGTTTACCCAACATGCGGGCAATGTTTTCCAGTTCGTGCTCTTCTACTACACGGTCTACAATCACAATGGCATTATTCAAATCGCCACCACGGATGAGATTATTCTTGTAGAGCATCTCAAGCTCATGCAGAAAACAAAATGTGCGGCATGAGGCAATTTCTTTTTCAAACTGTTGAATATTGGCAATGGATGCATGCTGACTTCCCAGGACAGGAGAGTTGTAGTCGATCATTACCGTTACGCGATAATCATCCAAAGGAAGTGCTGCGATTTCTACATTACGCGCTGTATCACGATAAAAGATACTATCCTGCACTTCAAAAAAATCTTTCAGTGCATTTTGCTCTTCTGTTTCAGCACTCTTTAATACATTGACGAACTCAATGGAGCTTCCATCCATGATCGGACATTCAGGGCCATCCAGTTGAATCAATACGTTATCGATTTCCAGACCAACCAGAGCAGCAAGAGTATGCTCAATGGTGCTCACACGAGCGCCACTTTGTTCAATGGTTGTACCTCTCGATACATCCACTACGCGATCGCAGTCAGCATCAATAATTGGGGAGCCAGGAATGTCAATTCGCTGGAATTTAATACCATGATTAGGCTTTGCCGGCAAAAAGGTCATGTTAGTCTGTACACCCGTGTGCAAACCAACGCCTGAAAGGGTTACCGACTTCTTAATTGTCTGCTGCTTGTGATTTAGCATTTTTCGTATAAAGTGGGCGCAAATTTAACGCTCAATTAACCGATAATCCAAAAAAGCAATTATTTAGGTCGAATGGAGATGAAATGCCTCGTATTACCAGAAATAAGGCTCTTTTATTTGTTTGAAGAAACGCTTTCGGAACGCTTGACCTTCTTTTCCAGCTCTACCAGACGATCGTTCAGATCGGGCAGTTTGCGGAATACCGCGTAGGAGCGAAGCCATTTTTTGAGCTCGAAGGCGGGAGATCCAAATAAATGCTGTCCTTCCACATCGGCTTTTGAAATTCCAGACTGTGCACCGATTCCGGTTTTATTAGCGATTACCAGGTGGCCTGCAATCCCGACCTGACCACCAATCACACAATGCTCGCCTACTTTGGTTGAACCGGAGATGCCGGATTGTGCTGCGATGACTGTGTTCTTACCAATTTCCA
>JBGATZ010000075.1:0-13789 GCA_044228905.1 Cyclobacteriaceae bacterium | reverse complement strand
ACGTTAGTATAGCTATCCCATTTGAAGAACCCTCGCTGGTCATCGACGGGGTTGTGAGCAGCACGGCAGGCTCCTCTTATGTCACTCTTTCCTGGACTTTTCCCACGGGCAGTCAATGCCACAATGAATGGGATCTTCATTCGAGCGCGACTTGTCCACCCGATACGATCTCCGGAGGTACTTACCTCGTTTCCGCGCGAATCCAGATTAGCGATGAATTTGGTACTGTACATGAAAAACAAGTTAAAATGCACGACCGGAAAAGCTATTTACAAGTGCCTTTCCATGAACTTGTTGGCACTCCCGGAGTAACCTACTATCTAGCGATTAACATTGAATACCTGGGAGTGAGATCTAGTTACACTTCGAAAGCAACCATGTATGAGACACCATGTATTGAACAGATGACATATGAAATCCGGAAAGGCGATATTGGCAAGGATGACAATTTTGTTCCGCTGATTTCATTTCAAGAACCTCAGGAGGAGGAAAATTATTACCTGTTCCGATTGTGCGAAGCTCGCTCTGATGCCGTGTACTTTTGTGATAATGGAAGAACCTGGCCTTATTCCATTATCAGTGATCAGTTTCTTCCTGCAGAAGTCAAACGTCTTTCTATTGATGATGGGGCCTCCGTAGCTAGGTATGCCGAATTTTACCCAAGGGTTTCACAAGGTGTTGGAGCGCGGGTTACGATGTATTCGGTGACACGGGAAACCTATACTTTTTATAAAGCACTCTTAAAACAGTTTAATGATGACGGAGGTACTTATTCCGGGTTTCCTACCACACCACCAGGTAACCTCTCCGGTGGTGCGTTAGGTTTATTCAGAGCCCTAGACGAATCAAGCGGTGTGGTTTTCCTATAGCTACATTCTTTTGTGATGGATTACCTGACCGATGGGGATGCGTACTACCTGTTTAATAAAGTCAATGTGATCAGCTTCGCTTTGGTTAAATGTACCAGTGATATACAAATCCAGATCAGGAAGATAGCCGGCAAAGGATTTATAAAAACCAGTGTGACCAATAATTTCAGGAAGCTCAGGAAATTTTACCCGGGCAATACCGAGGCCATAATTTGAATACACTGTTCCGGGTTGGTTTGTCGCTATCCAGTCCTGCATGTGCGTCAATGTTGATCTTTTTGTAAACAACTTTCCTTCGAGGAGTGCACGAAGGAAGACGTGCAGATGTTCATTGGTCATTGACACTCCGCCTCCTGACCAATCAAAAGAGGTATTGATCTTATTCATTTCCAGTTTTCCAATGAAGGGATACGTATGCTCAGCAACGGGTGCACTTTCATAGAATTCCAACCACGCGCTATTCAGATCTAAAGGGACAAATATTCTCTTCCTTAAAATGTTTGCCAGTGTCTGCTGCTCGATTTTTTCCAGGATTAATCCCAACAATAAGTAATTGGTATCACTGTAAGCGAAGGTACTATCCGATGGGATAAAGAAACATCTATTATTGAGTCCTTGTTCCAGGAAGTTATCCACGAGTTGAAGCGGAGTCCATTGACGGTCGGGCTGCTTAAACAAGGCCGGAAGAAAGGCGGGATCATTCATAATGTAGTCCGGTAAACCAGTGGTATGGCGGAGAAGCCGCCTGATGGTAATCTGTTTGCCAAATGATTGATTGAGGTAGTTATGAATCCGGGCAACGAGTGAAGAATCAAAAAACCGTTCAATCGAATCATCGAGACGTAACCTCCCTTCTTCTGTGAGCTGCAATACCACTACAGCAGTAAGCATTTTAGTAATGCTTGCCAATCGAAAGGTAGGTCTACGTTTTTCGTCTGCCTGAACATGATTTGTGCGGGCAGTATATCCTTCCCATGAAATCTTTTTAGTTGGAATACTTACTTTCAGAAACACGGTATGAATCGACGAATCTAACTTGATTTTATTTTCCAATAGTTCCTGCAGTTGTTCCTTCTGTTGCTGGCTTTGTGCAGTTACCAAATTAAACAGACAGACCATTGCTAGAATGAAATAATACTGAACTCCTGTCTTCATATCATCCGATTAATGAGAGTACTACTGCGACGAGCGGAGCCCAAATCAGGTTAACCAGAAAATGAAAGATAATAGCTACCCAAAGGTTTTTTCTCCAGCTCATAATCAGGGGAAAAACCATTCCTGGAATAATGAGCGGCCATGTTTGTGGAATCTGAAAGAAGTGATAAAGGGCAAAGAGTGCTCCATTTATCCAGACGTTGTGTTTGCCCAGGAATTGTGTTTTCTTCAGCAGGTATCCGCGATAATACACTTCTTCACCAATAAAATTTCCGATGAATAAGAAGAATAGCAAAACGGGCGGAAACCCGTACAAGGCTTCGGCAGACTTGAATATGCTATACGACGGTATAGAAAAGATTTCTATCGAATCCAGCCACTCATACATTGGGCGCTGAATGTATACCATGTATGGGAGGGTCACGAGGGTAAAGAGGATGAAGAAGACGAGTTGTAAGTAGGTGGTTCCTTTCCAATCCCATCTGGAAAGGCTTAAGAAATCTAGGGTTTCTTTCCAGGTCAGTTGATCATTCCATCGCAGGATTGCCAGCGGGAGGCACATGTGCCAGACGTACGTTATAAAAATCAGAACCAGGTATTGAAAATAATTACCGCTGATTCCGGTCAGCCGAATTAGCCACTCATAAACCGGCTGGACGTTGATTAATACATAGGCTACCATTCCGGGCAGCAGATAAAGCAACAGGTACATGATCCGTGTTCCTGTCTTCTGGGGCTGAAATTTTTGTACGAATGTTTCATACTGCGCATCTGTTCGAATGAAAAAGCGCTTCACTGGTGAGGGTATCATTTTTGACTTTTTTGCCCCAAAAGTGATTATCACCACGTCCAAAATCGGTTCAGGTTATAAGATGAACCCTCTTTTCAGATGTTTATTTTCTGTTTTTCAATGCTTCTACGAATTTCTGCGGGGTGGAAGAGGTAAATTTCTTAAAGGCACGGTTAAAAGAAGTTTTCGAATTGAATCCAGACTCCAGTGCAATGCCCAAAAACGTCATGGTCTCAAAGTGCCTTAACGCGATTCGTCTTTTCACCTCTTCCACCCGGTATTCGTTGATAAAGTCAAAAAAATTCTTCTTGAATCCGCTATTCAGTATCTGGGACAAGTCATGCGCAGAATAGCCAAGTTGAGCAGCCAGATCGTAGAGATTGATTTCCGGGTTAAGATGCGGTTTATTTTCCTGCATGAACAACGTAATGTGATTCATTTGTGATTCACTTACCGGCGTGGCGGTTGAAATCGGCTCTGAAGGAATTGGCTGCATGAGGATGTTGACTTCTTCACTTCCATACAAAGCGGCCTGACGCAAGCCATTAAACTGAATAATTAAGACCACGAAGCAAAAGGCGCTGTTGGCATAACTGTTACCATATTGCGGAAGTTTCAGTTCTGTAAATTGAAACATTATCTGTGCAGGAATAAACAGGATTGCACTTATTGAAATGAGGACACTCAGATTTTTTAGCCAGTTCAACCGGTCAATTTCACGTGTAGACAAAATCTGTTCGGACAGCACCGACACGCGGCTTATCATCCGATAGATAATAAACATGTATATCACCACACTACCTATTCCAAACAGAGAAACCACGCCATAAAAAAGGGTTGACTGATTACTTGTCTGAAACGCTGAAATGTATTGAAGCACAAATACAAAAAAGAAAGGTAATGTGTGCAGGAAGTCCGTGTGTGTTAATCTTTTAATACTCAAGATTGAACGACAATAAAGTAACAGGATAGGTCCATGTAAAAAACTCACTGCTGTGCTCAGCTTAAGCAGGAACGGGAAAGACTTTTCTTCTCCCATTGCCGTAAGAAAAATGACCAGAAAATTAATAACAATTAAAAGATGCCAGCTCAAAAGAATGAGATCAAACGATTCTTTTTTTCGTTTCGTACCCAGCAGCAGCAGACAAAATAATGAGATGCAGAGGCAACCAAAAATCAGGTAACTCATACTCAAAGAACCACTATCTGTTTTTTAAATCAAAGGGAAGCCATTCTCTAAATTAATTTACCTCGATTTCCCTGAATTGTGAGTTCAACGATCGCCTTAAAAATAATTTCCTTCATCACCTTGTACGCTTGCCTTTAATTGTTCAGCTATCTTTCTCACTTTATTAATAATCTCTGTATCCGGATTCTTGATCACAATATTTCCATTACGAAAATCAAACCAGGCGTAATTGTGATTGTGACCATGTCCGGAATAGCCAGTCCAGATGGCCAGTCCCGAATTCTGATAAGTCAATTGCGTGCTCTGGTGAACCGCTTCGTTGACCAATTCCATTTCTTTATCACTTTGGATATAATTGATCCATTCCTTTAAAGCAATTGATTTTTTTTTGTCTTGGTCAAACCAGTTTTCCTTTCGCGTAATGTGCACATCGTAGCCCATGGCAGAACATGTTGGTTTACAAATTCAATGTTTTGGTAATCTCCCGAAAACGGACTTCAAAATTTGAAACAAATTACTGGTAGCCGGTTGTCCCTTTTATGGAATCAACTGAGTTGTTTTTTCCTCCACTCTTACTCCTTCCCTGGGATGATTTATTTGAAGAGAAAAAAAAATCCTTGCCTAATTATCAAACACAACAAAAAGAGGACGCTTTTCAAAATTGTGCCCGTTGCCTAAGTTGTCTGATGTTCAGGTCACTAATCTGAATTTCATACAAATTATAATTCCACTGCTGGTAAGGAGGCTCTGCACGTGGTGTAGCCCGGACAAAGTAAAGTTTTTTGCTATCGTGCGAGATGAATGGAGCCAATTCAAAAAATTCAGAATTCACTGCTGTGCCGAGGTTCAACGGCCTGGACCATTTCTTACCTTTTCTGAAACTAATGTATAAATCACCGCTACCGTAGTCCTCTTTGATTTTGGTGTTGCTAAAGAAGATCATGAATTTTTCATCGGGAGAAATCGCTGGTATTGAGTTCAGGGCCTCCGTGTTCAGCGGGGCGCCTACGTTTTCGATAACGGTTAATTTTTTCCTGGTGGTCAGTATCCAGATATCTTCCTGACCAAGAGTTCCCCTGCGTGAAGAGGTGAAATAGAAATTGCCATTGCGGGAGAAGCTTCCAAAGTAGTCCACTGAATCCGAATTGATTTCTCTCCAGGGTTCGGCTGAAGACCAGCGGTCTCCTTTCCAATGAGATTGCCATGCATCAAAATCGTTCTTTCCTGGCTTACCATCGTAAGGGCGATTTGAGAAATAGATCAATGTCTTCCCATCTGATGAAATATGAGGCATTGTTTCCTGATGTGTGCCAGAAGTAAAAAATGCCTTCTCTGCCGGCATCCATTCGTTACCTTTTTTTATGGCATGGAGTACGTATGACCTTCGCGCATCGCGATAAGGAATCGTGCAAAAAACTTCTGTTCCCTCTGGATTAAAAGTGATGTTCAGCATTTCATCCGGAATGATAAAAGGTAAGTCAACCGGCTTTGCTTTGGGGCTTTGCCCCAACAGGAGCGTATTGAGCACAAGAATGCCAAATACGGATAATAAGATTCGAGCGATCATTTGTCGATTCGCGAAAAAACTTTGCTTACAATTTTCCATTCCCCATTTACTTTAAGTAAAGTCATGTAGTCATAGATCATCATGGTCCCGGCATCATTTACAATCTTCGCCTGAGCAGCTGGCCCTTGAATGTCGATTGATTCTATGGATCGTTTCCAAGCATCGGGTGCATTGGGCAACGCAGGCGTATTACTTAACTTACTGAGGTAATCGGCAATCGGCACTTCTTTGTATTCTCCGGTTTGAAAATGGATGTATTTCATGGAGGCATTCGGATGAAAGGCTTTGGTTGCCCGATCCCGTTGCCCACTCATATAATTTTCCAAAGCGATAGTGATTGCCTCTTTATCGGTTTGTTGCGCGGAAGCTTTCAGGGATGCCAATGCAGAAACCAGGAAGATCAAAATTGAAATTCGTTTCATGTTATTCTTTTTATGTTTTCATAAAGCAACGGTATTTCCAACCGCAAACCGTAATGTCACGACCGAATCGATCTAACGTTCGACCCTTTGGTGATTAATTCCGACACGGACAGCATGAAAGATTGAGCCTTACGAGTTTATTCAGAATAATTTCTGATCAATCGCTTTTAGAAACTGGGTTCTGTATTTCGCGCTGATGGGAATACGTTTTGCACCTATAAAGATGTGGTTGTCTTCAATCTTGGTGACTTTTCGAATATTGATGATATAGGACAGATGTACTCTATAAAATGGATCGGCCAGTTTTTGCTCCAGGTCCTTCATGCGTTTGCTGGTGATGACCTTATCATTTGCCCTGTGAAGAATGACATAATCTTTCATGCCTTCTATATATAATACCTCTTCCAAAGCCACGGAGATCAATTGTGTTCCGCTTTTGACAAAGAAATCTTCACTCTCCAAACGTTGCTGGGCAGGTGAAGCAATCGCTTTCTTTGCCTTATCCACTGCCTGCAGGAAGCGATCAAATGTTACCGGCTTCAGCAGGTAGTCGACCGCATTTTTTGAAAACGCGTCCAATGCAAATTCGCGGTGTGCTGTGATGTAGACGATTTTTGTTCGAGTATCAATGAGGTGAGGGACTTCCAATCCTGACAATGTAGGCAGGGTGATGTCCAGAAAAATCAGGTCAATTTTTTTTATTTCCAATAGTTCCAATGCTTCGTCTGCGCTATAGCAACGCCCAATGAGTGTGAGGTTCGACACTTTGCGAACGAAGCTTTCAATTAAATCACCCGCCAGGGGCTCATCGTCGACAATGATACAGGTCATACGGCTAGTGAAAGTTTGAGGTAAACGGAATACCAGTTATCTTTTTCCTGTATACGCAATTCAAATTGATTGTTATAGATCAATTCCAGTCTTTGTTTCACATTTTGTATGCCAGCCCCGCTTTGAGCCGGCTGCTTTTGACTGATTATGGGATTGGTCATTTCAAAGAGGAGGTCATGCTGATTTCGTTCAAAATGAATGATCACTTTATTATGCTTTGAAGTTTTATCCACTCCATGTTTAAAATAGTTTTCAATAAATGGAATAAATAGCATTGGAGGTAACATAAAGTTTGCCGGGTTGATTTTATTCCGGACGATGATTTCAATCGGATACCGCATGCGCATTTGTTCTAACTCCATATAAGAGTGAATAAAATCCAATTCAACTGAGAACGGTACGTTTTCCATTCGTGCCTCGTGCACAAAGTAGCGCATAATATTGGAGAGGCGGGCAATCATCGGGGCAGTTTGCTCGGATTGACTGGTAGCCAGACTGTAAATATTATTGAGCGTATTAAACATGAAATGAGGTTGCACCTGAATTCTCAGTGAGTTCAGCTCTGATATAATTTGCTTGTTTTCCAGTTCACGCTGTTTTTTCTGAAGTGATTGATAATTGAGTGAGTTGCGAAGCAGGAAGCCGATGACCATACAGAGCAGAATGATCCATAGTGCAAAAGAGAAGTGCGGCCATTTCAAATCATAAAAATGGGTAATATGTAGCAAGCGGTAGTAGAAAAAATACTCCACGATCATCTTTGTACCGATTAATGCGATGAGGCAGAGCACCGTCATGAGCGCATATTTTCTTTTACTGGTTTCCCAAAAACGCGGAAGAAGGTATGCGGATTGGCAGTAGATAGCCAATGCCCAGGTCAGTACATTGATCGTACTCGAAATTAATCCTTGTACTATGCGGGTTTGGTCGCGAATCGTGTACGCGAGCAGCAGCAGGTAAATGATTGCCCAGATCAGCCATTGAATACGTTGAATAGAAAACTGCATAGGCCTCATGAAACAAATGTATCAGTATTGATTATCATTTTAAACGACACCTGTTGAATTCCCTATTTCGAAAAACAAGGGTCTTTAATTTGCTGCACTTAGTCGATTTTTTAGCTCAGGGTATCGAATTAATATTTTAAGGCCGCTGCATTGTTTTTTTTAGCGGCAAAAATCAATTCCAATGTTCTCAAGCATATTGCGATCCAGTATTCGTTCATTGTTCAAATCAAGGTTGTATTTGTTCATTAATGGCTTCGGCCTGATGATCGGAATTATGACGGCCCTTCTTATTTTTCTGTATGTTTCTTACGAACGATCTTATGATGATTTTGTTCCTGCGCAGGACCGGATCTATAAACTCATTTTAAAGCGTAATTATCCGGATCATGCCACCTGGTTTTCCAGTGGTCCTCCTGCTTTTGGAGAGGTGATCGCTTCGGATTTTCCTGAAGTAGAGCGCATGACCGTGATGGGTGGGCGATATAATAATGTTGTTATCAACTATCAGAATGGTACACACTCTGTCTCCTTTAAAGAAGATTGTGTAATGGCGGCAGACAGTTCATTTTTCTCTTTCTTCTACCTTCCACTAATTAGAGGCAAACCCGAGAGTGTCTAGAATCAGCCACAGCAAGTCGTATTAACTGAAAGTGCGGCAAAAAGATATTTCGGCGATGAAGATCCAATAGGTAAAGTGCTGGGCGGGGATTTCCGTGATCTGAAGGTAACTGGAATCGCACGTGATCTTCCCGCAAAGAGTCATCTTAAATTTGACATACTGATTTCAACAAAAACATTTCCTCAACTGGAATCTCCGAATTACATCCGTTTCTTCGGACACGTCTATGTTCGTCTCCGTCCGGGCAGTAGTGCCGCTCAACTGGAAGAAAAATTTCCTGCGATGGTAAAAACGTATGCCGCTCCACAGATCGAAAATCAGTATGGACAAAGCTGGGGGGACTATCTAAAGGCGGGCAATGATTATCACTATTTTCTTCAACCCCTTCGTTCTATCCATCTTGATTCACGCGCATTGGAAGAAACGTTTACGCCCTCAGGCAGTATGCAAATGCTGAACCTGTTATCGGGCATGGGAATTCTTGTTTTATTATTTGCCTGTGTCAACTTTGTTAACCTGACCATCGTGAAGACAGCGGAACGTTCACAGGAAGCTGCGTTGAGAAAAGTGATGGGTTCTGACCGGTGGTTGCTCATGGCCGAAATTCTGATCAGTGCTGTCCTGTTGGTTATTCTTGCTACCGCAGCGGCCGTCCTTGCTGCACAGTTCATTCTATCTCCACTGAATACATTAATCCAACGGGAGCTGGTCATTCCTTACACTCCATCGTTTCTTCTTTCTCTTCTGGGGCTTGCTCTGTTTACTGGATTCATTGCCTCACTTTACCCTGCATTGTATTTTTCAAAGACACCTTCACTGGAGGCCCTGAAAGGAAATTTTTTATCCAGCACCAAAGGGCAGGCATTACGCAACACATTGGTCTTGCTTCAGATTTTACTCTCTTCGCTTCTCCTATCGCTAGCAATTGTGATTCATTTGCAGACTGATTTTCTGATGAACGAGGAAATGGGATTTGACAAAGACAATACGTTGGTGATCCGTAGAATTCCCACACTTGATAATGGTTTTTCCTCTTTCAAAAAAACAATAGAGCAACTTCCGGGAGTGGTGAGTGTAAGTAATGTATCTCGTATGCCTGGAGAACGAAGTAACTATATCGGAGAACAATATACAGTCGCTGGCCAAAGTGATATTTTTACGGCCAAAGGCATGGCGGTGGATGATGCTTTTTTCTCGACACTGCAATTGAAAGTCATTTCCGGAAAAAGTTTTTCAGACCTAAGTCACGATTCTCTTCAGTTGATGATTAATCGATCGGCTGCCAAACTAATCACCCAGGGAGATCCGGTTGGAATGAAATTAAGGCGGACCGAGAACAATCCCGATGGAAGTCTTCGCACGATCGAGTTCACCATTTCCGGAGTAGTAGAAGATTTTCATTTTCAGCCTTTACAGGATGCGATCTCCCCTGTTGTGCTTCGAAGCAATGAATATTTTCCCAGCCGTCCATTGAACGTTTTGCTGATCAAATTTAATGGTGATGCCCGCACCCTTTCCTCAAAGGCAGGCGCACTATGGAAAGAATATGCGCCTGACCAACCCTTCGTTTACAGCTTTATGGATGGGAGTATCGAAGCCGAGTATGAAAGTTATGCCCGGTTGACCGTTCTATTTCAATGGGTCACGTTACTGGCTTTACTTGTTTCCTGTCTTGGATTATTTGGCACGTCTGCCAATACCGGTCACTCCCTTCGAAAGGAAGTAAGCATCCGTAAACTGATGGGCGCCACCTCTTTCAGTATTTGGCTGATCTTGATTCAAAAAGTGCTCCGTGTATCCCTGATTGCTTTTCTGTTATCCGTTCCGTTCGCTTATTGGTTATCCTATCAATGGCTACAAAACTTTGCCTACCGCATTGCGTTGGGCTGGGGACCTTTCGTACTCACCTTTGTTCTTATCATTTCCTTGTCGCTGTGTGCGATTTCTTTTCATGCCATCAAGAGTGCGCTGGTCAAACCATTGGATGTCCTTCGCATGCGACAATAATATGTTCCAAAATATGGTTTTCCAGTACCGGAGCCTGCTCTATATTTAAAATGGGTACTATTGATTCGTTATTCCACTGTCTTCTATATTTAAAGGGGCAGTGGAATGACTTATCCTAAAACCCATATGAAAAAACTTATTTTGATCTCATTAATTGCTGTCACTGGTTGTCAGCAATCCGAACGTGATGAAGACCGTGTTACTGTGATTGGCAACATGAAGGACGTAATGTGGAAAGGGCGACTCGAATCAAAAATTTTTCCAGATAGCATTCGCGTCCGGAAAGATCTATATGGTTTGGGGCCAATGGAAAACTTACGAGGAGAACTTCTTATCCTGGACGGAGTCACCTTTCACTCACAAGTAGGAGAAGATTCTTCTTTACACGTGACACGAGGGAATGGATCTGGAGCTCCGTTTTTCAGCTATAGTTATGTCGACCAATGGGAAGAGTGGAAACTTCCTGATAGCATTCATACCCCAAAGCAAATGGAGAAATACCTGGATAAAATTTCTCCATTAGATGATCCTTACTTTTTTAAAATTAGTGGTATGATGGATGAAGCAATGATTCATGTAGTCAATTTACCTGAAGGACACACGGTTCAATCTCCGGCTGATGCTCATCAAGGACAGATTTCTGTATCGTTGAAGAACAGACGGGTAGATGTCATTGGTTTTTTCTCACGCAAGCATCAAGCCATTTTCACTCACCATGACACCTATCTTCACATGCATTTGATCACCGATGACCGCAAATTGATGGGACATGTCGATGAATTGGTTTTTAGTCCGCGTCAACTGAAATTTGAATTACCCGATTCCCACTGGTCACTCTTTGAGCACTTCTTAACCTATGAAGAATGCCTGTAAGATGGAGAACGGTGTTTGCCCTTGATATATATATATCGGGTTGACGCGCGAGTAGCCTATTCCTAATGGAGTTGAACTTGTCTTCTAAAATTTCAACAACCAACCTTCTATTACTGATAGCGTTGAAAGTACACCGTAATTTTACACCAACTATTTTCTGAGTGAAACTATGCTCTTGCTTACCTTGAAACAGTTAAAAATAAGGGATTCAAAATCTGTGATTACTTCGAATGAGAAAGAATAGAATGAAGGGTGTTCATCGAGAAATAGCCGAGCCCCTATTTGGGAATGAAGTTGATCTATTGATTTACTCAATTCTCCAGAAGCGAATTATATAAAAAATGCAGGCTATTCGCCTGCATTTCAATTTCCCTTTCTCTCCAAATCTCCAGGCCACCTGAAGTTCATGAGAGCCATAAAGAAATACTTTCTCATTTCTCAGCGGAGTCAAATCATAGGCATACCCAATGCGAAGACGTTTAAATTGTTCTCCACAGAAGAGAGATGGTTTAGCGTCATGATGCAGGGCCACGCCCACCCATGCATTTTCCTTGTAGTTAAAGCGAAGTAACAGGTCATAGTCCAGACCGCTTCGTTCGTCATGATCCTGCACAAGTATGGTGGGCTGAAATCCCCAACCTGTTTTCCCCAAATCAACCAAATAACTTACGTTGAACTGTTTGCGTCCAAAGGGAAATAGTTTTGTTTTTGCAAAATTTTTCTCACCATAGGGTTGTGAGGTAAACAGCGAGGGAAATGAAATTCCTGCATCGAACTTTTTGTATTTATAGTGAACACCGAAGTCCGCCGCCACGTACGCACTATTTCCAGCAGACTGAATGTTATCAATGATTTTATTTCCTTCCTTACGAACCCGGTATTGTCCACTCCCTGCGGAAAAACCGATGGAGAGTGAATGATCATTCTTCAGTGCAAACTGATAGCTTGCTGAAATCATCGCGCGTTGATTGGTCAGATCGTTTGTAAAGTCAGCAAATCCCTTCACTCCTAATGAAAGTCCTTTTATAACATACGGATATTGATAGGTTACTCCCAGTGTAGATGGAGAGCCATCGACATTCAGATTCTGATATTTGTAGTATGCAGTGGCTTCCTGATATCCATTGTCACCTACATAGGCCGGATTGAACACGAACGGGTTGAAATTATATTGAGACAAAACCGGAGGATTTTGCTGCGCGACAGCATTCAATGATGTCAGCAGTATAATGGAACTCAAAATATTTCTCATATTCTATCTGATTATTCTCACGTGACCCTTAACTGATTCTGTACCGGCACAATGAATAGAGTACAGGTAGATACCTGATGGCACAGGTTTCCCATTGGAAGTTCCATCCCAGTTATTTTGATAGGGATTTGCGTGAAATACTTCCTGGTTATTCCGGTTGTACACGGTTAACTCAGGGCTGGTACATTGGCCATATTCTGCCCAATGCCAAACATCATTAGAGCCATCTCCATTGGGAGAAAACAAAGTTGGCAAGATCCGCTCGGAATCTCTTAATTCGTCCGTACATGACAGGATCAACAACAGCCCTGTGAGCATGCATAAAAATTTAACTGATTTCATGTTTTGTATTTTATTAAAACTTACGACTAGGGCATCTTCTTTGGCAGACTTGTGATCAATAATTCCGAAAGATAGATCGATAACATGTGTATATCGGAAAGAGACATTGTCCATTATACAAGCAGAACACATTCCTTTATGATTGGCCTCCTGTCCACTTTTGTTAATTTCCTAATTTTGGAGAATGAAAAACACAACCCTTGCCCTCATTGCCTTTTGTGTTTTTATTTTTCATTTACTGTTTAGCGATCGCTACGGATTTCATCGTGATAGAACTTTTACCTTATTGATTGTGCAAAGCACATTGATTTTGGATACATGGATATGGCTCCGCTCACACCTTTATTGGTGAAGGGATCATTTTTGATTTCAGATACTGAATTGCGATTATTTCGATTTGTTCCGAATCATCCATCCCCTGCTCATTGTCATTTCTGTTCTGATCACGAGGAAATTTAATGAAAGATTCCTTCCCAAACCTTAACCACATTCACGGTCATTATTACTCCATTGTTTTTGGTCAGTGCCTCACAATTTCAAACTATTGTGACGGATCAATTATTTATGGGACTGGTATTACTTGCCCTGATGAATGTCGTGCAGCGCAATGACCGGTCATGGGCGTGGTTCGGAATCGCTGGTACTCCTCAATAAGCCTTATACTGTTCTTGTTTCCTTCTATCTTTCCTGGCCTTATTGCTTTCCAGGAGATTTCAGAAAGATCTTCAGTTGGAAACCCGTCATTAGTGGATTAATTTTCTTACTTATTGGAATGATTGCTGCGAGTTGGTTATGGGCTACCGATCATTGAACATTCTTTACGACTGGTGTGAAGATGAATTTTCCTGGTGGTCATTCCTGGCAGA
>JBGATZ010000074.1:0-13968 GCA_044228905.1 Cyclobacteriaceae bacterium | reverse complement strand
AATGCGCCCGGCTGGGGTTTTGTGTTAGGTAGTCAGGACCCGAATATCCGATACAAAGCAGCGGATAACGGATGGATGAGTAACAGTCAAAAATTAACTACTCCGTTTACTCAAAACCAGACGAAAGACATTACCGTAAGGGCAAGTGTTGAACCATCTAACGATCTTAAAATTCAACTGGACTTAAAGAAAACAACGAGTACGTCTTTCCAGGAAATATTCCGCGATACGACCGGGTTTGGTAATTACGGTTCGCTAAGCCCAAGCAGGTCGGGTGCTTATAAAATTTCAATCCTCACCATCAATACGGCATTTAAAAATAATACCAGCACTACTTCAACAGTGTTCCAGAAATTCAGCGACAATATTGCGGTGATCGGTGAACGATTTACGGCAGTGACAGGTAACGGATATGAGAAAAAATCACAGGATGTTCTTATACCCGCGTTCCTTGCAGCTTATACAGGCAAGTCGGCTGAGCGTGTTTCGTTATCCCCTTTTCCCAATATCCCGATACCTAACTGGCGACTGGATTATAACGGATTAAACAAAATTGATTTCTTTAAGGACATCTTCCAATCTGTAACATTAAGTCATGCGTATTCATCTTCCTACCAGGTGACGAATTACACTAATTCACTGGATAAGATATATTCGAGTAATGTTGGAATTGATGTGCCTGTAGAAGATTACAACAACGGTTACTATGCTCAAATCAATAAGGACAATCAGCTTGTTCCTGTGTATGTTATCAGCCAGGTAATGATCTCCGAACAATTTGCTCCGCTGGTTGGGGTTAATTTCCGGACGAAGAAAAAATTAACAGTGAGGGTTGACTATAAAACGAAACGAGATCTGTCATTAAACATTTCCAATGCCCAGATAACCGAAGTAAATGGAAAAGAATGGATGACCGAAGTGGGGTTCACGAAAAACAACATGAAGTTGCCTTTCAAAGATCAGGGTCGGGTAATTACATTAAAGAATGACATTACCTTCCGTCTTAATTTAAGTATCACGAACAACCGCACTATACAGCGAAAAATTGACGAAGAGAACACGGTAACGAATGGGAATATCAACATACAGATTCGCCCTAATGTACAATACGTCATCAACTCTAAACTGAATATCCAGTTCTATGTGGACCGCAACGTAAATGAACCATTGGTGACAAATTCTTACCGGAGAGCCACTACAAAAATCGGAACGAAAATCGTCTTTAACCTCGCTCAATAAGACGTGATTTAAGGTTACGAGAATCCGGAATCTTCCCTTATTTTTGAGGCTCTAATTCTAAAATCACCATGAATATTCCTGACGGACTCAAGTACACCAAAGACCACGAATGGGTTAAAATTGACGGAAAAACAGCTACTGTAGGCATCACTGAATTCGCGCAAAGCGAATTGGGAGATATTGTTTACGTAGATATCAACACTGTTGGTCAGCAGGTAGCTGAGCATGCCGTTTTTGGCACTGTGGAAGCCGTAAAAACGGTTTCTGACTTGTTTATGCCCGTAGCAGGTAAAGTATTGGAAGTCAATTCTCTGCTCGAAGCCAATCCTGAAAAAGTAAACGAAGATCCTTATGGCGATGGCTGGATGATCAAATTAGAGATCACGGGTGACGCAAGCGGACTTCTTTCTGCAGCTCAATACAAGGAACTTATTGGTAAATAATAGACGTTATCCATTCAGTCACGCGCTTGGATGTTGTGGCTATGAAATAACGAACTGACATGATAGAACTACCTGTAATATCAGCACCAGAAGAAACAACGCGTAAGCGCAAGCCAGATTGGCTGCGTGTAAAGTTACCCGTAGGACCGGAATATGCGAAAGTGCGCAGGCTGGTAGATAACTATAAACTTCACACAATTTGCGAAAGCGGAAACTGTCCTAACATGGGCGAGTGCTGGGGTGCTGGTACGGCTACCTTCATGATTCTTGGAAATGTGTGTACCCGTAGCTGTACGTTTTGTGCAGTGGCAACGGGTCGCCCTACAGAATACGATGTAGAAGAACCAAGACGTGTGGCAGAAGCCATCAAGCTCATGGGTGTAAAGCATGCCGTGATTACTTCAGTAAATCGTGATGAGCTGAAAGATCGCGGAGCAGAGGTGTGGTATCAAACCGTAGTTCAAACCAAAGCAACAAGTCCGGAGACAACAATTGAGACACTAATCCCGGATACCAAAGCAAACTGGGACGCACTCTATCGTATGATTGAAGGTGGCCAGGAAGTTGTGAGCCACAATATTGAAACAGTAGGAAGATTATATCGTATGGTTCGTCCGCAGGCAAAATATGAACGCAGCCTGGAGCAGATCAAACGCATCCGTGAAGCGGGCAAGAGAACCAAGACCGGTATTATGCTTGGCGTTGGTGAAACGAAAGAAGAAGTTTTCAAGGCAATGGACGACCTGGTTGAAAATGGATTAATGATCCTGACACTGGGGCAATATCTTCAACCTACCAAAATGCATTTGGAAGTGGCCGAGTTTATTCATCCGGATACTTTTGCGATGTACAAAGAAGAAGGACTGAAACGTGGGCTGAAATATGTTGAGTCCGGACCGCTGGTACGTTCATCATACCATGCTGAACGTCATGTAAATGTTCCAATGGACTAGGACTTTTATAAAGAGCTTAAATAAAAAGCGGACCTGAGTTTCAGATCCGCTTTTTTGTTATTAATGAATATTATCTCTATTTCTTAGCCTTATCCACCACAAGTCGATTCTCACGGTTGGCAATTTCCCATGCCGTGTAGAATACGTTCTGTGCTCTTTTCGCCAGCAAGTCAAATTCGATTTTGCCCACCTCATCACTCGGAGCATGATAGTCTTCATGTATTCCATCGAAGTAAAAAATGATCGGAACATTTTTGCGTGCAAAGTTCCAGTGATCAGAACGATAGTAAATTCGATCAGGGTGATCTTCTGCATTATATAAATAGTCAAACACCAGGTTTACATTGGCCTTGTTCGTTGCCTCGCTAAGCGTATGCAATTCACTTGACAATTTATCTGATCCAATCACGTAAACGTAAGGAGCACTGTCTTTATGAGCCGGATCCCTGCGACCAATCATATCAATATTTAAGTCAACAACAGTCTTGTCGAGAGGAAATACTGGATGTTCCGAATAGTACTCGGAACCCAGTAATCCTTTTTCTTCACCCGTTACGGTCATAAATAAAATACTTCTGCGTGGTCCTTTTCCATCTTTCTTCGCTTGAGCAAATGCTTTTGCAAGAGAAAGAACTCCTACCGTACCTGACCCATCATCGTCAGCTCCATTATTAATTTTATCACCTTCTGCACCTTCGGAAATACCCACGTGATCGTAATGGGCTGTAATTACCACAATCTCATCTTTTTTGTCTGTGCCCTCAAGAAAGCCCAGTACGTTTTCTGATTTTACTTCAAACTCGTTTGACTTTACTGTATAAATGACCGAAGCAGGTTTCACTTTGCTTACCTTTCCACTGGTTACTGCTTTAGTCAGTTTGTCATAGGTAGTATTCAAAAGCAAAGCTGCCTTTTCAGGAGAGAGCATAAAGGTATTGTTACCGGTACTTTCGCCCTTCTGCAAACTCAATCTCCCACTCATAAATTGCTTGCTCATGCCGGAGAGTCGCTGATAGTCATCGGCATTCTCCATGGCCACAAAAATTATTTTTACTCCTTTTTCTCTGAGGCCTTTCATAGTGGGGTTGCTCATCACAGAAACGGCAGGGGGAAGTGAAAGCACAACTGCTTTGTCCTTCACATCTAAATCTTTTAGATCGGCATCTGATCCTTTTCCTACATACACAATTGGCATTGTTACAGGGCCATTGGTTTCATTACCAAAAAAAACGAAGTCACCGTTTTTGAATTCCGTCTTCCCGGATTGTATTGTAACTGTAGGAGCATCTAAACCAAACAAAGGCACCTCCTGATAGTGACTACCATTTACGGGAGCCTTCAACCCCAGATCATGAAAGTAAGCAGCAATAAAAGCGGCAGCCATCTTCTGGCCACGCTTCCCTGTTTCTCTTCCTTCCAGTGCGTCCGAAGCAATGATGGATAAATTTTCTTTTAAGTCACTTGTCGTGATCTGATCCGCATACACTTTAGCTGCGTTATTTTGCGCCAACAGTGAAACAGAAACAAAGCTCAGGATCAACCCTGAAAACAGTTTCTTCATTGTAAGTAGGTTATGAATTAGAATTTTTATTTAAAGCAGTCTGCAAGGTAATTAATAACTGCAATTGATTGGTGGCCCGCACCAGATTTTGTCCGGGGTAATGTGTCTGATAATACACATCTTCATTCAGATAGTCAGCAAGAAAGCGCAGTGCCATAATATATGTCATCATATAACCCGCAAAGGGGGCCAACGACTTCTGGTCTTCTGTAAGGCGGTTGCCCATTGCTAGGAAATAGCCATCAATCAAAGCATGATAGATATTTCCGCGAAAAATAATCTTACTTGTATCCTTCTCTTCTTCACTTACCGGGCTTACAAATGTGCGAATCATGTCACCAAGATCGTAAATGAAATAGCCTGGCATCAATGTATCGAGATCAATGACACATATTGCTTTTCGCGAAGCGCGGTCAAACAAGATGTTATTGATCTTAGTGTCGTTGTGCATTACACGAAGCGTTAATTCTCCACTTGCAATCAATTTTTTATAACGTTCAACCAGATGCTGCTGAACAATACATTGATTGATGGCCCATGTAGCATTTTCCTTTCTTTCCTCTGTGGCGTTTTTTAATGCCGTTTGAAATTGATCATAGCGGAGTGAAAGATCATGAAACTGAGGAATCGTTTCCCGAAATGAGGACACATCGATACTCCACAAGTTAGCGGTAAGCTTCCCAAAACCATTCGCAGCACTCAATGCTTCCGATTCTGAATCCACTTTATCGATGGTGAATGTATTATCAATATACGGAAACAATCTCCAGGGAAACCCCTCTTCGTCATAAACCATTTCCTTCTGATCTGTAGAAAGAATATTACTCAGGAAAAGATAATCCGGACATTCTTTAGAAAGATGATCTGCAGCAAGCCGGATATTCGTAGCAACCACTTCTGGTTGCCTGAATACATTTTTGTTGATGCGCTGTAGAATGAATTGCCTGGGGCCAGTGATTTTATAGGTAAAATTAATGTGACCGGAGGTAATCCGGTCACATTGGTAATTTTTTGAATCAAGACCAAAGGCCTTTAAAATGGAAGGCAGGATCAAGTCTAGCATTGGAAGGGTAGATACCCTTTGCAACCAGGTCTTTGATTTTTCCCGAAACTTCGTCTTTATCTTCTTTATAGGTAACGCCAAACCAGATATCTCCTCCGCCTATGATTTTCACTTTACCTAATCCTTTCCTGATCATCTGATTTCCAATGATTGGAATAAAAAATTCAGCTTTCGGGTTTTTAGAATTTTCTTTCAGAAATTCCTCAAACATTGTTTGAGTCATTGGAAATACTGAAGGATGAAATCCCCAGAAGTTCATGGATGTAGGTGTTTCCGGGCTCAATACGAGATCTCCATCTTTTTCTTTAGAGATGATCTTATCACCTTCTTTCACAATAACGGTACGTTCCACTACCGATTTCAGATAACCATTTTCATCCTGTTCGCCACATCCACGGGATACACTTCCATTCTCAGAAAGCACATTCTTCAGCGTGTAACCCACCATCGCGTGAGCACCTTTTGTATCACCCTTGAAGAAATCAGCTAAAGACTGAAATGCATTTTTTCCATAGAAGTCATCCGCGTTGATTACAGCAAACGGCTCGTTGATTGCATCTTTCGCACAAAGTACGGCATGAGCTGTTCCCCAGGGCTTCGTGCGTTCTGTGTTTTTGTATTCGGCCGGGACCATTGAATCCAATGACTGCACAACAAATTCTACTTCGATCTTTCCTTTCAATCTGGGCAGGAATATTTCCTTTACGGTTTCCTTAATCTCATCTCGAACAATGAACACCACCTTGGTGAAACCAGCACGAATGGCATCATACAATGAATAGTCCATGATCGTTTCACCGCTAGGGCCAAAACCATCAATCTGTTTGATGCCACCATAACGGCTCCCCATACCGGCAGCCAGTACTAACAAGGTCAGTTTTTTCTTATCACTCATGGAAGTGTGGAATTTTTAATTTAAATCGAATGCAAAAGTCTTAAAAAGAAGCTAATATACCTACCATCCTAAACCCATAAAACACGGCAAAATGACTAATGTTTCTTCTCCTGAGGCCAAAAAACAATACCTCATTTCCATTACGATCATCGGAATCTTATTTTTCATTTTTGGGTTCGTTACCTGGACCAACGGAACGCTGATCCCCTATCTTAAAATAGCGTGCCAGCTGACTGACTTTCAATCTTATTTAGTACTCACTGCTTTCTTTATCGCCTATACGATTGTTGCTATTCCATCTTCTATGATCCTGAAAACAACAGGATACAAAAAAGGAATGTCACTTGGCCTTTTTGTGATGGCAGTCGGAGCGATATTATTCATTCCCGCTGCTCAATCCAGAAATTATAATCTTTTCCTGGCCGCTCAGTTTATTATCGGATGTGGACTTGCTCTACTGCAAACCGCTTCAAATCCTTACGCTACGATCATTGGCCCCATTGAAAGTGCAGCAACACGGATTAGTATAATGGGAATCTGCAATAAAGTAGCAGGTATTCTGGCGGGGCTTATCTTTGGATACATTGCATTAAGCGATGCCGATGCTCTCGAAGCCAGTTTAAAGACGATGGATGCTGCTGCAAAAGATGCTACGCTGGATGAACTGGCAAGTCGCGTAATTGTTCCCTACGTGGTAATCACCGGAGTTCTAATTGCACTTGCAGTCGCTGTTCTTTTTTCTTCTCTGCCAGACATCAAGGATGAGGATGATAGTGAATCCACAAGTTCTTCTTCGGCCAAGACCAGTGTATTTCAATTCCCTTATCTAGTTTTGGGGGTTATCACATTGTTTCTTTATGTCGGTGTGGAAGTAATCGCTGGTGACACGATTATCAGCTACGGAAAATCACTCGGTATTGAATTAGCCACAGCAAGATATTTTACTCAGGGAACACTAGCCTGTATGTTAATCGGATATGTAATTGGTATTACTATGATTCCAAAATACATGTCTCAGGCCTTTGCACTGAAAGCCTGTGCGGTTTTAGGAATTGTTTTTTCAATATTAGCTGTTCTGACGAGTGGTTATGTTTCGGTTGCTTTCATCGCTTTGCTTGGATTGGCCAACTCACTGATGTGGCCTGCCATCTGGCCGCTCGCCATTGGAGGCCTTGGCAAGTTCACCAAGATCGGTTCGGCACTGTTGGTAATGGCAATTGCTGGTGGCGCAATTCTACCTCTTATTTATGGTAAGGTTGCTGAAGGCATTGGCACGCAAATGGCATACTGGATCATGGTTCCTTGCTACGTTTTTATTTTATACTACTCGATTAAGGGCCATACATTGGGAAGAAAAAAAGCCATTTAAGATCTTCTGTTTTATGATTAAGTCATTACTATTCACCGCGATTTTATCAATAAGTTTATCCGCTTTAGCCCAATCCAACTATCTCGCTAAAGATTTAACGTTGGAAAATCAATTCACGGAAAATTGTGAAGGGCCGATCTATCGTGACGGCATTTTATACGTAGTCAATTATCAGAAAGACGGAACAATCGGAGCGGTAAACGCTAAAGGTGAAATTGAATTGTATGTTACCCTACCTGAAGGAAGCATTGCCAATGCCATTCAATTTGACAAGCATGGAAATATGTTGCTGGCTGACTTCGCTGCGCACAATGTTTTGAAAGTTGATAAAAAAACAAGAGAAGTAACTGTGTTCAGCCACAACGATCAGTTCAATCAACCTAACGATATTACTATTAGTAAAAAGGGTTGGTTATTTGCTTCCGATCCTAACTGGAAAGAAAGTACAGGACAAATCTGGAGAATTGATGCAGACGGAAAAGCAAATCTTGTTCAATCAGGCATGGGAACAACTAATGGGATTGAATTAAGTCCGGATGAAAAGACACTTTACGTGAATGAAAGTGTACAAAAGAAAATCTGGAAGTTTGATGTGGATGCGAAAGGCAATATCAGCAACAAACAGCTTTTCGGAGAAGTACCTGATTTTGGTTTTGATGGAATGAAATGCGACAGCAAAGGAAATCTTTACGTGACCCGCTGGGGTAAAGGCACTATTGTCATCTATTCACCAGACGGAAAACAACTTCGTGAAGTGGAGATGAAAGGAAAGAAAACCAGCAACATCAACTTCGGAGGAAAAGATAAGAAGACGTGCTATGTGACTTTGCAAGACAGGAAGTGTATCGAAACATTTCAGACGGAGACTGCAGGAAAATGATACTCGATTCTGGATTCTTGATACTGGTTGGTCATTCCCAGAATCAAGAATCCAGCATCTTATCAATAACAGATCTGATATATTCCTCCCGCTCTTCGTAGCTCCCGCTCACTTTCAGGTAAGGAATACTCCTCCTATCCAGTTTGTCTTTAAACACTTCATACATCTCTTTTCTCCGATCACCCAAATCACGCAATCCATCCTCCACCCACTTTACGTCAATATCCAGTAAAAAGTATTGATCGTATTTCACCACCTCCTCTAATTCATATAACTCAGGAGGAATAGTATCCAGATAGTGCTCTGAATAAATCTGGGTAGTGATTACATCCGTGTCACAAAAAAGAATTTTGTTTGCTGTTCGCGTTTTGTCGATCACTCGTTTGGTTTGTGCGTGACCAATCCGTAAAATATCTTTTACAGTAAATTCATTTGATGTAATCAGTTCTCGGGCTACTTCCGGAACAAACTCCGTGTGATAGATTTCAGCCATTCGTTGGGCCATCGTAGATTTACCCGTGCTCTCCGGCCCATAGAAGCAAATTTTTTTCACAAAGAAAGGCCGCACTACATCAGGAATAAATTCCCAATACTTGAACGGATGATTACGAATCAACGAAGCAGAAACAGGAAACTCCTTCCGTTCAGGATCAAAACTCCGATGCTCTGCATTCATATTCTCCGCAAAGTAAGAGCCATATTCTTCTGAACTGAAAATGACATTAACAGGAGGGTACGCCTTGTGCATCCGTTCACTCCAGATTTTTGTCCGCTTGGGCAAAGACAATGTTTCATCATCAAAATCATCTTTGATAATGAAAGGCTTAATCTTTGGTTGACTTTGAAAGATCTCCTGAATCCAGGAGAAGCGAAGCTCTCCATCAATCGGATCATTTGAGCCATAGCTCATAGAGACAATCACTTCTTCACATTGAGATGCGGCAAACTGAATCAACGCAATGTGTCCCTGATGAATGGGCATAAACTTCCCAATCACTAACCCTCTTCTCATGCTTTTGCCAGGTATGATTTGTATTCTCTGATCCAGTGCCACAAGGCAAAAATGGCGATCATTGTAAAGATCAGGTACTCTACACCAAAAAACTTTGCTCCCTTCAGGAAGTACAAATAAGTAGCTACTACATCAACAATAATCCAGATGATCCAGCATTCAATTTTCTTTTGAATCATGAAGAAGGTAGTGATTACACTCATTACCAGAATGAATGAATCGGCATACGGATAAGCACTTGGTAAATTGAATAAATAAGGAAGCCATTCATGAAGATTGCTGGCCAGTTTTCCAATGAGAAAAGTTCCAGCCAGTCCAGCTGCTGATAATAACAAAAACTGTTTCCATCCCATCCAGCTCACTTTCAGTTCTTTTTTCTTGTCTTCCTCATCCGGTTTGGGATTAGCCCAGCGCCACCATCCTAGCACATTAGTCACAAAAAAGAATACCATCAGAAACATATCCGGATACAGCTGAATCTGATAATAGAAGAACGCAGACAGAAAAACATTGATCAAACCAATGGGCCAGCTCCAGAGATGTGCTTTCGCTGATAAGGCAACGGCAATCAATCCCGTGACTACGGAGAAGAACTCTAGGTAACTCATCGGATAATCCAGAACGGTAAAGAATATTTTAGTGATGTCGAAAAATTCCATAGTTGAGAACAAGCATCCAAAACTAATTATTTACTAAATTTATCTCATGGAAATAATCGAAATTTCAATACTTGAGCCCAAAGTAAAAAAATTATTAAATGACATGGCTGAAATGAATTTGATTCAGCTAAGCAAACCTTACAAACTTTCCGCTGCTCAGAGAAAGAATATTGTTCTTGGGAAAAGTGAGATCAAAAAAGGCAAATCCAAAACTCATGCCGTGGTGATGCGAAATTTAGAATCATTGCTAAAAGGAAAATAATCTGGTCAAACAGAGCCGAGTTTGAATTTCAGGATATTCTACCTTTTTATATTTTAAGAAATAAAAGCAAAAGATTCAGCCAAAAGCTTTTAAAAGAAACTAAAACGGCTATCAAACTACTTTCACTCATCCATTCATTGGAAGGCTATCTGACAATTATAAAACGAGAGTTTTAGTAAAAGAATACATCTCAGTGTTTTATGAAGTCTCCGATAAATCAATTGAAATCATTTCCATTTGGCACAATCTCCAGGATCCAAAATCCAAACCGGATGCTAATTAAAGCTTAATGCACACATTTTTTGCTTCCGTAAAAAATCGCAATGCTTCCCAGCCGCCTTCTCTCCCTACTCCTGATTGTTTCATACCTCCGAAAGGAGTACGCAGGTCTCTGAACAACCAGCAATTCACCCAAATGATTCCGCTCTTTATTTGAGCAGATACTCGATGTGCACGTTTTAAATTCTCTGTCCAGATTGTGGCTGATAACCCATAACCTGTGCTATTCGCAAAAGCAATTACTTCTTCTTCTTTATCAAATGGCATGATCGTGACTACTGGACCAAAAATTTCTTCCTGGTTAGTTCTGCATTGATGATCTAATCCAATAATGACAGTAGGCTCAAGGTAATAGCCATCCTTCAACCGACCGGAAAGTTGAACCCGATTGCCACCAGTCAGAATTTTTCCTCCTTCTTGTTTGGCTAATTTGATATAGGAGAGAACCTTATTCAAATGTGACTCTGAAACAATTGCTCCCAGATTGCTTTTCTCATCTGAAGGATCCCCTACTACCAAAGCTTTTGTCCGCTTTACAAATTCATTCACGAATTTGTCATACAAACTTCGTTCAACAAAAATCCGTGATCCACACAAGCAGATCTCACCCTGATTAGCGAAAGATGAATTAATTGATGTGCCGATCGCATGTTCAAAATCACAATCCGCAAAAATGATATTCGGGTTCTTACCCCCCAGTTCCAGAGAGAGTTTCTTAAACATTGGTGCCGCAGTCGCTGCAATTCTTTTTCCTGTAACCGTACCCCCTGTAAATGAAATTGCAGAAATTTCAGTGTGTTCAATAATGGCCTGTCCTGCTTTACCTCCCAATCCGTGTACAATGTTCAATACTCCCTTTGGCAATCCAGCTTCGATACAAAGTTTAGAAAACAAGTAAGCAGTCATTGGTGTAATCTCCGATGGCTTTGCCACCACAGTACAGCCAGCGGCCAATGCAGGAGCAATCTTCCACGTAAATAAATAGAGCGGAAGATTCCAGGGCGAAATACATCCTACAATACCAATCGGATTTCTTAGTGTATAATTTATCGCTTGTGTATCCGTCACATGTGCTTCGCTTGCAAAGTGCACTGCTGCAGATGCATAGAAGCTCATATTCGCAGCAGCACGTGGAATATCTAATGTTTTAGCAACCTTAACTGGTTTTCCCTGATCAATACTTTCGGCAATTGAAAGTTTATCCAGATCACGATTGATTAAATCGGCAATGCGCTGCATAATCTGCGATCTTTTCTCAGAAGGTAATGAAGACCATTCCTTAAAAGCTTCACTGGCAGCTTTTGCAGCCAGCGCAACATCCTTCTCATCCGAGTCAGGAATCAGACTATACACTTTTCCTTCGGCAGGATTGATGTTATCGAGATACTGCTTCGAGATCGGCTCAATCAGTTCACCATTGATATAGTTCTGAATCTTCTCCATCACTTCTTCACAATCTTAAAGTCTACCCTTCGGTTCATCTCACGATGTTCATCAGTATCATTGGGAACTAACGGTCTTGATCCTCCATAGCCTTGACCTTTCATTCTGGTTTTATTGATTCCTTTAGAGATCAGATATGCAATTACTGTTTTCACGCGATCATCAGAGAGATCATAGTTCGCACTGCGGTCTCCTCTGTTATCTGTATGTCCGGATAATTCAATTTCGATGGTCATGTTGTTTTTCAACAGATCTGCCAAACGATCCAGCTCCGGATAAGACTCTGGCTTCAACTCTGCTTTGCCTTGAAGAAAGAATATATTCTGTAGTTGCACTGCCTGACCAATTTCAATCGGAGCAAGCATCAGATCTTCCTGCAATTCTTTATAGTCCTGCAAAAGAGTGAGGTCCATATTTTTATTCATAGAAAGAAATCCATTTGCCACGGCACGATATCCGTACGTTGAACCGTACGGCAATACAATTCTGAATTCACCCGTCTTCGGATTTGAGATGGCTTCGCCTGCTTCCTTCCCTGTAGTCAAATTCTCAAAAACAATATCTGCTTCTATCGGTTGCTTTGTTTTTGCATTTAAAACTTTACCATAAATCAACACCACTGCTTCAGGCTTAATCTCCTGAGGAAGCTTTACACGAATCAGATCGGTAAGACCATGACTGGCAGCGCTGCTTACCATGTATGCATATTCTCCTGAAGCAGGCACCGTATAATAGGCATCAAATGAAAGTGTATTGATTTCCGGACCAAGGTTAACAGGTGTAGTCCAATTAGTCCAGCCATCACCAATACGTTTGCTCATGAAGATATCTTTATCTCCATAGCCAGGTCTTCCGTCCGTGGCAAAATATAAAGTGCGACCATCCGCGGCAAGAAAGGGAGAAGTTTCATCTCCGGTTGAATTCAACTTCGCACCCAGATTAAAAGGCTTTCCCCATTTCCCTTTCTGATCCTTTAATGCAACATAGATGTCTTTTTCGCTCTCGCCTTTTTTATAATAAAGGTTCTGACTATTCTCAGCAGTAAACAGAATGGCCTTTCCATCTGCCGACTGACACGCTTCGAAGAATTCATTCTCATCTTCATAATAGATCCCAAGATTCCCTGCGTCCTTCCAACCCGTTGAAGTTCGTTCATATACTTTAAAGTCATGCGCTTGCGCAACGAGTATCGAATTATTGTCCTGACTTACGGAAACAATATTATCTACATCATCCGTGTTGATGGGCTTTCCTAAATTTTGTGCAGGTCCCCAAACGTTTCCGTCTTTGGTTGTACTCATCCAGATATCGGTGCCATCCTTTTCTCCGCCCAGGTTACTTGGATTAAATTTCCGTCCAAAAAATAGCATCTTTCCATCGGCAGCAATCTTCGGAGTGACTTCATCCCACTTTGAATTGACCTGTGTTCCCAGGTTTTCTTTCACCAATCCTTTCTTTAGATTTTCAGGCAGGTTGATTTTTTCCTGCTGCGAAAACATGAGGTCATCAACATGAAACTTCATCTTCGTGTAGCAAACAAAGCCGACTGTTTTTCCAAACCATGGCAAGCCCTTCATGCTGAACACTTGTTGTCCGTTCAGATAGAATTTTGCTTGTCCTTTAAGCTGTTCGATCTTTAGTCTGTTGCCTTGTCCAAGTGGCTTCACCAATTTCGTTTCTGACCATTCTTTTGCATCGCTCCGTGTTGAGTCTGACGAATAGACTTTCACAAACCCCGTAGTCGTGATAACAAAATTGTTGAGCTTCTCTTTTTTATCATATCCCCAGATAAAACCAAAACCATTATCGGTATTACCATTCACTTGGGTGAATGTTGCTTCAAGACTGAAATCTCTATCCGGATTGACGTGCGGGAACACATAGAGCTGCCATCCTCCCTCAGGAGCATC
>JBGATZ010000073.1:0-14321 GCA_044228905.1 Cyclobacteriaceae bacterium | reverse complement strand
GCTCAATCCAATTGATGGTGCGACACTCCAAGAATACACAACCTCGTCACCTGGATCCTATTCCGTAATAATTAAAAACGAAGAAGGATGTTCAAGTAATAAATCGGATCCAGTTGAATTGATCATTACAGGCCTTGAGGACATGTACTCCTCACTTCTTCTTTATCCAAACCCGGCTTCTGATTGGTTGAAACTAAAAATAAGAGGATTTTATGACGGACAGGAAATCAACCTGACAATCGTAAATTCCAGTGGCAGCCTGATTGAAAAAGTAGTTACCTGGAACAATCAGGATGTAGTAGTAAATACAAGCGACTATGCACAAGGAGAATATTTCCTGTTGATTCAGCAAAAAGATAAGCGTGCTCAACTCGCCTTTCTTAAAAACTAAAATAAGCGATGAAAATTCTACATTGCCAAGTCCACGTGATAGATATCCGTTTCATTGCGTGGAATGTTCTTCACATGGAATCCACCTGGCTGGGAGATTTCCTCAATCATATCAAACTGCTTGCATGATTTGGGAAGTCCTGAGAAAATAAGCAGGAACGTGTACTTCTGATGATCGGGGATCAACGTCCATTGGGGTGCAATAGTGATATTCTCGGCATGCACCAATTGCGATCGTGCAGATGAAACTACATCTACTCGAAAAGTAGTCTTCCAGATACGGATTAACGCATCCTGGCCTTTATTATTAAAATGGCAATGAACATACACAAAGGAATCTTCCATTAATTCCGGATGGATGGAAAGTAAGACCTCCATATCCACATCCGGCTTTGCTTTCACGGGTGGTTCCTGGATCCCCGGCCCCGCTTTGTCAATTATGTTCATCTGCTTTAATCAAGTAGATGCAAAGATCGTAAAGAAAGCGTTAACCAGCCAATGTCTTCACGATACTTAATGCTTTATCGATTTCCTCTTCGTTGTTGAAGATGTGCGTGCAATGCCTTACGCCATAGAGTTCCCCGCTATTACGAGGTCTCATTCTTCCTCGTGTCCAGAACTCGTCCTGCAATTTTGCTCCAGTCATTCCTTCGATATTATAAACAGTAATACCCGCACACATCGCTTCTTCTTCCGGAGAATAAATTTTTACTCTATTGATTTTACGAAGACCTGTTCTCAATCGTAACCCAAGAAATTTGATTCGTTCATATACTTTATCTGAACCGATCTCATTGTGAAAGTCCAGGGCTGCTTCTAATCCTTTCAATACCGGAAAGTTTCCTGTGCCGCGTTGAGTAAAGCGGAATCCTTCATCTTCGTGATTGTCCCATCTGCCGCTTGCCACAGTAGTCCAGATTTCCTTCATCTTCTCTCCTGTTACATACATAAAGCCCGTTCCTGCCGGGGCTCCCATCCATTTATGAAAACACCCCACATACGCATCGCAGTCAATGTCTTTCACATCTACTTTAATCTGACCTATTGTTTGTGCTCCATCCAGGATAGTGAAGATACCACGCTTCTTTGCCTCCGCACAGATTTCTTTTACAGGAAGAATGGCTCCACTACCTGAAATCATGTGAGAGATCATCAGCACCTTTGTTTTAGGTGTGAATGATTTCACAATGACATCATACGCTTCCTGAGAATTCTTTATTGGTTTGGGAACCACAACTTCTTTGAAAGCAATGCCATATCGTTTCTCTTTCACCAGCCATCCTCCACGACCGCCACCATGCTCCTGATTGGTGGTGAGTACTTCATCACCTGACTGAAGCGTCATTCCACTTGCAAGATAACTGATTCCATTCGTTACGTTATCTGTCATAGCAATATCCACAGGGCTTGCATTGATAAGTTTTCCTACACTCGCGCGGATCCCCATCAGGTTATTATATCCGCTGATAAATTCTTCTTTGTTATCATCTTTATATGCCCAATCAGCTACGTTCTCGGCAAGATAACGGACATGTTCAGTCATTTTATCTACTACTACTCGAGGCATCACCCCTACTGTTCCTGGATTGAAGAACACTTTATCTTTTGCAAGCATAAACTGATCTCTGATTTTACTCCAATAATCAGCGTTACCGGCTGAGGGCAAAGAAGGATTTTTGGCAAATACAGAAGTAAGTGTGGGCAGCGCCAGGGCGCCAAGTCCGATGGACTTAATTGCATTTCTTCGCGTGGTCATAGGTCTGGTTTTGTTAAAAATAGTCATTCATGTCAACCTCCCCTCACATCTCATCAGTTTTTATACGAATCGATTCTCCGTTTGATCGTCTCTTCCTATCTTGAAGTGAATATCCCAAATTTCCATGATCAACATCGAACAGATTCGTTCTTTATTTCCTTCCTTACAACGTCTTCATAACAAACAGCCATTAGTATATTTTGATGGGCCTGGAGGGACACAGGTTCCCCAGTCGGTCATTGACGCAATCAGTAACTATTATAAACGCTCAAACGCAAATACGCACGGTGAATTCATCACTACAAACGAAACAGACCAGATTATCCGCGATATGCGCTATGCCGTTTGTTCATTACTAGGTGCCGAGAATCCAGACACTATTTCTATTGGTCAGAACATGACCACACTCAATTTTGCATTGGCTCGAGCAATTGCCCGTTCCCTGCAACCAGGTGATGAGGTGCTGATTACTCAACTCGATCACGAAGGCAATCGTGGACCATGGCTCATGCTTCACGAATTTGGAATAATCGTTCGTGAAGTAAAATTGTTATCCAACGGAACATTGGACTATGAAGATTTTGCTTCAAAAGCCAACGAAAGAACAAGAGTAATAGCCATGGGAATGGCATCAAATGCACTGGGGACAGTAAATGATGTAAACAAAGGAAGAGAGTTAGCATATCGCTCCGGAGCCTGGCTGGTATTGGATGCAGTTGCTTATGCTCCTCATTTTGAAATTAATGTACAGGAACTAGGATGTGATTTTCTTTTGTGCTCTGCTTATAAATTTTATGGACCACACATTGGCTTACTTTATAGCAGGCCCGGATTGCTTGATCGTTTGAATACCGATCGTTTAAGAACTGCAGGACAAGTGGCTCCTGATAAGATTGAAACAGGCACATTAAATCATGCCGCTATAGCGGGTGTTACCGCAGCAGTAGAATTCATCGCTTCCTTGGGAACCGGTGCCAGTCTGAAAGAGAAAATAAAAAATGCCTACAAAAGCATTGGCGAGCATGAACGCGAGTTAGCTGTTCGCCTGTACAACGGATTGAGCAAAATAAAGGGAATAAAAATTATCGGTGAGGATTTTTCTTCGCCACATCGCGCACCAACGGTTTCGTTTACGTTGGAAAAAAAATCAGCACAACAAACCTGCGTACAGCTCGGCTTAAAAAACATCTGCGCCTGGGATGGACACTTCTACGCGCAACGGGCAATCGAAGTTTTAGGTTTACTTGAACGAGGTGGTGTGGTTCGTATTGGCATGGCCGTTTACAATACCAATGAAGAGGTGGATAAACTTTTAGAGGCAATTAAGGAATTAAGTTAACTGATCACCTTATCTGCCTATTTTCTTTTGCCACTTAATGGAATATTCAGGCCGCCATGTTTTGTATCCAATAAGACGAACAGCCGGAGCCAAAAGAAAGGATAACATTTTCTGCAATGCGAATGTCATTGTATATTCATAATTTACAAACAACATGGCCCAAAGGAAAGGCATCACCAGTTTTTGGATATTCTTCTTGAATAGAAATCCAGCGTCTGGTTTTACAACATTGCATCATGTTTGGCCAGCAGGTGACGCCTTGTTAATCGTGATGGTTCCGTAGAGTCCGCTTAGAGCTGGAGTGAGCATCTCCACGTGGAATTGTTAAAGAAATTCCTGAGCGAGGATATGATAGCTATCTTTTCTTCAACTAATGTTAATCTTCCACCTGGATCACAGTAAATGTTTCGTCATATTCATGAATAGAGAAGGTGCACAATGTCGCTATTTCAGATGAAATTCTCTCACCGAATAAGGCCATTGAGCCATACAGGTTTGCAGGTACAACTCTGCTCACCGGCAAAAACATTATTAATAGTATCGCCTGAGACCGGATACATGGTGGAATCTGGTTCCTTCTCAGGAAAAAAATAATAATGAAGCAAATTTCCAACCACAACATAAAAGACAACAGAATAAATAATTACCATCAGGATCTTAAAAGTGGTTCTAGTATTCATGAGCTGATTTTTTCAAAAAGGGCCTGACTACACAAGTACGCATCAAAGATTTATTAATCGATCCACTTAATGTGAGCACGCAGGTACAGAATCACTCCCCCAAGAACGAACGCAAAGGAAGCCATATTTAAAAAAGCCCGTAAGTAATAGGCCTTCATAGCCTTGTTACGTATTCCCTCAAACTCTATAGTTAATGGCTTTTCCGCATCAAGTGATTGTACAATCTCGTTAAGCGGCAAATTTTGTGTGAGAATAACAATCAGGTCACCAACACAGACAAGAAATGCGATCGCTATAAAAAGAAATGCTGCTGATTGCCATTCTTTGCGCATCATAAACAAGGCAACGAGAAGAGAAATTAAAAGTGCATTTCCAAATATTGGCATCCTTGCCCGGAAATAATGATCAACATGCTGCCAGAAAGATATCATATGATTAGCAGGTGTATCTTTCATACCTGGCATATATCCTATGGCATTACCAAATCCCAATCCTGCACTTAACCCCGTGAGTATTATAATTATTATAAAAACAATAGTTATGACTTTCATATCCTTACTTTTTTCACAAAAGAAAACTACAGGGCATCGAAAAAAAATAGGACATTTGTACCAATCTAATCAGGTATAGAAGATATGTCAGAAGGTTTTCAAATTGGCCAAACGTTTAGAAGAGTCGTAGCACAAGACCGTAAATTTCCTTATAAGAATTATGAGGATGAAGATTCTTCATTCATCATGCCAGCAATAAACTTTCTGGAGAATTGTTTTTCAGATTCCGTGCTTGTATTATGTAAAATCAAACATCCGGAGGTAGCATACGTAAGCAGAAATTGCGAAGCCATTTTAGGATATACTTCGCAATATCTTAAATCTACTTCTCCCGAAGAGTATTTCAATTTAGTTCACCCCGATGATCAGAGTAGCGTAAGAAGACTGTACGAAAGAATGGAACTGCACACAAAATCAAAAGACTATCTCCCCGAAAAATGGAAATTTGCATTTAACTACAGGTTGCGATCGAAAGAAGGAAAGTACATTTACATCCAGGACGAGAAAGCTGCGTTCTTACATACGAGTAATCAGTATGTTCATTATTCCGTTTTAACAACACGTGAGGAGATGGGTGCTCTAAATACGCCATTTATGATCTTAAGCAAGAGGTTCAAACTCAGTTTTCGGCAAGTGGATCGTTACGTACCCAAGTCATCAACTGAAATACTAACTCCCCGGGAGAAACAAATACTGCAATACCTTGACGCTGGCATGAGCACTAAAGAAATGGCCAAAGCAATTTCTTTAAGCCCTTTCACCATACGGAATCACAAAACCAGTTTACTTCGAAAGACAAAGGCAAAAACAAGTTTACAGGCAATACGAAATGCACGCAAACTCAATTGGATTTGATTTTTATTGACATTCGTCATTAAAAATGGCAACTAATAAATAGCAATACTGGCAAGAATTGGACAAGTCTTCGAATCCTTGATTTGAATTCTCACTTTTTCCGTCTCCACCGGATCAATTTTGATAATTCGCTTATAACCAATTGTAGTTGCACTGGAAACGTTGACCCATGCATTATCCTTCCACAGGTCCACATCAAATGATTTCACGCGCTGTCCTAGCTTAATGTATTCCTGAAGTACAACATACTTTACTGTCTTTACCTGCCCTAAATCAATCTCAATACTTGCTGTACGAACAGAGTCATCCGTTGCCCAGTAGGTATCCCTATCTCCATCAACAAGGTTAGTTGCTGAATATTGCTCTGATTCGCCACGATATGAATCAGTGGTAACTTTCGCATTCAATGCCAGATTAGTTTTGAATTCACTATCCAGCAATGAGCGAAAACCCTTCAAAGATTCCACGTCTAATTCATTGATCAATCCTCTTTTATCAGGGGGAACATTCAACAGTAAGGTAGATCCTCTCCCTACTGACGTAAGATAAATCTCCAGTAATCTTTCCGGGCTTTTAACCAACGAATCTTCTTCAGGATGATAGAACCATCCCTTACGGATCGACACATCCACTTCTGCAGGAATCCAGTGTGTTCCATTTTCAGACCCAGTATTCAGCAACCCTTCAATACCCGCCTTGCCGGCATACAATGTATCTGGTGTGATCGCGTTCCAGTTTGTTTCTCCTGCCAGTCCTTTTTCATTTCCCACCCAACGCACTCCTGGTCCTGCGTCACTGAAGAAAATAATGTTTGGCTCCAGTGTTCTTACTTCGTTTAACGTTGTTGGCCAATCGTAGTAATTCGATCCATCAATTGTACGCTTTTCATTTACACCTCCGTAATAACCTGTGCCTCCGTTTGCTCCATCAAACCACATTTCAAATACAGGGCCGTAGTTATCAAATAACTCCTTTAGCTGACTCCGATAATATTTCACATAGGGAGCACTTCCATAATCTTCATGATTTCTGTCCCAGGGAGAAAGATAAATTCCGAATTTCAATCCATGTTTTTTACAGGCTTCAGAAACATCTTTTACAATATCTCCCTTACCTTCTTTATAAGGACTATTCTTGATAGAATGCTTTGTGTATGCACTTGGCCATAAGCAAAAGCCATCATGATGTTTGCAGGTAAGAATTACTCCTTTAAATCCAGCATCTTTCAACACGCTCACCCATTGATTGGCATCCAATTGCGAAGGATTAAAAAGCTTTTCACTTTCACCACCCATCCCCCATTCTAAACCGGTAAACGTGTTGATCGTAAAATGAATAAACGCATTCATTTCCATTTCATGCCATGCCAATTGCGCAGCAGAAGGAACAGGACCCACAGCCTGAGGTGGAGCCACTTCTTTTTTACTGCATGAAAGAATGAGTGAAGCGAAAAGAAATAATCCTGTATAGAAGATGTTACGCATAAGCAAGTATTAACAATTAATCGCATCTAAATTACGATTTACCCACTAATGTCTAAAGATGAAAGTGATGATTATAAATCAACGGTCACCCTTTTCAAGGGCTTCAGTCATGGTGGTGATTACTTCATCCAATTTCTCTGTTGAGGAAACCAAATGCTGGGCTATGACAGCGGCTTCATCATCAAGTTTGGTCTTGTTCATCAGATTCATCAATCCCATGATGCTGGCCACCGGGCTGCGAAGCTTGTGTGCATTGATGAATGCATATTCTTCGAGTGCTTCATTTTTCTTTTGCAGTTCGTGCGTTCTGTCCTGCACGATGAGTTCAAGATTATCATTGATGAGTTGGATTTCTTCAGCCTGAGCCTGAATCTCTTCATTGCTTGCCTGCAGAGCGAGTCGCGCTTTGATTTCTTTCACCGTAAGGTTATAGCGTGCCCGGATTAATACAATCATAAATACGGACACCATTGCCAGTAACAGTCCACCATGCACGAAAAACTCATGAATGTCAATTGCCGGATTGAAATAAATGAATAAACTCGTTACAATAGCCGATAGCACTACAATGATCACTGAATAGTACCACTCCCAAAGGACGAACATGGACGCTCCGATCAGCAATGCCATGTAGTTCAAACTATGCCCTAGCAGATTTTCATTATGAATAAGTCCATAGGTGTACGCATTCTGAAGGGAGATGAGCAGAAAGGGAACAGATACTACAAAGTAAGACGGGAGTTGATAAGGTTCGCGAAGAAAAAGTGTGATGAGGATAATTGCGGAAACACACAACCGGATCACTAATAACTGTTCCCAGCTTTCCGGAATATTAATGTAGTCAGTAATCGCAAAAATGGGATCGAAAATAACCGATACCCAGCACGCAATAATATGATACTTGAAAGACGCCTTCTCTAACTCCGACTTCCATTCGCTCTTTGAAATCTGAGCAATCAGTTCACGGACAGTCTTTCGCTTAATGTTCATATTCTTAGTTCCCAGCAAATGCAAAAATAGCCTTTATATCCGCCCCAGCCCGAACAGAACCACCAAAAAAGGTGTTAAAAGGCTTCAAAATCCTTAAAATTGATAATTTTAACCGGGTATAATTAATTATCTACGCACCAAATGTTATAAGTGGATTTAGATCCATTCGGAATACTTAACAAAAAATCACTCAATATGTTAAACGCAACTCAACGTGTTGCCATCATCGGAAGTCAACGCATTCCATTTGTTAAATCATTTAAAGAGTATAGCCGTACCAGCAACCAGGAGATGCTCACCGCATCACTGCAAGCTCTTGTTAAGAAATATAATCTTCAAGGAAAAAGATTAGGTGACGTTGCTTTTGGAGCAGTGATGACCAGTTCGTTGGATTGGAATCTTTCCCGTGAAGTAGTTCTGGGAAGTGAATTAGACGCACGTACTCCTGCATTGAATATGCAACGCGCTTGTGGAACAAGTTTAGAAACCATTAACTGGATTGCATTACGAATTGCAACAGGACAGATCGAGGCTGGCATTGGTGGCGGAAGTGACACCAATAGTGATCTGCCTGTAATGATCAGGAAAGCACTAGCATGGAAACTGATTGACGTAAATAATGCAAAAAGTCTGGGTGAGCGTCTGTCAAAAATTGCCAGCATCAAGTTCAGTGATCTCAAACCTGCTTTTCCTGGAATCGTAGAGCCACGAACTGGTATGTCCATGGGACAGCATACAGAGAAGATGGTGAAGGAATGGAAGATTAGCCGTGAAGCACAGGATGAGCTCGCTTATCAAAGTCACGTGAATTCTGCGAAAGCGTATGCAGAAGGATTCTACAACGATTTGATTGTTCCTTATAAATCTGCAACGAAAGACACCATCGTTCGTGCTGATACAAGTATGGAGAAGCTGGCAAAACTCAAACCTGCTTTTGATAAGAGCGATAAGGGAACATTAACGGCTGGCAACAGTACAATCTTTACGGATGGTGCTGCCGCTGTTCTGCTTTCATCAGAAAATTATGCAAAGCAAAACAATCTTGATATTCAGGCATACATCACTGATGTGCAATCAACCGCTGTAGATTATGTTCATGGAAAGGGATTGTTGATGGCTCCGACATTAGCTGTAGCTCAATTGCTGAGAAGAAACAAACTCTCACTTCAGGATTTTGACTTTTATGAAATTCATGAAGCATTTGCGGGACAGGTATTATGCACACTCAAAGCCTGGGAAAGTGACGACTATTGCAGAAATGAATTAGGAGAAGACAAAGCACTGGGCTCAATCGACAGGACGAAAATGAATGTGAAAGGTGGAAGCGTTGCGTTGGGTCATCCGTTTGGAGCTACCGGTGCACGCATTGTCGGCTCATTGGCAAAGATGCTTCAGCAAAAAGGAAAAGGAAGAGGTCTCATTTCCATTTGCACAGCAGGTGGAATGGGTGTAGCAGCAATCATTGAACGATAAATTGTCTGACATCATCTCCCAGCGGGGACGCTGTTATTTCAAGTTCCGCCATATTAGGTGTTATCTCCTGACATCTATTGATCTTAACTTCAGGTGAAAACACCTGAAGTGGGTAAGTGTATAATTGAACTGTAATTAGTTTTGTCATTCCGGACGCACTCTTATTCAATAAGGAATCGCTCTGATCAGAAATCAAAATGATTCTTTAATTCTGATGAATACTTGTTTCTATCCGGAATGACAAAGATTGTTTAGGGAAGACTGGCTTTGATCTGATCGTAGCCAGTGTCACCTGATAAGCTGGTGCTGCATTTTAAATCAGCGGCTTTCTTGTTGATATTTTCAATCCGGTTTTCCGGATTAGGATGAGTACTTAAGAATTCGGGAGGTTGTGCGCTATCACCTTGCTCATTTAACTTGATAAAGAACAACGCTGCTCCATTGCATGCATATTTGGTTTTCGCCAGATACTCAACCGAGTGCGAATCCGCATCCGTCTCATATTCTCGCGAGAATTGCAAACCCGCCAATGTACCTGCTACCTGTCCTGCAATTTGTTCCAACGCATTGGGATTCTGGCCCAACGCAACTGCCAACAGTACTTCTACCCCATAACTCTTTTGAAGATTCCGAACAGAATGACGCTGATCCGCATGAGCCATCTCATGACCTAATACGCCAGCGAGATCATCGGCATGATCCAGGTATTTAATCAAACCCGTATAGATGTAAATGTATCCGCCTGGCGTAGCAAATGCATTGAGTGTAGTATCATCCTGAATCACGTGAAGCTCCCAGGCGAATTCATCTTTATAACTAATCTCACCTGAATTCAGGATCGCGTCCTTCATTCCATTGAGATATGAATATACCTGCGGATAAGCTGAAGGAGATAATATCTTGTAATGAGCCGGATCATTGGCTATTTCCTGCGACACCTGCTTACCCAGGTCCACATCGTTTTGAATGGAGAAGACTACAAAATTGTTGTTTTCATCACAGCTGAACAAAGCCATGATCACAAAAAACAATACAAATACAATTTTATTCATCGCTATGGTGATACGTCACAAGACAATACAATCCCCATACCAATATAAATTGATCCCAATCAGGTGATTTGGAAGCTAAACGAAGTGCAGATTGTAGTCTTGATTCTACAATTATTTACCTCTTGATTCATTAAACTCTTTCAGAAAGGTTCTAATTATCTCTGCCATCGGGCGGATGCGGTTAATGGATTCAATGGCTGGTCCGGCACACCATACCGTTTTATAGGTTGCTCCAAAAGCTGCCTTCTCAATTTGCTTCATTCCTTTAAAAGCGATCAATAACTTCGCATATTTCTTTAATGTTTTGTTATGAAGCAGAATCCATTCCAGCCAATTGGCTTTGGTACCCAGTTGCTGTACGTAAGGTGTATTGATTACGGTCAATGCAGAGCCCGATAATTTTGTGGTACGAACAATATCTTTCTCGCCATACTCAATCAGGGCCTGCTTATACTCCAGGGAAATGGTGGCTTCATCGCTGGCCATGAAAATTGTTCCGATAGAAGCACCAGAGGCGCCCCAATCCATTACATTCTTCAAATCACTGCCATACGAAATTCCTCCAGCTGAAATAATCGGAACAGAACAGTTCTGTTTTAGTAAAGTGATCAACGATTCCGGCTCAATATTTCCTGCATGCCCTCCTGCTCGGGAGTTTACGGCAATTACCGCGTCCGCACCAAGCGCTTCCACTTTTTGTGCATACTCCAGATCCACCACATCACAGAATACTTTTATACCCAACGGCTTACACTTTTCAATCACTTCTTTGGGATTACCCAATGAAGTAATAATGAAAGCCACTTTCATTTCCAGTAAAATCTTTAATTGTCCCTTATACTTCGGATTGGATTTATTTACAATCAGGTTGACTCCAAATGGTTTGGACGAATGTGCTTTCAGTTCATTAATGGCTGCACGAAACTCCTCATCCGTTCGGTAGTTCAGTGCAGGAAAAGCGGCAGTAATTCCATTGTCCATGGCCGCCTTCACCATTTTGGCATTGGAAATGAGGAACATAGGAGCAACGATCACCGGGTAGTCAATCCCGAGCATCTGGTCAAGTGTGATAGAAGACATTAGTTTTTAATTTCACTTTAAGATAAGTAAAACTAATATCTTCTACCTTTGTTCCATTCCTTTAAAGAAATGAAAGATTTCAAGAAGTACTTTATCATTCCCGCGCCTCCGGAAGACGTTTATCTGGCCTTAACCAATCCAAATACTATTCAATTATGGTCAGGCGAATCTGCGGAAATGTCTACTGAACCAGGAAGCGAGTTTTCGCTTTGGGAAGGAAGTATTGTAGGGAAGAATATCGAATTCGTGGAAGGAAAAAAAATAGTTCAGCAGTGGTACTTTGGTGAACAGGAAAAAGATTCAATTGTAACTATCATTCTTCATCCTGATAAACAAGGAACATCAGCAGAGTTGAAACACACCAATATTCCGGATGAGGCCTATGATGACATCGTTGATGGATGGAAAGAAACCTATTTTGGCTCTTTACAGGAATTTTATGATGAAGATGAGCAATAGCTATATTCTTTTCTTTCTTACACCTCATCTGTATCTCTTCTTCTTTTAAGAAGACCTATTCCTGCCGTAAAGAAAATAATTCCAAGGATTGCCAAAGCCCATGGGCTTAAAGCAACCAGATCACGTCCAAAAATTCCAAGCACACCCAGTATTAGTCCGATAAAACCGAACAATACAAGTACCATTGCCATTACCTTGATCATAACTCTAATTATTAATTATCTGCATTAACTGTTAATACCGGTCTTCCCATTTCTTTAATCATGCGATCAGAGAAATGATGAGAGAAGATATGGAAGAATGAATCGTGTGAATTTTTAATGACTGCCACGAGTCCTGCTCGCACTTGCCGCGCAAACATCATCACGCCCTCGGCCTGATGATGAGCTTCCAATATAGTAACACTGTATTTTGTCAGCCCCACTACTTCAGCAAGGTTGGTAAAATAATCAGTGATATCCTGAACGGACCTGGAAGCATCACTGATCACATGCACCAGATGAACACGCGCATCGAAATATCCGGCAATGGTTTGAAGAGCGGTGAGGCCGCGAACAATCTTTTCTTCGTCAATTACATTCACTGCCAATACAATATTGCTGAATTCATGAATATTGAATCCATCTCTTACCGAGATAAGCGGGCATTTCGAAACTTTTATCGTTTGCTCAGTGTGATTGCCCGTAAATAATTCAATTGCGTTCTCTTCTCCGGATGTCCCCATCACAATCAAATCAACGTTTTCGCGATGCAAATATTCATCAATGCCTTCTTTAAAGGCATTGTCTTCAATGGCTATTTCTATAGCAACATCCTTGTTATATCGGAGTGCCAAAGCCTCCAGCCTTTCTTTATTTGCGTGAAGTAATTGAATAGTAAACACGTCAGCGTCTTCTTCAAATCGTTTCGTGTTTGCATCCCCCATTGCTGTAAACGTCTTATTGAATGGATGTCTTGTAAAATTCACCAGACTGATTGTTGCATCCGCTTTTTTGGCAATCTGCACTGCCAGCTTTAAACCGAGTTCTGCAATCGGTGTAACATCGGTAGGAACAAGTATCTTCTTCATAAACAAATTACTCTTATGTAAAAGGATGAATAAAAAGATGCGCCAGTGCACTCGTTTGTAAAATTCACCCTTTGTGAGTAGCTAATTCTACATTATTTACTCAATGAATTTCTGAACTTTTGAGTGTCTTTTCTCGTCTTAAATATGTAGGTCTGAAATTTGTTTGTAACCTATTCAGATGCAGCACGTATTAGGGTTGCAGATTTTTTAGACTAACTTAGTATTGACTATAAATAATATTTTTAATAGTCGCTTCGCTACAGAAATTTCTTCTGCCCCAGGCGATAAAATCAAAATACTATTTAGTGGGTCAGATCGAAAAATTGATTGAGAAAGAATTTATGAATTGGATAACAATATATATTTCAGGAAAACCAGGTTTCGAAAAAGAAGTTTCAGAGAACCTGGAAGGTTCCGACTTTGCCTTCATGCCAGGATCGCTTGAAGATAATGGTTTAGCACTTTATTGGATTAACGAGCGCGCTGATTTGCGCGACTTCAAAAAAGCAATTGGAAGCAAAACCGTGTTTAAATACCGGCTTCGTTTTTATGCAAGCGTGGAAGAATTTGTAGAGTCACAAAACAACGTGAAGTTTAATTTCTTCACAAAAGAAGAACAGGCTTTGATCAGGAAGATGAGTTCGCTGGACAAAGCGCGCAACAGGAAGAATAACAACAACCCCAGCAGCGCCTTTCTCCAGCCTGCATTATGAAGCCTTAGAGGCTATCCAGCCACTGTTCTGTGGCTTCGACTAACTCAGGAATAAACTCCTTTTTACCGGCTTTAAACGAGTGATCTGCTTTCTCAAAAAGGATTAGAGAACTCTTTTTTAAGGTCTTACAAACTCCTTCGATCAAGTCCTGCTCAGCCAGGGTATCACGCGTACCCTGAAGAAACAGCATCGGGACGGTGATCTGTTTTAAATGTTCCGCCCGATCAATCGAAGGTGCTCCGGCAGGATGCAATGGAAACCCAAAAAAGACAATGCCTTTCACAAAATCGATTGGGGTTTTGGCAAGCAACTGAGAGGTCATTCTCCCTCCAAAGGACTTTCCTGCTCCAAAGACACGGACATCAGGAAAGAGTTCATGTGCTTTCTTCAAAACCATCTCCACAGTCTTGGTTGCAACAGCCGGCACATC